>DATGIQ010000571.1:0-24847 GCA_035295665.1 Gemmataceae bacterium | reverse complement strand
GGAGTGTCGCGCAGCTCTTCATGGGTGTGCCGGGCCGACAGGATGGGGACGGCGGCTTCATTGACCGTGGTGTAGCCCAGGCCGGCGTACAGATAGCCCGTGATGTAGGTCGTCGGCGTGGCGCCTCCGATTCCGCCCCGGCGTACCGGCGTACGGACAAATGGGGCATGGCGGCGGTGGTCTTCTGGGATCATGGCGCGCGCGAAGTTCAGTGCGGCGCCGGCGATATGAGTGTGAACATCCACGCCGCCGGGAAAGACCACCATCCCGGTAGCGTCGATTGTGCGCCCCCCCTCCACGTCAGCGGCGATCCGGCCATCGCAGATACAAATGTCCCGAATCTGCCCATCGACGCCGTTGGCGGGGTCATAAACCTTCCCGCCCGTTACCCGCAGCCTGGAATTTGCGTGCAACTCCACTTCCCCTCTCATCTGGCCAAGGTAAGCGGGACGGCCGGCAGACTTGGCACCGCCGGTGGTGTCCATTGGGGCTTGGCCGCGACGGCACGCCGGATCCGCCGGATCACTTCTTCATCGGTCGGGTAAGGCGACTTCAGAGCCGGCCGCAGCGGCAGCGGGATCTCGTCCATGCGGTAGACCGTGCCGGGTGCACTGATGCCGGTCGCAGCCGTCGTGATGTGGACGCGGGCAATCCGGCTCGTGTGGGTCACCTTGGGGTCCAGGACAATAGTCGGGATGCGGGTCAGGTGGTCGATGGCCGGTTGCGGCATGGTTGCCCCCGGGTCTGCCCCCAGAACCAGCGCGGCATCGGAGTCTCCGCGGATGAGCAGGTCAATGGTCGAGAACTCCCCTGGATTGAAGCGTGGGTAGCCACGTGCCAGGTTGACGCCAAAGGGGTAGCCCGTGCTCCAGCGCATGATGACATCTGCGCCGGTCACATTGCCGTGCCCGCGCATCGGCATGGCCACGAACTTCGTGAAGGCGTTCAGCTCGGCCGCCAGGGTCAACAGAGCCGCAGAGTTCATGTGCTTGCCCCGCGTCATCGACAGGCCCATGCCGAAAAACAGGACACCGAACCGAGCTTGCTTCATCCGGTCTGCGAATTCCTGAAGTTGCTCAACGGTCAGGCCGGTCTCCGCGACGTGCTCCCGATTGACGGGCTGACCCTTGATCAAGGCGCGCAGTGTAGTGAGCACCTCGAAATCCTTGGTCGGGCGGATCTGGAGGAAAATGTCGGCGGCCTTGGCACTGGGTGTTTCGCGGATATCGACCAGGACCATGGTCCGGTCCTTGCGGCCGTTGGGAACGAACTTGCCCTTTTGAGTCAGGGTATATTTGGTGAAGTGCCGCGGGTGGCACTCGGCCGGGTTGCCGCCCCAGTAGATGATGAGGTCCGCCCGATTCTTGACCTCACCCAGCGTACAGGAAACTTTTCCGCCCAACTGGGCGGCGATCTCAGTGGGGCCGTGTCAAAGCGATGTGTGACTGTCGATCACCCCGCCAATCAGCTCGGCAAGCGCGACGGCCTCGCGCTGAGCCTCGCAGGTGATGTTGCTGAGCCCGTAAACCAAAGGGAGGTCCGCTTGGTAGAGGAAGTCGGCCGCGGCTTCCACCGCCTCATCAACCGTCGCGGGTTGACCGTCAATTAGCGCGTCGGGGTAGAGCCGCTCCGCGGTGTGGTTCTTGAACCAGCTTACGCCAAGCACGCAGGCTGCTTTCGTATGGGTGATCCTCTCCCCGTCGGCATGCAGCTCAATGTCATCGCAGACACAGCCACAGAACGTGCAAGTCGCATTCTTCACCACCACCTGGTCCATCCGCTGATCCCCCCTTCACCGACTAATTTGGCCGTCCGAACTGGACGGTATAACGAACGTTCAGCCGAGCGCCCGGCCCTTGCAGCTTCCCTTGATCCGGCGCGGCAAATATCGGCCTGTGCCGATCTGCTCCCACGGTTCGATTTCGCCTGGTTCGGTCCCGCCGGCGAATTGCTGAGCGGTTGTGCGCTCGACTTCCTCGACTCGGTCCGGTTCATTTTCGAAAGCCATTCCCCTATCTCCTCATCGCCGCCAACCTACCGTCAAGACGCGGCGGCTGCATCGACCGGCTCAACCTCGACCTCCCAGTTCTTGGAGGTAGGCATTCCTGTTCCGTCCGTTTCGGATCCCATCAACCGACACGTCGGCGGGCCATACGGGACGAAGATCATTCCCCGAGGCACCTTCCCTTCCTGGCAGCGGAAAGTGGCCTCGCCCCCGTATTCCGACTTGACTCGGACCGTTCCGCCTGATGCGATGCCCAGAGCCTTCAGGTCTTCGGGGTGGAAGGTTATGGTGCTAACGATGGCATTGTATTCATCCTGGTCTTTGCCCACATTAATCTGCTGGCCTTGCTTGCTGGTCCGGCCGGCATTCATGACAAAGCGCATTCCTGCCATCCTCGATTCTCGTCGGCACCGAGTCCACCAGCAGAGAGGTTTCCGGCCGCCGACCAAGTGACACGATCGGGTGGATTGAAATGAATTATACTTTGGGCGACCCCTGCCCACAAGGATGGTGAATGTTGGGCTCCATCCGGATGGACCCCGCAGCCGAGGTGCGTGATGGTCCGTTCCTATTTGCTGTCGAGCTTTATCCCGGGGACTTTTCGGATGACCTGGTCGATGACTCCGATTCGTTTATTGGTCTCATCCAGTCGAGTTTCAACTTTTTCGAGCCGTTGATTGGTTTCCGTCAATCTGCTGTCCACCTTGTCCAGTTTCTGATTGGTGCCCAGCAGCTTGTTATCGACCCCGCCGAGCGTCTGATTCGTCTGCCCCAAGCTGCCGGCGACTTTATCGAGCTTGGCGTTGGTCTGATCCAGCCTGCTCACCGTGTCATTCAACATCTGGTTCGTCCCACCCAGGCGATTCACCGTTTCCCCTAACTTTTGGGTAGTGTCGGCCAGCTTGGCATCGACCTGCGAAAGCTGGTCGTTGGCACGGTCGAGCTTGGTGTTAACCTGGGTAAGCTGCTGGTTCACCATTGCCAACTGTTCGTTTACCCGATCGAGCCGGGTTGTGATGGGAGCAAGCAGTCGCTCTCCAAGCGACGAGCAACAACCTGCCAAGAACAAAGGCATGCAAGCAAGCAGGAGTCGGTGCATGATGCCTCCTGGCAAGTAACATCGGCAAATAGCGGATAGGGGCTTCAGGAACTCTGCCGCTCGGACACCGGTATGCGGGCTGCACAATGAATCCGGAGAATCGCCGTGGTCAATAGTTCACGGTGCGCACGTGGCCATCTTCGAAAACCACTTGGGCATCGGAATCCGACTTCCCTGTCAAGGGATCCTTCGTGCGATTGGCGTAATGCCAATATTGGACATTCTTTTCCTGAGAAGTGGTGTTCGGCCGTCCCACGGCATGGAGCACCTCCTCCGTGGTCTTGCCCATGATCCGCTCTTCGAATTCGTGGCGGGTGAGAAGCTGCTTGTCCTCAGACACGTTGGCACGCTCCCGGTTGGTTGGCGTACAGCCAATGAGGAAGAAGGAGAGCTGCGCGGATGCAATCAGAAGAATTCCGAGGAGGAGATAGACGACTACCGAACGCTGCGGATTGACAACGGTCGCCATGTTGCTCCCTCTGCGAGCCGCAGCCCAGCCGATTCTCGCCCTTGTCGTGTTGGGCTAGCATGGCTCATTTCGTCCTCCTTGCACATCTTGCGCCGAGCTGAGGGAATCTCGTATTCGTTTCGCGGCGGTTCTGTGAGCCGCCGCGAAACGAAGAGCAGTAACCGGAAGGTGGATCCGGGAAGGATAAATCGCTTACTTGGCGTAGACCTGCACCGAAAACGTTCCCGGCTCCATGGCCGGCCGAGCGTTCCCGGCTGCGGGCTTGAACTTGGCAGCGGGGATGAACAGCTTGTGCGTCTTGGGGTCCAGGGCCATTGTCTTGGACCCCGGCTGCGTCTTCACCGTTTCGACCACCTCATATCGACCGGGATCCTCCTGGTGGATCACCGTCACGGTTCCCTCCCCGTTAGAGCAAAAGACCAGGCCGGTTTCGGGATCGAAAGCCGTGGCGTCCACACGGGCGCCGATCGGCTGCTTGTCCACGACCTTGCCGTTGTCGGCGTCCATGATGACCATCAGCTTGTTCTGGCAGCCGATGAAGAGCCGACGATTTTTTCTGTCCAGGGCCAGGCTCCCGGGGGCTTCGCCCGGTGCAACCGGCCAGCGCTCCAGCACGGTTAGCTTCCGGGCATCGATCTTGAGGACGGTGTTTTTGTCCTCCAGGTTGACGAATACGTTGCCGGCCCCGTCGGCTGCCGCGAACTCCGGTTTACCGCCCAGCTCGATGGTGCCCAGGACGCTGCCGCTCTTGGCTTCGATCACAGTGGCACTATTGCTCCGGCCATTGAAGGCGAAGACGTGCTGAGTGGCCGGGTCGAAGATGATGGCGTCGGGGTTTCTACCGGTCTCGACCGTGCCGACTTTTTTGAGCGTTTGCAGCTCAAAGATCGTCACGTTGTTGCCTTGGCCATTACTAATGAAGCCGCGGTCGAGACTGGGTGCCACAGCGATGCCGTGCACGCCCTTGAGACCCGTGATCGTTCCCTTCACTTCGGCAGAGTCTGCGTCCAGGACCACGACCTCGGTGGCATGCGAGACATACACGCGGCGAGCCGCGTCATCTACCGTGACATAATCCCAGCCGCCGTCTGTAGGCACCGGGACAGTCTTGATCAGGTGATAGCCCGGCGGAGAAGCCGTAGCGACGCCCGCCGCGAGAATCACCAACAACGTAGCAAAGGTTCTCATCGCTTTTTCTCCCCAGAAGTGAAGTTACAGGGCTCGGTCAATGTACTCGGGAAAGATGAAAAAGCGATGAATGGGGCTGGAAAGATGGGTGGAGAACCGGGTCGCCGGTTGTGGACCACATTCCACGCAGTAAGATGACGATAGCGGTTCCCTGCGATGATACGAGGAAAGTGGCATGAAAATCCTCGTCATTGAAGACGAGCAAAAAACCGCGGCCTACCTCCGCAAAGGGCTCACCGAGAACGGTTTTACCGTGGATCTGGCTCGCGAGGGTGAGGGTGGTCTCCACGCGGCGCTGACGGGCGTCTACGACCTGATCATTCTCGATGTCATGCTTCCTGGACGCGATGGTTGGTCGGTCCTCATGAGCCTCCGCCGCGCCGGTAGGGAGACGCCGGTTCTTTTCTTGACGGCGCGCGATGCCATCCCGGATCGAGTCAAAGGATTACAGCTTGGTGCCGACGACTACTTGGTGAAACCCTTTGCCTTCTCGGAACTGCTCGCACGGCTGCGGGCACGCCTGCGCCGCAAGGCTCCCCTCACACCCGATGTTCTACTCATTGCCGACTTGGAAATCGATCTGCTGCGGCACCGAGCTAGCCGCGCGGGCAAACGCCTAAATCTGACTCCCAAGGAATTCGCGCTGCTCGTGCTGCTGGCACATCATTCCGGTGAAGTGTTGTCGCGCACTCTCATCGCCGAGCAGGTCTGGGACATGAACTTCGATAGTGACAGCAATGTGGTCGATGTCCATGTCCGCCGCCTCCGGTCGAAACTGGACGATCCCTTCGAGCGCAAATTGATCCACACCGCCCGTGGCCTCGGCTATGTTCTCGAAGAACGTCCTTGATGGATAGGTACGGGCTACCGAGCGTTCTTTGACGCAACCCAATCGTTCCGCACCCATGCATTGCACAGAGTGGACTATTGACGGAGAGCCATGCCGATTCTTATAGTTGCGTCGGAACACGCATGCACCATCGCCGGGTTTTCCCGGCAAAGGAGGTTTCGAATGGCTCGTCGGTGGTTTCCCTCGCTGGCTGTGCTGATCGCGCTCATGTTCCTCGCAGGCTCGGATAACTCTGCGCAGGTTCCGGCGGACCCGCAATCCAAGGTCGAGCCGCGTTCCAATCCGGGGATCGGCCAAAAGTTCTTGCAGCAATTTGTCGGCGACTGGGACGTCGTCAAGCTGCTTCACCTTCGCTCCGGCGATCCGCTGCGCATGACCGGAGAATGCCGGCAAACGATGATGCATGAGGGGCGATTTCTCAAGTCCGAGTTCGTCTTCCGGCACAACGGCTCCCAATCGACGGGTCTGGGCATGATCGGCTTCGAAGCCGAATCCGGAATCTTCACGAGCGTCTGGACGGATTCACGTTCCACCCGGATGTCGCTCCGGCAAAGCAAAGAACCGTTTGACGGTAAAGAAATCGTTCTGTACGGCCGGTCACTTAACGACGACGGCAAAGGGCAACGGCGTTCGCGCACGGTTACGCAGCTGGAAGAGGATGGCCAGAAGATTGTCCATCGCGCTTATGTGACGGCGGCGGATGGAAAGGAAGCTCTCTTCATGGAACTCCTGATGAGTCGCAAGGGGAAAACCCCTCCGGCGCGTTAGAACGATTTTGATTTCACTCGATTACCCGACGGAGGTGGAAGACGCTGGACTCACCTGCGGTACTTCGCCGGGAGCTTGCCGAGGCAGCGGAACGCACCAAACGCCAACCGCGCACAAGGCAGACAGCCCAGCCAGGCCGTAGAGCATCGGACCGTACGACTGATACTGCTCCTGACTCACTGCCAACAACAGCGGTCCCAAGGCCGAACTGATCACGGTCAGCGTTTGGGCGGCTCCCTGAATGGCGCCCAGGTGAGCTCTGCCGAAGGCATGGCCCCAGATGGCGAAGAACACCACGGTCACCACCCCTCCTGCGGCGCCGCTAGCCAGTGCGTAGAGGTAGACGTGGTACAGGGCATACATATGCGGTAGCGCAGCCAAGGCAGCCGTCTGCACCAGCAGTGCCAACCCGAGAACACGGCCCATTGACCAGCGGTTACCCAACCAGCCCCCCACGAAATTGCTGATCAGGGCAGCCAGCGTCATGACCGCGGCGGCATGGTAGTACATCTCGGCGCCAAAGCCGCGCTCGCGCAGGATCGATTCATTGAACAAGGCAAGTCCGGAGGAAACCAAGCCGTACACGGAAGTCGCCAGTCCGAAGAGCCAAAACGCAGGGGTTTGCAGTGCCCGCATCAGCGTGTAATCCTCGAGCCGACCCGCGACAGTTGGCTTATCGGACGGCTCTTGGTCCCCGCTAAGACCACACTGTTCCGGCGTGTTTTGCACCAGCAGCCAGCCAAGCGGGGCCATCCCGATGAGGAGCAGCAAGCCCATCCCGGCCCAGACCGTCTGCCAGGATAGCATCCGCACCTCATTGCCCAGAACGAAAGCGGCCATGAATCCAATGGCCACCAGAATGGAAAAGTAGCCCATCGCCATGCTCAGGCGTCGGACAAACCATTTGCCAACAATGGCTAAACTGACGACTGACAGAGCGCTCTGCCCCAAGCCCCGTGTCAAGGTAAGGGCGGCTCCGAGTAGCACCAGGATAACCGTTGCTGGGTCCACGTCGAGCCGCAGCGGCAACCCCGCTAGCGCATTGGCCACAGATACAGCAAGACCGTGCGACAGCCGGCTCATCAACAGCACGACGATAGCCAACGCCAAGACCACGCTGGTGAGCAGGGCCCGCGCTCCGAAGCGATCGATAAGGCTGCCGCATGGCCAGCAAAAAAGGGCCCCCAGCAGCGTGGCCCACAAGTTGATCGATGCATAGGGGACACGGCCAATTTGCAGATCTTCCAGCAGCCGTTCGGTGATCATGCCCAGGCCGTGCGTTCGACCCGGCAAGGTAGCCACCATAGCCAGGGCAGCCACAATCAAGGTTACCCAGCCGTAATAGAAGGGCAGACGACGGAGTGGGCTAGGAAGCCGTGTTATTTCTTCGGCTACACTGGGCATGGGACCGTTCTCCGGTACAAAAAAGGGCGCCAACGCTTCCCTTGCGGTGAAGCTTAAACAATCATACGGACCCATGATCGCCAGACAATCGTTCGCCCCGCTTGTACCCGATGGCAAGGAATTGGGGGCGTCGGATGGAGAGCGAATGCGACGAAATCCTCCCGAACGCTATGCTCGCCTCCGGAAGCGGTTTCCAATCCCCAACGGCCTGAGGCTGCATCTGCTCGACGCGGCACTGGACGGCCAAGGTGGGGGCTCGGTGATCCGTAAAGACGAAGCTTCTTGACTCAGGTCGTTCCATGCGCGGCCGGCTGTCCCTCATTTCTCCGGCAGGGAGAAGCCGTAGCGGCGCAAAATTGGTTTGCCCTGCTCTCCGAGCATGAAATCGCGCAGGGCCTCGGCAGTGCGGCGGTCCTTGGCCCAGGACAGGATCAGCCCACCTTGTTCCATTCGGGGATACGTATCCACGGGAATTTCCCAGGTGCGTCCCCATGCGGCCAGCGCCGGATCCAGAGCCAAGGACAAAGCAATCAAGCCGACGTCTGCAGACCCCGTCTGCACGAACTGAGCCGTCTGTGCCACATTCTCTCCATAGACCAGGCGCTGCTGCACCTTTTCGTACACCCCGGCACTTTTCAGGGCCGCTTCAGCAGCCCGGCCGTAGGGAGCATGGCGCGGATTGGCGATGGCAATGGTTCGCACGGCGGGATTCAGGAGAGCTTGCAGACCCTCCTTTTCGAAGTCGAGGTGAGACTTGCGAGGGACCCACACAACCAGGTGGCCAACCGCATAAATAAAAGCACTGTCCGGTGCGGCGAATCCCTGTTCGATCAGACGGTGCGGGTAAGCCATGTCTGCGGAAAAGAAAAGATCGAATGGAGCATGGTTACTGAGCTGCGCATAAAAGGTGCCCGAGGCACCGTAGGTGACGCCGACCTGGATATCGGGATGCCTGTGCTGAAACGCCACGATGATTTCGTCGAGAGCGAATTTCAGATCCGCGGCCGCCGCCACCGACACGGCCGGCTCCTTGTGAGTCCGAGAGCAGCCGGAGATTTCGAGGAGCGCCAGGAGCAGAAGCACCGTCACGGCAACGGATTTGATGTGCATCACAGCCTCTCCCTGCAATCCTCTCCGATGGCCAGCTCAACGGGCATAAAACAGGTTCTTCACCAAATCGTTTTGCACCATGTTCAGCACATGGCCGTCACAGAACAGGACGTTGAAGGTACCCGTGTGCCGCACGGGATAATGTGTGATCGGGGCGGCCGCGACTTCGGCGGCGGTCTCCCGGCCATCGAAGAGCCACGGCCCCCGCGGTGCCGCATAGCTCGAATAGGCGCAGCCCGGCGTCCGGCCATGGTCCCAGACAATCATGACATTGGAAGTGCCATTGCCGTTGACGACATCAATCAGTCGCAAGCCATTGGGACCATTGGTGACGTAATTCATCCCATAGCTGACCTGAAAGGTTTCGCCGAACGTCGTGCTCGTTGGATCCGTATCGATGCCGTCGGGGCACTTGTACACCTTTTGATTTTGCTCGATGTAGGGCCAGAGCAAGCCCTTGGGATAATCGGTGCGGGCCGCCTCGGTGACGGTCGCGGGTGGCTTGTTATCGTAGGCAGCCCACCACACTTCGTTGTCGCCGGTATACGTGGTCGCAGTGGTTCCGTTCGGTTTGCCCAGGCTCGTGCAGTACAGATCGACCTTGTTGTTGAAGATCAAATCTGGGCAGAGGCGGTAGCGCGGGAAGCTGCCCAGGCTGTCATGGTAATTGTGGATCGCGATGCCGATCTGGTGCAGGTTGTTGGCACAAGTCATACGGTTGGCAGCCGCCCGCACTTTCTGGATGGCGGGGAGGAGCAGGCCAATCAAGACCGCGATGATCGCGATCACCACCAAGAGTTCGATCAAGTTAAAGCCGCGGCGCGAGCGCATGTACCATCTCCTTGGTTGTCCTCTCGGTTTGCGATCCCCTCGACGGAGACCATTCCGCGTTCGGAATCATTATATCCGAATGGATATAACGCAGCCAGTCTGTTCCGTGGCAGTTCGCAGAACCGCGTGAGGCGGGACACCACGTGGTTCTGCGAACCGACGCTAGACAGATCGCATCAGGCAGGCAATGTCAAAACAAAGGTGGATCCCTTCCCGGGTTCACTGGCCACTTCGACCTTGCCGCCGTGCATTTCCACAAAGGCTTTGACCATGCTCAACCCCAATCCAAGGCCACGGCGGCCGAACTCGAAATGTCCTGAGGAATGACGGCTCACATCCAGCCCGGTAAAGAATGTCTTGAACAGGTGCGGCAGGTTCGCGGCGTCGATTCCCACGCCGGAGTCCGAGATGCGAATGGCGGTACCTCCTTCCGCCGTTCGCTGGGCGGCGATCATGATCTTGCCCCCGTCCGGCGTGAACTTGATCGCGTTCAGCAACAGGTTATCCAGACAATCGCGGATCTTGTCGGCTTCGATATGGACCATGCCCAGATCGCTCGCCAGCTCCACGGTCACTTCCTGTCGCCGTTGGTCCACGAAGGGGCGCACATCCTGAACTGCCTGGTTAACCAACGCCGCCAAATCGGTCGCTCGCCGCTCCAGCGACCGGTCAAATTGCCGCGCCGATAGCATCTTCAGCAATTGATCCACCAACCGATTCAAGCGTTCGCATGCCGTCAGAATCCGGGTTAGCCAATCACGCACCGGCGGCTCGACGCCGGCTGTGCGCAGGGCCAATTGGGCCAAGCCGAAGAGGATGGTGAGTGGCGTACGCAGTTCATGGCTGGCGACGCGGATAAACGCTTCCTTTAGCTGATTGGCTTCGACCAGCTCGGCATTCGCCTTCGATAATTCCCGGTTCTTGATCTGCAATTCTGCCAGCAGCCGCTTCCGTTCCACGAGAAGATCGAATTGCTCCGCCGCCTGGCGGATGATTGTCTGAAGCTCATCGGGATCCCACGGCTTGGTGATATAGCGATAGACACTTCCCTGGTTGATCGCATCGATCACCGCCTTGATATCGGCATAGCCCGTGAACAGGAGCCGGATCGCATCGGGATGTTCGCCCCGGGTCTGCCGCAAGAATTCGACCCCCGTCATTTCCGGCATGCGCTGATCGGTCATGACGATGTGCACTTCTTCATTCTGCATGAGCTTCATCGCTTCGTCGGCGCGCGTGGTACCGAGCACGCGGTACTCGAGCCGGAGCAGATCCTGGACGCTTTGAACGACGTCCGGCTCATCATCCACCACCAGAACCGTGTGTCGCCGTGTCATGAGCAGGAACCTCCCGGGCGATGGATGGCGAAGTCCGACGCGGCAAGCGGACCATGAAGCGCGTACCCTTGCCCACGATCGATTCAAAATCGATTGTGCCTCCGTGTGCCTGGACGATGCCGTAACTGATGCTCAGGCCCAGTCCCGTCCCTTTGCCTTGCGGCTTCGTCGTGAAAAAGGGATCAAAAACTTTCTCCTGGATGGCGGGATCGATGCCGCCGCCGGTGTCGGCAACGAAGAATTCCACTGCGTCCGGATCCGACCGCGTGCCCACCGTCACCGTCCCGCCCGGAGTACAGGCGTCAATCGCATTGCTCACCAAGTTGAGCACGACCTGGTTGATCTTGGCCGGATAGCAACCGACCAGGGGCAGCGGCTGGAGGTCCAATTCCAAGGCGACCTGCTGCTTCCGCGCCTGACCCCGGATGATGTTGAGCGTCGATTCGATCCCGGCGTTCAGATCGACTTCGTGGAACTCGCTTTCATCCAGGCGAGCAAAATCGCGGAGATCCTTGACGATTTGCTGGATCCGCTTCAGGCCATCGCGCGACCGGGCCAGAAGTCCATCAAGGTTGTTCAGGGTATAGTTCAAATCGATGCGCTCGCTGAATTCCCGAATCTGCGCCCACAACGCCGGAACCTGTTTCTCCAACGTAGCTTCTGCCCCCCGATACAGGGCCAGGAGATCGCGCAGCGCGCTGGCATCCCGTTGCAGCACGGCCACATTGTTATTGACGAACGAAAGGGGATTATTGATCTCATGGGCGACGCCGGCAACCAGTTGTCCCAGGGCGGCCAGTTTCTCGTTTTGGACTAACTGGGCCTGGGCTTTCTTGAGCGCCTCATGAGCCTGGCGTTCGGACCGAGCCATTTCGTGCAAGAGCGTGTTCTGAACCCGCAGCGTCTCCTCGGCCTGCTTGCGCTCTGTGATGTCATGGAGGAAAGAACCGAAGACGTAGGTCGGCCCCTGACGGATGGGAGTGATCGTCATCTCCACGGGAAACTCCCGGCCGTCCTTGTGCACCGCACTCATTTCGATGCGGCGGTTCAAAACCGGACCCAAGCCGGTCGCCAGGAATTGCTGCAGACCACGGACATGCGCTTCCCGGTACTGCGCGGGGACGATCGTTTCGGCCACAGTCCGTCCGAGCACCTCCTCGCGCGCCCAGCCAAACGTGCCTTGGGCCTGTGCGTTCCAGCCCGTGATCAAGCCTTGGGCGTCCATGATGACAAAGGCTTCGGAAGAGCTATCGAGAATGAGCCGAACCCGTTCCTCGCTGGCCTGCAACGCCTTGTACGCCTTTCCTTCGGAAAGTGCACTGGCCGCCAGATCATCCGCCAGTTGTTGGAGACGCTCGTTGTGCTCGTGCAGCTCTCGATTCAACTGAGCCAATTCGGTGGTTCGCTCGGCGACCCGCTGTTCCAAGGTAATATTGAGCGCTTGCAGTTGGGCCGCATAGTCGCGGCTATGGCGCTCGGCCTCTCGTAAATCTTCCTCGGCTTGCTCCATCTGGCCACCAACCAGGCGAGCGATGCGGGCACAGATCCAACCGACCGGGACGAGCGCGGCCACCACCAGGATCGCGGACAATAGGGCGGCTGACCCAGCGTCCACGTACATGCTGACGAGGTGCATCAACCACGCCACGGCACAGACGATGATGGCCGTGAAGGGAAGGAAGGCTCGGAAGAGCCGGGCGTGCACGGTCGGTCCCGACAGTGACCGCAGCGGGAAGGTGTGGGGTCTCCCGCCGGCGATGAGACCCACGCCGAGGAAGACAAAGCCCAGGGATGAATTCAGGGCCATGGGGATCGCCGCTTGTTTCGAAAAAAATGGGGCTCCATAGAGATAGCCCAGAAAGAATATCAACCCCATCGCCGTCACGCAGCAAGCCAATATGGCCGCCGCCGTGCCGGCTCCCGACCGGTGGGCGGAACCCAGCAGCAGCGCCACGCTCGCAAGCAACAGCGTCAGGGCTGTCTGATAGGCCATCCACCCCATTGGAGCCTCGTTCAGTAGCTCCCCGGGGGGCGAAAAGAACCAGCGATCAGTATCGAAGACAACGCCCGGCAAGAATTCACACAGGCGCAAGGTCGCCAGGACGGCGACCAGGCTCGCAGCGGCGCGCGCGGCTGCTAGCCTCCAGCGAGGCAAGGGAGTGTCGGCCAGGAGGACGATTGCTGTGCCCAGGGCAGCGAATGCCAAGGCGGTGTTGAACGCCATCGGCATGTAGGCGACACCGAGACTGGCAAGCGCGCGCATACCGGTTAGCCACCCCAGGAGCGCGAGGGTTCCCAGCAGTGCGGCTCCGAACCCACACCAGAATTGAAGGCGCAGCAAGGGCAACGAAGCGGTTGGCCTGGCCAGGAGAGGGTCCTTTGGCTGCATGGAAATTCAACTCAGGTCAGAAGACCTCGTCGCGCACTTCATGGTAGCGGATGGGGTGCTTTCCTCGGAATGTGAAATGGCCGGGGCGAGAACTTTGCTAAAATGACACCGCCCGAGCAACGAGCCGTTGAGGTTCTTCCATGGTTTACCTCTCACGCATCTACACGAAGACCGGTGACCAAGGCGAGACTGCCCTGGGCGACATGAGCCGGGTCCCCAAGAATCATCCGCGGGTGGCTGCTTATGGCAGTATCGATGAATTGAATGCCGTGCTGGGACTATTGCTGGCCGCCGAGCCTGAGGCCACGGAGGCGGACCTGGTGTGCAGCATCCAGAATGACCTGTTTGACGTGGGCGCGGATCTGTGTCGGCCGACATCGCCGGATGAGCTTGCCGGCCAACGGCTCCGGATTCAACCGGAGCAGGTCGAGCGGCTCGAGCGGGCCATCGACCGTCTGAATACCGGCCTCACGCCGCTGACAAGCTTTGTCCTTCCCGGCGGCCGGCCCGTTGCCGCCTGGTGTCACCTGGCCCGCACGGTTTGCCGGCGCGCAGAGCGCGACGTGGTAACCTTGGCCCAGGCCGAGTCCACGAATCCGCAGGTCCTCATCTATTTGAATCGGCTGTCGGATTTGCTGTTTGTGTTGGCGCGAGTGTACAATGGCAATGGCAAGGACGATGTGCTCTGGATGCCGGGAAAGACGCAAAAGGAGTCTTCGCCGCGCTGACGCTTCGAGTGCATAGCAAATAGACCAAGCCGACGCATTCAGGGGGAGCATTCCTGTCTACACGCGATTCACTCGCTCCCGCCGCGCACGATCGCGGATTTCCTGCAATTGTTCGTGCAGATACTCCAGAATCTGGTTGATCTCCACGCCGCCTTGTTGGAGCTTGTTCAGGGCGTTCGACAAGGAAATCATGGTCGGATAGTGACTGCGGCGCCGCACCGGTCGACTGAGGTCGCGAACATCGGAAATGGACGGGAGCAAGCTCCCTTGAATATGTTCAATGACATCGCGCGAACATTTTTCTGCATGCGTCAGTTGTTGCCGCAGGGTCATGCGGCGAGCAGGCTTCTCAATCACCATAACGCCTCCTCGTCGGTCTTGGATATGTAATGCCAGGATTCCGCGCAAAGGAGGGTCTTCGCAGGGTCCCGGCTCGACCGCTAAACGAGACGGCTTCGTGCCCCGATTGAAATCTCCGCTGGAGCAGGAAATTCATTGGGCGGGCGAGCGTTGCCAGAGAGCCATGGACGATGGGTTTGAGGCCGTACGCTCCCCCTTTCCCACATCTATGGATATACTCGGAGAGTGTTGCTCAAGTCAAGCAGTTGGAAGGTTTTTTTCAGCGGTCCACTATGGGCTACAATCGACAATAACGAATGGTGCAAGGACGAAGGATGAGCCTGCCAGCCGTCCGTCCCCTTTTTGCCGTTTGGGAGCACGCAGTTTTTCAGGAGCACGAACTGCCCATGCGAATTTTGGTAGTGGCGGACATCCACGGGAATTGGCCGGCTCTGCAAGCCCTCGACGAACCGCATGATGTCTGTCTTTGCCTGGGGGATCTGGTCGACTACGGTCTGGAACCGGTGGCCTGCATCGACTGGGTTCGGAAACATGCTCATTATGCGGTGCGTGGCAATCATGATCACGCCGCGGCCCAAAACGTGGTGACGTCCGGCCGGGCGGGGTTCAAGTACCTGGCCGGAGTGACCCGCGTGCTAACCCGGCAACGGCTCGGGGCCCAGGATCTGCGCTTCCTGGCTGACCTGCCCGTGACGCAAGCCGTGACCCTGGATGATACTCGCTTTCTACTGGTGCATGCCACGCCGCGTGATCCGCTGGACGAGTACGCACATCCCGATCCGGAATTCTGGTCGCGCCGCCTCCAGTATGTGGATGCCGATGTGGTCTGCGTCGGCCACACGCATCAACCCTACGTCCTGGAAGTGGCGGGCAAGCTCATCATCAACCCCGGCAGCGTCGGTCAACCGCGGGACGGCGACCCACGTGCGGCCTATGCGATCATCGATCAAAACCGGGTCGAAATCCAACGCCGTGAATACCCGGTGGAAGAGACCATCCGCCGCGTGCAAGAGAGTACCCTGCCCGACCAGGCCAAGACGATGCTCACGGAGGTATTGCGGACCGGTCGCGGCAGCCAGCGGACGGACAATCATAACCAGCAACGATGACAACTGGAGAAGGTATCGAACGACCGTCTGTCCGGGTCATCTTGTCCAGAAGCGAGGAAACCATGATTTCAACCCACACGGCCTCCGAATCGCCCGGCGTGGTTGAGGAGGTGGAGATCCAGGGACACATTATCGATTCGCTCATCTTGCCCAAGGTGCTGGACGAGATCCTCACCCATGGCGGATCGTATGTCCTGAAAGAAATTCGCGTGGGGCAGCGCCAGACCGATCTGAGCTACGCCCGGATTGAGGTCCGGGCGCCGACAGCCGCAGCCCTGCGCGAGATTCTCGATACGATCCACGACCATGGGGCGGTTTCGACCACCTCCCAGGATTGCAGGATCGTTGCCGCCGACATGAACAGCGCGTTCCCGGAAGGGTTTTACAGCACTACCAATCACCGCACGCAGATACGGCTCCGCGGCGAATGGATCGACGTCGAAGATCAGGAAATGGATTGCGGTATCCTGGTCGATCCCGAGGGGGGGGCGGCCCGGTGCATTCCGATGGTGGAAGTCCGTGAAGGGGACCTGATTGTGGTCGGGCGGCAGGGCTTGCGAGTGTTCCCCGGAGAAACTAGCGCCCGCCAGAACCTGTTCGAGTTCATGGCCAGCCCAGTCTCCAGCGAGAAGCCCAAGGGGGTCACTGTCCGCGAGATTGCCGCCGCCATGCGCCGCACCAAGGAAAACGGCGAAAAAGTCTTGGCCGTGCTCGGCCCGGCCGTCGTCCACACCGGCAGTGTGGAGCACATTTGCTGGTTGATCCGCACGGGCTATTTGAACGTCCTGTTCGCTGGCAATGCCCTGGGAACCCATGACATCGAACAGTCGCTTTATGGGACCAGCCTGGGCATTTCGCTGGAGCGCGGGCTGCCGGCCGAGGAAGGCCATGAACATCACCTCCGCGCTATCAACACGATCCGCCGCCAGGGGGGAATTAAAGCGGCCGTGGCCAAGGGGGTCCTCCGCAGTGGGATCATGTACGAGTGTGTTCGCCATAATATTCCATTCGTGTTGGCCGGCAGCATTCGGGACGATGGCCCGCTGCCCGAAGTGATCACCGACGTGCTCGTCGCTCAGCAACGGATGCGGGAACTGATCCATGGCGTTGGTTTTTGCCTGATGATCGCGACGGCCTTGCACGCCATTGCGACGGGCAATCTTCTCCCTGCCTGGGTGAAGGTTGCATGTGTGGACATTAATCCGGCGACGGTGACCAAGCTCATGGACCGCGGCAGCATCCAGACTGTGGGCATCGTGACGGATGCGGAACCATTCCTGCGGGCCCTGGTGCACGAACTGGCAACCGAGTCGAGGTGAGCGCATGCGGCAGGCAAGAATCTTGATGTGTCCCCCGGATTACTACGGGATCGAATACGAGATCAATCCGTGGATGAGTCGATCACGCGGCAGCACGTTGGACAACGCACGCCGGCAATGGAATGCCCTGTATGAAACCCTGTGCGGCCTAGGTGTCATTGTCGAGCGGATGGTACCGCAGCCGGGGCTGCCAGACCTGGTGTTCACGGCAAATGCGGGGTTGATTTACGGCACCCGCTTTTTCAGCTCCTGCTTCCGCCATGAAGTCCGGGCCCGCGAGACGCCGTATTTCGATGCCTGGTTCGAGGGCCACGGCTTCACCGTGGAGCATCTGCCGGAGGGGATGTACTTTGAGGGAGCCGGCGATGCGTTATTTTGCGGCCCGGTTCTGTTTGCCGGCTATCGTATCCGCAGTGACGTGCGCGGGCATCAATACCTGGCCAAGGTCTTGGGGAAATTGGTCCTTCCCCTGGAACTGGTCAACCCACGCTTCTACCATCTCGATACCTGCTTCTGTCCGCTTGCCCCAGGGGAAGCGATTTATTATCCGGAAGCGTTTGATGCTTATGGCCAAAAAGTTTTACACAATCACATCCCGCGCTTGTTGGCTGTGAACGAGGCGGAGGCTCATCGCTTTGCTTGCAATGCGGTCGTGATCGGCAAAACCGTGGTCACCAACACCGGCTGCGAGCGTTTGGCTGCCGACCTGCGGACGTGGGGCTATGAGCCGGTGGCCACGGAACTGGATGAGTTCCTCAAAGCAGGGGGCAGTGCCAAGTGTCTCACCTTGCGGCTGGACGGCGAAGAAGCCGCCGTTTGGGAAAACTGAAGCACGCTTTCGAAAATCGTTCCACGCGGTTGGGTCTCACGTTCGGTAGTGCATGGGCTCTGTTGAACCTTGATCTGTATGGCCGGGGCTGAATCCTCGAAGCCCCGGCCATACCCACGGCGCAGTTCTGCGCAACGCCGCGAAACGGTCGCTTCACTCACCAATCTCCCGGAAGGGCTTGTCCGTCATTGGGAACATTGGCCAAAAGCCAGGTCGTGGCGTTGACCGTGCCACTGACGCCCCGAACACTTCCATCTCCCATGGCCGCGAGGATCACGCCGGAATGAGGGCTCGAAGGCCGAATCGGATCACAGGTTACTTTTACGGTCGGCTGGATCTGTGGCGTGTAGGTCGTGTCGATGACGCCGGCAGGAAGCATGTTATAAACTGGTGCGAAGAAATCCAGCAAGGGGTCGCTCCAGTTATCACCTCCGCAGTCCAGTTGGCCGCCGTTCCCCGTGCACTGTCCGTTGCTATACTTGGCGCTGGCCATGGAGCAAAACGCGTATTTCTCCGTGAAGAAGACGGTATTGCTCGTGCCGTCGGGGATATCGGCCGGGATCCGGGCATTGTAAAAGGGCGGAAAGACTGCGCCATCCCATTCCAATCCCAATTTTCCCGCATTGCCAATCTTGGCGGTCGGAGGCGTTGTTGCCGTGCCCGGTGTGAACGTGCACTTATCGAAAACCAGGGCATTGGCCGCATAGGAACTGGCAGCCGCGTACGGCGGGCCGCCGGGATTTTGCGGGCACGAATTGCCCGGTCCGATGCTGGGATCGCTTGGGCAGATGTACGACTTCACCGGAATGGAATAGGAGTGCATGGGGTCTGCCCAGGCAAGGGGAGAGGTCGACGTGGCCGGAGAATTCAGCAATTGCTCCCAGAGGTTCTTCTCCTCCATGAACGGCAGCAAGAAGATGAGCGGCGTGCCCAGGCCATGCTGCGTGGAGCCGTCGGTTTTATTGAAGCCATTGGAAGTGGGCGTCGGGTAGGCACCCACAACCGGAGGGAGATTGCCATAGGCATCCTGGCAATTGTGCGTGGCCAGGGCAATCTGCTTCAGGTTGTTCGTGCAGGTCGTGCGGTTGGCCGCTTCGCGCACCTTTTGCACCGCGGGCAAGAGCAGACCGATCAACACGGCGATGATCGCGATCACCACCAACAGTTCGATCAGCGTGAACGCACGCTGCCGGCAAGGACGATCAGACCACATGTAGGTGCCCTCCTCCAAAATAGGGAGTGACAGGGTAAATCCCGACAACCTCCGGCTGGCTCATTTCAGGTCGATGACGTACGGTTGCGAGCCTTCTATCACCGTGAGACCCAGACCAGACTTCGCGGGGTCGCTGTACTTCGGAGGAATCGAAACGGTGTGAGTGGGCGCGGAAAGCACGTTGCCCTTGCCGAATCTGCGCTTTCCTTCTTTTGCAGCTTTCACGACATCGGGCGGCGGCGGTGGCGGCGTACTGACTGCGACTTTCACCGAGCCCAAGGGAACGTTCGTTGCCTCGTAGCTGCCATCCTCGCCGATGGAAGCGCTGGCAACCTGATTGTCAGGGCCGTAGAACTTGACCGTTCCGGTGGGCACCGGTTTGCCCTGGTAACTTACCGTCCCGGTTACCGTCGCGGTTGCCCGAACACCGCCGCCACATCCCAGAAGGGACGGCAGCAGCACAGCCAACCATGCCCTGGCCCGCCAGCGCACGAATCCGCTGTCCGGCACGTGCATCGGCCTTCTCCAAAAGGACGGCCACTCAGCTGCAACGGCACCACTGTATAGTCGCGAATGGGGAGAGTCAAGAAATTTCCAACACGAAACGATTGGGCTTTTTTGGGGAGTGCGGGGTCGCGCCGCCGCACTCCCAATTGCTTCGCGCTTACACGACGGCCAGCTCGACCGGCTGCTCCGCCAGCTTCGGGATGGCTGCGTGGAGAACGTCTTCCATCCGCTCGGCGAAGACAAACTTCAGTTCGCGCCGAACCGGCTCGGGCACATCGCGCAGGTCCTTTTCATTTTGCTTGGGTAGGATGATCTGTCGAATGCCGGCGCGATGAGCGGCCAACACTTTCTCCTTGATGCCGCCGACCGGCAGCACCAGTCCCGTCAGTGTCACCTCGCCGGTCATGGCCGTGTCGTTGCGAATCGGCGTCTGGGTGTAGAGCGAAGCCAAGGCGGTCGCCATGGCCACCCCCGCCGACGGACCGTCCTTCGGCACCGCTCCGGCCGGGACGTGAATGTGCACTCCGGAGCGGCGGAAGAGATGGCCATCGATCCCCAGTTCGTCGGCATGAGACCAAACGTAACTCTGGGCGGCTGTCGCGGACTCCTGCATCACGTGTCCCAACTGGCCGGTCAACGTCAACCCCCGGCCGCTCGGCAGCAGTGTGGCTTCGATGTAGAGAACATCACCCCCTGCTTCGGTCCAGGCGAGCCCCGTCGCCACTCCCGGTGGCATTTGTTGCCGGACTTGTTCTTGAAAGAAGCGTTCGGGGCCCAGCATTTCAGCCAGATCCTCCGTCCGCACCGTGATCGCTTCGGTGTGTCCTTCCGCGAAGCGCAGGGCAACCTTGCGGGTGAGCCGGCCCAGGGCCCGCTCCAGCTGGCGCACCCCGGCCTCACGGGTGTAATGCCGGGTAATCCAGCGAATCGTTGCATCCGGCACCGTGACCTGTTCCGCGCTCAGACCGGCCTCGGCAAGCTGGCGGGGAAGCAGATAACGGCGGGCAATCTGGAGCTTTTCATCCTCGCTGTAGCCTGCCAGGCGGAGCACCTCCATCCGGTCCAAGAGCGGCTGCGGAATCGTATCCAGCGTGTTGGCCGTCGTGATGAAGAAGACCTTGGACAGGTCAAACGGTAAATCCAAGTAGTTGTCGCGGAACGAGAAGTTCTGCGCAGGATCGAGGACTTCCAGCAGGGCCGCGGCCGGGTCGCCACGAAAATCCCGACCCAGCTTGTCCACTTCATCCAGCATCAGCACTGGGTTATTGACGCCCGCGCGGCGAATCGCCTGGATGAGTCGGCCCGGCATGGCGCCGATGTAGGTGCGGCGATGGCCACGCAATTCCGCTTCGTCGTGCAGCCCGCCCAGACTCATCCGTTCAAACTTCCGATCCAGGGCACGGGCAATCGACTGCCCCAGCGAGGTCTTGCCCACGCCCGGAGGGCCCACGAAGCATAAGATTGGCGCTTTGGCCTGCGGGTTCAACTTCAAGACGGCCAAGTGTTCGAGAATTCGGCCCTTGATCTCCTCCAGATCATAGTGATCCTCATCCAGGACTTTTCGCGCCCGCGGCAAATCGATGGTCTCCTGCGTGCTCCGCCGCCAAGGGAGTTCCAAGATCAGTTCGAGGTGCGTCCGCGTTAATTGATAATCAGGTGCCGCAGGAGGTAACTTCTCCAGACGGCTCAGCTCGCGCTCAGCCTCTTTGCGAATTTCCTCGGGTAGATCCGCTTCCTGTAGGCGTTGGTGGAGCAAAGCCGTTTCAGCCTGTTCCGGGTTCTGTTCCCCCAGCTCTTGCTGGATGGCGCGGAGCTGTTGCCGCAACAGATAATCGCGCTGCTCCTTGGTCATCTCCGATTGCGCCTGGCTGGCGATCTTCTGGCGTAGCTCCAGCACCTGAACCTCATGGGCCAGATGAGCATGGAGCAAGCGCAGGGCCTCCACGCGCGTCGGCGCTTCCAGAAGTTGCTGCTCTTTTTCCAGATCGAGGCTCAGCATGGATGCGATCAGGTAAACCACCTGGATCGGATCCTTCGCCTGCGCCAGGAGCTGGGTAACATCGATTGGGGTTTGCGGCTGGGCAATGGTCATGGCGCGGGCGGCCAGCTCCATGACCGCCCGGTGCAACGCCTCGATTTCGGTACTCTGATCATCCGGCTGAGGCAGCGGTCGAACCACAGCCTTGAGGTAGGGCGTGGTTTGTTCCAGGCGCACCATGACAACGCGCTCGATACCCTGCACGATCAACTCTAGGGCATTTTCCGAGCGGCCCATTTTCTTGATGACGGCGCGGGTGCCGATGGCGAAGAGGTCTTTCTCCTCCGGTTGCTCGACGTTTTCATCGTGCTGGGCGATCACGAGCAGCGTCTTGTCTTCCGTCGCCAGAGCCGCCTCGACGGCCGCGCGCGAAGTGGGCCGGCCGGCCGACAGCGGCATCAGCAAGTATGGAAACAAGACCGTATTCTTGACCGGTAGGACCGGCAGATGAATCAATTGTTCAGTGTTGCTCACGGCCTCTCCCCTTCCGTTTGAATGCGCACCAGCAACATCCCTGCCTGATACTCCATGGTAATGGAGGCCTGTTCCAGGCTGATGGGAAACTCCACCTGGCGCTCAAACTGGTTGTAGGCGATTTCCAAACGATGATAACAACAGCCTTCCTCCAGGGCACAATCGCGGCGGATTCCTTGCACTCTCAAGGTTCGGCCATCCACCTCGAGCTGAATATCTTCAGGCCGGACGCCGGCCAAATCGAACTTGGCCAGCCAACCGGTGCGGGTGCGGTACAGATCGACGGCCGGCCGCCAACCCACTTCCGCAAACGCCGCGGCCGCCGGCAAGAAAAAGCAGACGGGCTTGGGTCGGTGTCTTCGCCACATCGAACGATTCCTCTCTGGGCTACTCAGCGCGCTCCGGTCGCCGCCACGTTGACTTCTGCTTCTTTGGGATGGAAGGTCAGGCCACCCTGTTCTGGATCGTACCCGACCACAACGGTTTGTCCGTCGCGGATCTGGCCTTGCAGCAGCAGCCGCCCGAGCGTGCTCTCGATCTCCTTTTGGAGGGCGCGCTTGAGCGGGCGAGCGCCGTAATTGGGATCGTAACCGGCTCGGACCAAATGAGTGCGCGCCTGATCATCCAGCTCGAGCTGAATGTGGCGCTCGGCTAACCGAGCACGCAGACGCTGCAACTGGATCTCCACGATCGCCTTCAAATGCTCCTCGGTCAGGGCGTGGAAGACAATGATCTCGTCCACGCGGTTGAGGAACTCCGGTCGGAAATGCCGCCGCATCTCCTCCAGCACCGCTTCCTTCATGCGCTCATAGTTGGGCCCCTCAAACCCGCCGCGATACTCCAGGATCCGATGGCTGCCGATGTTCGACGTCATGATGACGATCGTGTTTTTGAAATCCACGGTGCGCCCCTGACCGTCCGTGAGGCGGCCATCATCCAGAATCTGGAGCAACACGTTGAACACATCGTGGTGCGCCTTCTCGATCTCGTCGAAGAGAATTACACAATACGGCCGGCGGCGGACCGCTTCGGTTAATTGGCCCCCTTCTTCGAAGCCTACGTATCCCGGCGGTGCACCGATCAGCCGCGATACCGTGTGCTTCTCCTGGTATTCCGACATGTCGATGCGAACAATGGCTCGTTCGTCATCAAAGAGGAACTCGGCCAGGGCCCGGGCAAGCTCTGTCTTCCCAACCCCTGTCGGCCCAAGAAAGATAAACGAACCGATCGGCCGGTTGGGGTCCTTCAGTCCGGACCGCGCCCGGATGACCGCCTCGGCCACTGCGCTCACGGCCTCATCCTGGCCGATCACCCGACGATGGAGTTCCTCCTCCAAATGGAGGAGCTTTTGCACTTCCCCTTCCAAGAGCTTGGAAACAGGGATGTGCGTCCACCGGCTTACGACCTCGGCGATATCTTCCTCATCGACTTCTTCTTTGATGAGTCGGGACGAGCTCTGCTGTTGCGAAAGACGGTCTTCTTCCGTCTTGAGCTGGCGTTCCAGGGTGTTGAGTGTGCCGTACTTCAGCTCGGCGGCGCGATTGAGATCATATTGTCGCTGGGCCAGCTCGATTTCGGTCTTGGTCTGTTCGATCTGCTCGCGCAGGTCACGCAAGTGCTGTACTGATTGTTTCTCTGCTTGCCACCGCGCCTTGAGGGCATCGCCTTCCGCCTTCAGATCGGCCAGCTCTTTTTCGAGTTTGCCCAACCGTTCCTTGGAGGCGGGGTCGCGCTCCTTGCGGAGCGCTTCCCGCTCGATTTCCAATTGCATCACGCGGCGGGAAATCTCATCCAGCTCGCTGGGCATCGAATCGATCTCGGTGCGCAGCTTCGCGGCCGCCTCATCCACGAGGTCGATTGCCTTGTCGGGCAAAAAGCGATCCGAGATGTAGCGGTTAGACAGAATGGCCGCGGCCACCAGCGCCGCATCCTTAATGCGCACGCCGTGGTGGACCTCATAGCGTTCCTTCAGGCCGCGCAAGATCGAGATGGTATCCTCGACCGACGGCTGATCAACCAGCACTGGTTGGAAACGCCGCTCCAGAGCCGCATCCTTCTCGATGTGCTTGCGATATTCGTCCAGGGTCGTCGCCCCGATACAGTGCAACTCGCCGCGGGCCAACATCGGCTTGAGCAGATTGCCCGCGTCCATGGCTCCTTCCGCCTTGCCGGCGCCGACGACCGTATGGAGCTCGTCGATGAACAGAACAATCTCGCCCTGGGAGGCCTGGATTTCCTTGAGGACCGCCTTCAGGCGTTCCTCGAATTCGCCGCGGTACTTGGCCCCGGCAATCAGGGCCCCCATGTCGAGGGCAACAACGCGCTTGTTTTTCAGTCCTTCCGGTACGTCCCCGCGAATAATCCGCTGGGAGAGTCCTTCCACGATCGCGGTCTTGCCGACGCCGGGCTCGCCGATCAGCACGGGGTTGTTCTTGGTGCGTCGGGAAAGAACTTGGATGACGCGGCGAATCTCCTCGTCACGGCCAATCACCGGATCGAGCTTGCCTTGCCGTGCCAGTTGGGTCAAATCGCGCCCGTAGCGCTCCAGGGCTTGGTAAGTGGTCTCGGGGTTCGGCGATGTTACCCGTTGATTACCGCGCACTTCTTGGAGGGCACGCATCAGCCGATCGCGCGTGATCCCGAACTCCTTCAGGATCCGGCCGGTCGTGCCCGTGTCGTCGGTCATCGCCAGCAGGATATGCTCGATGGAGATGTAATCGTCCTTCAGTTGCTTGGCTTCGTCCTCGGCCTGGGTAAGCAGCCGATTCAGGCGGCTGCTAACGTGGGGCTGTTCCGGACCGCCGGACGCACTACTCACAC
>DATGIQ010000570.1:0-9438 GCA_035295665.1 Gemmataceae bacterium | reverse complement strand
AAACTGGGCTCGCGCAAGAGCTGATTCTCGCTGACCCGGGTGTAATACTTGTCCACGGCCTCGCGCAGACTCTGCAAGTGTTGCTCGGCACGGACCCGCTGCTCCTGGGCCTCGGCCGCGTTTTGGAGGGCTTCGGTCGAGCTCTGCACAGCTTGCCGCCACTCCCAGGCGACGCCCGCGATTCCGGCACAGAAAACCGTCACGAGCCCAGCGGCTAGCCCGGCCACCAGTGGTCTGCGGCGACACCAACGTGCCAGCCGGCTCATGCTCCCTACTGGGCGAGCCTGCACCGGCTCACCATCGAGGAAGCGCTGGAGATCCTGAGCCAACACCAGGGCCCCGGCGTACCGCTGGGCCGGCTCCTTTTGCAAGCACTTCAGGCAGATCGTTTCCAGGTCGCGCGGGATGCGATCGTTGAGCTGCCGCAGCGGCCGGGGCTCTTCGTCGATCACTTGCTGCAAGACCATGTGTGGGGCACCGCGAAACGGCGTCTGGCCGGTGAGCGCCTCGTACAAGGTTGCTCCCAGACTGTACACGTCCGATCGGCCATCCAGGCTGCGCAGTCCTTGGGCCTGCTCCGGACTCATATAGGTCGGCGTACCGGCCAGGATACCTTCTTGGGTCGTGCCGCTCGGCTGGCTGTCCAGCCGCGCCAGCCCAAAATCGGTAATCTTCGCCCTCCCGGTGCCCGGCTCCAGCAGGATGTTGCTTGGCTTGATGTCGCGGTGAATTAACCCGGCCGCGTGGGCAGCCGCCAACCCTTGGGCCACCTGGGCTACCAACGCCGCCGCCACGCGGGGTTCGAGGGACTGCTGCGTGCGGATCTGCTCGGCCAGGGTCGAGCCGGCCAGATATTCCATAGCGAAGTAGGGCAGGCCATCGGGCGGATGGGCCACCGCATAGACCCGGACCACATGATCATGGGTGACGCGCGCGGCCGCCTGCGCCTCGCGGACAAACCGCGCTCGCGTCTGTTCATTGGCCAGCTCCGGACGCAGCATCTTCACGGCCACCGTGCGCTGCAACACCGGGTCCCAGGCACGCAAGACAATCCCCATGCCGCCCCGGCCCAGCTCCCCCTGCACCGTGTAGGGCCCCAGCGTGCCGAGATCCCCCTCCTGCTGCGCCGGCCCTAGAAACAACGACAGATCCCGACCGGCCGGCGCTGGCGTGTCGCTTCCGGATCGATTCGGCAGTGTCGTGCGCAGGCCGGCTAAAACGCGGACCAGTGCGGGATCCAGGACGGATCGTGCAGGCCGGTGGGGTGCCTTGGCCATCCACGTGCGCAGCTCGGCGTCGTCGGAGAGCCGATCCAGCAACTTCTGGCATTGGCCGCAACCGCGCAGATGGGTGCGCAGCGCGTGTGCCGCCGGCTCGGCCAGCTCACCGGCAAGCAGTTGCTCCAAGGTCTCCGAAGAGGGACAGCCGCTCATCAGGATTGCATCCTAGCCCAATGCCGAGCCAACGTTCCGGGTCAACTCAACGGCACGAATTGGGGCAGGTCCTCGGCCAAGAGT
The DNA here is from genome assembly GCA_035295665.1 of Gemmataceae bacterium. Lineage (GTDB taxonomy): Bacteria > Planctomycetota > Planctomycetia > Gemmatales > Gemmataceae > DATGIQ01. The sequence goes on along the minus strand of DATGIQ010000570.1, from coordinate 7,921 downwards.
AAGATCTCTTCCCGCAGCCGCTTCAACACCCGCGACTTGGCCACGTAAATCGCATCCAGCGGCAGATTCAGCTCGCTGGCCACGTCGGCAGCCGAACGGTTCTCCAGCCATACCCGTTCGAAGGCCCGCCAGTTCCGGGCCTCGAAATGGGGCCGGATCCGCTCCAGGGCAACTTGCAGCACTTGGCCGTTGAACTCATCCACCCAGGCCGCTTCTGCTTGCGGGGCGGCCGACTGATCCAGCACCGCATCGGTCAAGACCGCGCCGGTCGCCGTCAGCCGGCGGTTCTGTTTCGCAAAGAAATGGGCCAATTGGCGGCCGGTCACGGTCCCCAGCCAATCGCGAAAGCGGCCCCGCTCCGGCTGGTACTCAAAGGTACGCAGGCAACGGGCCGCCTCGGCCATCACCTCCTGCGTAATATCGGCGGCATCGGCATCCTGGAGTCCCTGCCGGCGGGCGTACCGGTAGACCAAAGGGCCATAGGTATCGACAAACGTACTCCAGGACTCCGCGTCCTGGATATCCCGGATACGCGTCAACAAGCTCGGCCGCGTGTGCAGTGAGGAATCGTGCTCGCTCATAGAGATATTGGCGACCAGGGCACCGACCTTGCGCGATTTTCTCAAAGCCGGAGACATTTGGCAACAAATTCTTGCCTCTCGGCTTCTCGCAGACTGGCCGCCGGCATTTTTTCTTTACTTCGCGCAAGATTGAGGCCGTTGCCGCCAATCAATAAGTGACGACGACACACGACTGAATCAAGCCCACTTTAGCGATTGATCCGTGGTCCCTGAGTGGGACGCTGTTCCTTGGCTTGCAGAACGTTTTCAGTACCGACGCTCCAGATGGCTTCCTGGCGGAGCCGGCCTCTGCGAGCATTATCCAACGAAAAGGTGGCACTATGTCCAGATCGAAATCCAATCATCGTCGAGAGCGGTTCCTCACCCTGCAGTCCATCCTGAGCGGGCCACGATCGGCCGGCACAGCGAAGAAGCGCTGGGGCTCGCGTCCCTGCATTGAAAGGCTCGAAGACAGAACCGTGCTCAGCCTGAGTTTCAGCGCTCCGATGAATTACACCCTCTCCCGCCAACCCAATGATGTCGTCGTCGGGGATTTTAATGGCGACGGCAAGCCCGATCTGCTTCACTCAGACAACAAGAGTACGGTCGGCTTGCTGTTGGGTAATGGAGACGGCACGTTCCAGGCAGCCCAAGACATGCCGATCTTCGACGGGGAAGGCCCCATGGCGGTGGGAGATTTCAACGGAGATGGGAAACTCGACCTGGCGATCCTGGACACCGGGGGAGTCAACGTGCTATTGGGCAATGGCGACGGCACGTTCCAGGCTGATACGCGTTACTATTTTGGCGGCGTCAGTCCTCAGGCTATAGCTGTGGGCGATCTCAGGGGCGATGGCAAGCTCGATATTGTGACTGCCAATACGGTCGCCGGCACGATCAGCGTGCTGTTGGGCAATGGGGACGGCACGTTCCAGGCTCCCGAGACCTTGAATGTAGGCGGTCGTCCCCTCGCCGTGGCCTTGGGTGATTTCAACAATGACCACAAGCTCGACATCGTGGCGGCGGACTATCAGAACAGCAGAATCGACTTCCTCCCGGGCCAAGGCGATGGCACTTTCCCAGTCTTCGAGGGCATCCCCACCAACACGGGGTCGGAAAACTTTTCTGCGCACTTCCAGATAGCAGTCGGTGATTTCAACGGCGATGGCAACCTCGACCTGGCGACTGTGAATTATGCCAGTGGCCTCGTCAGCGTGTTGTTGGGCCATGGGAACGGCACCTTCGGAACCCATAACGATTACACCGTCGGCACCAATCCCGTCTCCGTGGTGGTAGGCGACTTTGATGGCGATGGTAAACTCGACCTTGCAACCGTGAACTTCGGTTCCAACGACGTCAGTATCCTATTGGGCAACGGCGATGGCACGTTCCAGAATCAACAAAGATTCCCCGTGGGTGGCAAATTTCCCCAGGGCCTGGCGATAGGGGACTTTGACGGCAACGGCAAGCTCGACTTAGTCATCGCGAACCAGAACTCCAACCTCGGCGTGCTGCTCAATCAGAGCACTGGGACAGCGCCGCCTGTGGTAACGCCCCCCGCGAACCAGACCGCGATCGAGGGGACCGCATCGTCTTTGAACCTGGGAAGCTTCAGCGATGCGGGCTCGGGTTCCTGGACGGCAAGCGTTTCCTGGGGCGATGGCATGAGTAGCCCGCTGCCGGCTCCTTCGGGGCCCGGGTCGCTCGGCAGCTCCTCCCACCTGTACGCCGAAGAAGGCACCTACACGGTGACCGTCACGGTGACGGATACCGGTACCAATCAGACCGGCTCCGGCATGTACCAGGTTACGGTGTCGGATTCGAACGTGATCGGCATGCCGGCCAATGTCAGCCCCACGGCAGGTGCTCCCTTTAGTGGAGCGGTGGCCACCTTCATCGATCCCGGCGGAGCGGAGGCGAACGACGGCACGCATTACTCGGCCAGCATCAACTGGGGTGATAACACGGCTCCCACGATCGGCACGATCGCGCTGGCAAACGCCATCTTCACCATCAGCGGTACGCATACCTACGCTGCGGCCAACTCCTACCCCATCATGGTCACGATCAACCACGAAGGAGAAACGCCTTTCGTGCAAGAAACGGCGACCGTGACCAGTCTGGGTCAAATTGTGCCGGCGGGATTGAGCAGGCCGATCAGTTTCTGGGCGGGTCTGCAAGGCCAAGAGCTGCTCCGCCGCTTCGGACTCACCGTCAGCGGACAGAGCTTGGGCCAGTGGTTGGCGACGGCCTTTCCCAACCTCTATGGCGGCCAGAACGGAGCACCGAACCTGAGCCCCTTCACCAATGCCCAGATCAGCAGCTATTACCAAAGCCTCTTCCTCGTATCCAAGGGAGTGGGGCTGGATGCGGAAGTCCTGGCCACTGCGTTGGAAGTCTTCACCACGACGCTCTCCCTGGGCGGCACCACGGGCCAGGCCAACGGCTTTACGGTCAACAGCAATGGCCTGGGCGCCTATTCCTGGAACATCGGGGCCAGCGGCCAGGCCTTCGGCGTATCCAACAATACCGTCTTGGATGTCTACCAAATCCTCTTGGCCGCCAACAATTCCGCTGCGGGCGGGGAACCGTGGGGAAGCAATACCCTCTTCCGCAATGAAGCCTTCGCCGTCTTCCACGGCGTTAACGGCGGTTAAGGTCATGTATTGTGACGTGCGGCGGCTGGACGCCACACTCCAAAAAGAAGTGCCGGAAGCCGATCGCCTTATCCATGGTCCGGTTGGTTGTGTCCGTTTCGCGGCGGTTCGCAGAACCGCGCGGGGCGCATCCGCACGCGGTTCTGCGAACCGCCGCGAAACAAAAACGGACACATTCAGACTGGGTATGAGAGCCAGGGGACACCAGCCGGACGCGCCAGCGCAGGGCCAGCATCACGCCTTCCTGCGCTGGGGCGTCCGGCTGGTGTCCCGGAGTTACCAAAATTTTGTCCGCTAGCTCCATCATTCGCCGTCGGCCGCGGCCGCACGCTGCACCTCGGCTAACAGTTTCTGAAAGTCCGGTCGGCCACGGAGAGGTTGGAATACCGGCTCGTTGCGAAGCCGTTCAGTCCGGCCCGCGGGAAGGAAAAAGCCGGCCTGTTGAGCCTTGGTGAGCATCAGGACAGCGCGGGCCGCATAGCGCTCCGCCCGTGCGGTTCGTTCCGCCGGCACCACTTCCTCGTCTTCCACAGCCACGGCCGCGGCTCGAGAGTACATCGCGGCGAGGCTCAGAAAGCTGCCGGGGGGAACAACCCCTTTGCCCAGGAGCCCTTCCGCCTCCGCAACGGCTTGCCGGTATAGGGCACGAAAACACTGTGTCCCTTGCGAGCCGGATACCCGGGCGCGGAGCAGGGTATTCTGAAACTTAAATAGATGATGGTAGGTTCCGGGCTCCAGGACCAAGGCGCGCTCGGAGTCGGCGAGCGCATCGGCATAGCGGTCTTCCATCGTGAACGCAATCGCGCGCGCGGCCAAAGCGTAGCAGAGGAGTGTCCTGGCCTGAATGTTACGCTCGTCCCGCCGCCACAACGCCTCGACGGCAGGGATCGAGCGATCAAACCAATCGAGCGCTTCCTTGTGCCGCCCGCTATCCCTCAAGAACACGGCGTAGGCCAGGCGCGTGTAATCGCGATTCCCTTGAAGTCTCGCGATGGGCACGTAATCGGGAGGGAGCCGCTCAAATAGCGCCAGCGACTCCTTGAAGGCGGTCTCGGCTTCCTCCCATTGACCGTTCAACTGGCAGATGGCTGCCCGGTTGTTCAAGGCCAAGGCCAGCGCATGTTGATACGATGTAATGCTCGGACCATTTTGGGCAACCTGCCGCAGGTAGGTCACACTCTGTTCGCAATCGCTCCGGGCCTGGGCCCGGAGCGGAGCCGCGGCCTCGCGGGAAATGGTTTGCTGGTCGACCAGGTGCACCACGCCGAGGTTGAGATAGCTCATTCCCAAACCGTACTGGAAGCTCGCGACACCCGGATGGGTGTCCACCAAACGGCGGTCCATGTCCAGGGCTGCTTGATAGTGCGTTTCCGCCTTTTTCAGCTGGCCGGTCATCTGATACAGCAGGCCGAGGGGTATGTGGCTTGCGATCAGGTCGGTTTGGTAATCACTGACGCCCGGGTGGTCGTCGGCCAATTTCTGGGCGGCCGCGAGGGCCGCCAGGTAAGCCGTCTCCGCCTTGTCCAGCTGCCAGGCTGCCGCGTAGAGATGAGCGAGGTTGTTATGAGCTCGGTACATGCCGCGGCGGCACGCATCCCTGTCCGCACCCCGTCCTGCGAGATCCTGAAGGATCGTCAGGCTCCGCTGTTGTGCAGCCTCGTTCGTCGTGAGATCCTGGCAGACATTGCCCAGGTTGTTCAGCGTCTGGGCCAGGGCAAACTGATACGCATCGACTCCCGGCGACTGGTGCACCAATTGTTCCTGGAGAGCAAGCGCCTGTTCAAAGAGCTCCCGCGCCTTCTGGGGCGAGTCGATATCGCGTGTGATGTTCGCCAGGCGAAATAAAGCTCCGGCCAGGTCAGCACGAAGCCCGGGCGCCTTGTCCTGTTCCTGGACGAAACGGGCATAATAATCACGTGCTGCTCCCAACAATTCCCGCCGCAACGGTTGCAAGCCGGGCTCTTGAAGCAGTTGGCTTTCGCTTACCTGTGTGTAATACTTATCCACCGCCTCACGCAAACTCTGCCAGTTCTGCTCGGCCCGGAGCGAGCTCTTCACGGCTTGCCGCCACTCCCAGGTCACGCCGGCAAACCCGATACAAAAAACGGCCACGAGCCCCGTCGCCAGGCCGGCGACCAACGGCTTGCGGCGGCACCAGCGGCCAAAACGCCCGAGAATGCCCACGGGCCGCGCCTGCACCGGCTCGCCGGCCAAGAAACGTTGCAGATCCTGGGCCACTTCCAGCGCCCCCGCATAGCGCTGCGCCGGCTCTTTCTGCAAGCACTTCAGACAAATGGTCTCCAGATCGTACGGAATGCGATCGTTGAGCTGCCGCGGGGACTGTGGCTCTTCGCCGACCACTTGCTGCAAAATCATGTGCGGAGCGCCCCGAAACGGCGGCTGGCCAGTGAGCGCCTCGTACAGGGTGGCCCCGAGACTGTACACATCGGACCGGCCATCGACCCTGCTCAGCCCCTGGGCTTGTTCCGGGCTCATGTATGTCGGCGTGCCGGCCAGCGTGCCTTCCTGGGTCATGCCGCTGGCTTGTGTCTCCAGCCGGGCCAGACCGAAATCGGTAATTTTCGCCCGGCCGGTGCTCGGCTCTAGCAGGATGTTCGTGGGCTTGATGTCACGGTGGATCAGGCCGGCCGCGTGCGCCGCGGCCAATCCGTGTGCGACCTGCGCGATCAGGGTGGCGGCAGCGCGTGGCTCAAGGGTCTGCTGCGCACGGATCAACTCGGCGAACGTCGGGCCCAGGTATTCCATCGCAAAGTAGGGCAGGCTGTCCGGCGGATTGGCCACGGCATAAACCCGGACCACATGGTCATGGTTGATGTGTGCCGCCGCCTGTGCCTCGCGCACGAACCGGGTCCGCGTCCGCTCATTGGCCAGCTCCGGACGCAGCATCTTCACGGCCACGCGGCGGCGTAGCGCCGGATCCCAGGCACGCAGGACAATTCCCATGCCGCCCCGGCCCAGTTCCCCCTGAACCGCGTACGGTCCAAGCGATCCCAGGTCCCCGTCCTGGTCTGGCGGACCCAGAAACGAAGAAACCGCTCGCGCCGCGACCGGGGTCATGCAGTCGTCCGGTCCTGCCGGCGTGCTCAGGCCGTCCATCAAGCGGACCAATGCAGCATCCAGAGGAGGCTGCGTTCCCAAGCTCGATGCCTTCAGTAGCCAGCCACGCAACTCGGCATCATCGGAGAGCCGATCGAGCAACTCCTGACAATGGCTGCAACCACTCACGTGTGCGCGCACCGCCCCGGCCCTTGGTTCCGCCAGTTCACCGGTGAGCAATTGTTCAAGCGTAGGAGAGGGGGGGCAATCGGTCATAAACATGCACCGTGCAGAAGGCCGAACACTGGGAGGAACATTCAGGGCGTATGGTTTGGGCAAACGAGCCCCGACCGGGAAGGGGGCGGAGCGCTCCTGGATAGCCGGGCCTCGTCTATTCAGGTGCCACGCTCCCGGACGGTCGCGGTTCGTCCTTCAACCCCCTCTGTGCGAACTTCATGCCGCGATGTTCGCCTCGCCCGTCAACTCAACGGCACAAACTGGGGCAAATCTTCCGCCAACAGCACAATCTCTTCGCGCAGGCGCTTCAACACCCGTGACTTCGCTAGATAGATCGCATCGATCGGCAAACCCAGTTCGCCGGCTGCCTCGGCGGCAGGGCGATTCTCGATCCAGACCCGCTCGAATGCCCGCCAGGTCGGCACTTCGAAATGGGGCCGAGCACGCTCCAAAGCAATCCGCAAGAGCTGGGCGTTGAACTCATCGGTCCAGGCTGCCTCCGCCTGCGCCGCCGTCGCTTGCTCGAGTACTGCATCCGTATCCGCGCCGCCGATCCCCGCCTCCTGATGTTTCTGTTGCCGATGAAACCGGGCCAGCCGGCGGCGGCTCACCGTCCCTAGCCAATCGCGGAAGCGGCCACGCTCCGGTTGATACACGAAGGTACGTAAGCAGCGAGCCGCCTCGACCATCACTTCCTGGGCGACATCGGCGGCGTCTGCATCTTGTAGTCCCTGCCGACGGGCGTAACGGTAGACCAGCGGTGCATACGTTTCGACAAACAGTTTCCACGCCTCGGCATCCCGCACATCCCGGATACGGGTCAACAAACTCGGCCGGGTGTGCAGCGAGGAATCGGTCTCATACATAGTGATATTGCCGTCTGGGGCACAAACCTTTCACAATTTTCATGCGCCTGCGATTCATTTGCAACTGATTTCTGCCTCAGATAGGACCGCGACAAAGAACACGAGGGGCTTTTTTCATTTTCCCTGTGCAAGATTTTCGCAATTCGGGCCAATTCATTAAGTAGCAGCATCCGAGCGCGTACCCGAATCCGACCTGCCCAGGCCCGCTGCTGCATCGGGGGAAGTTTTCGATGATGTGTGCTGTGGCGGAAGATGGTAAACGACATTTTTCATCGCCTTCGCAGTAACCGTTCGTATAACGAAAATACCCCTCTCCAAGCTTTCGTGCGATCGGCGTCGGCTCGACCGAAGAATCTACGGTCGTCGGTGTCGTGTGGGGGCCGATTCGGGAAGAACCTGGATCGGGAAAAAGGGAGGAGCCACCGCTATGCTGTTCACCCGTCTACTGAGCCGAGCCCGCATTCCGGCCCCGCCGGCACGGCGAGCCCCGTACCGACTGCGGCTGGAGTGGCTGGAGGAGCGGGTGGTCCCTTCCCTGGCTGAT
>DATGIQ010000569.1:0-4359 GCA_035295665.1 Gemmataceae bacterium | reverse complement strand
GTTCATCGGCCAAATTGGTGCGGTGGTGCAGCTGCGGCGGGAACGGAATCGACCGCGGCCGTACAAGATGTGGCTTTATCCGTTGCCATGCATCCTTGCGCTGGTCGGATGGTCGTACATGTATCTGACGGCAGCGCCTTTGTTCATCGTGTTGGGCCTCGTGACTCTTTTGGCCGGCAGCGCAGCATTCCTGCTGTGGGCGTGGCGCACGGAAGGTTGGCCGTTCGGGACAAAAGAAGCGGGCTGATGCGGAGCTGCGTTCCGCTTTGGTGCTCTTCTCGATATTCGTTGTAAGCCAGACCTCAGGGCCCCATTTGCGGGGCTTGCTGGAGATCTTCCCACTCTCCATCGACCAGTATGAGCGCATGATCGCAGAAGGGATCCTGGGAGAAGACGACGCGATCGAATTGCTGGAAGGCCCCTTAGTGGCAATCGACCGGGGCGCTTCCGACCGTGAATACAAGGGCGAGTTGTATGCTGTCGCTGGTATCCTCCTCTACTGAATCGTCAATCTTGTCGATCGGCAATTAGAACTCTACGCGGACCCTGATCCAGCGAAGGGGCAATATCGCTCCTGGAAAATACTGCCGGAAAATCAGCAGGTCGTCCTCCGTTGGGAGGGTCTCGATCCCATCACGTTTTCGGTAAAGGAATTCCTATCGTAACATGAGTCAGCTGCAAGGAATGCCCCGGGACGAGAGCATAGTTGCCTTCGTCCTCACAGCGGATACTTCTGCAGCATCAAGTAATCCAGCCATTCCATCCCCATTCCCAAATACGTCTGCTGGGCCCCATGGTTATTGCGCTCGACGTAAAGCCGCAGCGCGATGACTTCGGGATCGCGCTTGGCCAGCTCATAGACATGCTCATACAGCGCCCGAAAGACGCCGCGACGCCGGGCTTCGGCACGCACATAGACGCCCTGGATCCACCACGCAAAGCCATTCCGCCAGTCGCTCCATTCGAACGTGATTTGCAGCTGCCCCAAGATGGTCGTGCCGTCCACGGCCAGATAGTACGGTCCCTTCCGCTGCGGGTCAGCCAATGCCGCAGTCACGCCGGCCGTCAGGACAGCAAGATCCAAGGTCTTACCCTCCGATTCTTCCGCCAGGAGGCGGTTAAACTCGACAATTGTAGGAATATCGGCCAGTGTCCCAGCACGGATCGTCACGGGCATGGTTGCCTGCCCCTCCACAAATTCGTATCCTTTCACCACCACCGTGGTTGCGAAAGGATCCCCGATGGACCTCGCGAAGTACATTCGCGATATTCCGGATTTTCCCAAGCCCGGCATCCTTTTCAAGGACATTACGCCGCTCTTGGCCGAACCGAAGGCTTTTCGCCAGGCCATCGAGCGCATGCACCAGCACTACCACGGCCAACAGATTGATGCGGTGGCGGCGGCCGAGGCGCGGGGATTTCTGTTTGCGGCTCCGCTGGCGTTGCTCATGCAACGGCCGTTGGTGCCGCTGCGCAAACCGGGCAAGCTGCCGTACCGCACGCACACGCTCCAGTACGATCTGGAATACGGTAGTGCGGAGTTGCAAGTCCATATTGATGGCGTCGCCGCGGGGGCCCGAGTCCTGTTGGTGGATGATTTGTTGGCAACCGGCGGCACGATGCAGGCCGGCTGCCGGTTGATCGAGAAAGCCGGTGGGCAAGTTGCAGGCTGTGCGTTTTTGGTCGAGCTGACGTTTCTCCAGGGCCGGGACAAATTGCAGCCGCATGAGGTTTTCAGTTTGATTCAATTTTAATCCGTAGTCCGTAGTCCGTTGCAGACGGCTACGGGCTATGGGCTATGGATTCATCGCCATGATTGATTTCGAGAAGATTGGCGGCCTGGTGCCGGCCATTGCCCAGGACGCGGATACCGGCGAAGTGCTCATGATGGCCTGGATGAACCGTGAAGCCTATGAAGAAACCTTGCGCACCCGGAGGGCGTGCTACTTCAGTCGTAGCCGCGGCCGGCTGTGGCGGAAGGGAGAAGAAAGCGGCAACGAGCAGGAGGTTCGCGAGGTTTATCTGGACTGCGACGCCGATACGGTGCTGCTGAAAGTGCACCAGAAAGGCGGCGCGGCTTGCCACGAGGGTTATTCGAGCTGTTTTTTCCGGCGCGTCGAAAGCGACGGACTGCAAGTCATCGGCGAGCGGGTTTTTGATCCGAAGCAGGTCTACAAGAAATGAACGGACAGGGGCTCAAACTCGGCATCCCGGCTGGCAGTCTGCAGGAGGCGACCGGCGAGCTATTCCGCAAGGCCGGCTACAAGATTACCTTCGCCAGCCGGAGCTACTATCCGACCATCGACGATCCGGAGATCCATTGCACGCTCATCCGCGCCCAGGAAATGCCGCGCTATGTGCAGGACGGTTCCCTGGATTGCGGCTTGACGGGCTACGACTGGATTTTGGAGAACGATGCCAAGGTGGTCGAGCTCGCCGAGCTGATTTTCAGCAAGGTAAGCAAGCGGCCCGTGCGCTGGGTGCTGGCAGTACCGAATGATTCGCCGATCCGCCAAGTGCAGGACCTGCGCGGGAAGCGGATCGCCACGGAAGTGGTCCAGCTCACCCGTCGCTGGCTGGCCAATCACGGCGTCGAAGCCCATGTGGAGTTCAGCTGGGGCGCCACGGAGGTCAAGCCGCCGCGTTTGGCCGATGCCATCGTTGAGGTCACCGAAACCGGGAGTTCCCTCCGGGCCAACAACCTGCGCATCGTCGCCGAATTGCTCCAAAGCACGACGCGGTTCATCAGCAATGCGCAAGCCTATGCCGATCCGTGGAAGAAACAAAAGATGGACGATCTGGTCCTGATGCTGCAGGGCGCCATGGCCGCCGAGGGCAAGGTCGGGCTGATGATGAACGTGCGCAAAGCCGATTTGACGGCCGTCCTCCACATTTTGCCGGCTCTCCAGACGCCGACCATTTCTTCTCTTTCCGATCCCGAATGGGTCGATGTGAACACGATCATCGATGAGAGCACCGTTCGCCTTATCGTGCCGCAACTCAAACAGGCCGGGGCGCGCGGGATCGTGGAGTATCCCCTCAACAAGATTATCGATTGATTCCTGAGCGTCCCTCCTCGAGGATCCATGCTGAGGGCCGCAGCCTGTCGTGCCGTCCTTTGAAGATCCACGAGAAAAGGGAACCAAGCCGCAGATCATGCATAGGTTCACGGCGTTGCCTGCACTATAAAATGTAGAGCCTCGTTCAGGAGGGCGAGAAGATGGCGCGCCCGATACTGCAACACATCCGTAGGCTGGTCGCAATCGAGACGGCGTCCCAGGCAAGCGACGCGGCACTGCTCGAACGATTTGTCGCGCAGCGGGATGAGAGCGCGTTCGCCCTTCTCCTGAAACGCCATGGACCCATGGTGCTGCGCCTGGCCCGGCGCCTCTTGGGGCAGGAACAGGATGCGGAGGACATCTTCCAGGCAACGTTTCTGCTTTTCGCCCGGAAAGCTGGCTCGATCCGAAAACGCCAGTCGGTGGGTAGCTGGCTTTACGGCGTAACCCATCGCCTGGCGGGACGAGTACGGGAGCAAACGGCTCATCGCAAGGCGCATGAGAGGCAGGCGGCAACCATGCATGGAGCAAAGCCCGAGGCGGCGGCCGCATGGCTGGATCTCCAGGAATTGCTCGAGGATGTGCTTGCCCAGTTGCCAGAAAAGTATCGGACCCCGCTCATTCTTTGCTACCTGGAGGGCAAGACCCAGGAGCAGGTGGCCCAGCAGCTCGGCTGTCCTTTAGGAACAGTTCGGAGCTGGTTGGCCCGAGGGCGAAGCCTGCTTCGACGACGGTTGGCGCAACGGGGCGTAAGCCTTTCCAGTGGGGCGATTGCCACGGCTCTCGTGGCTGAGGCGGTGAACGTTGCCGCGGCAGATCTGCCGCCTGCACTGCTCCAAACCACCCTGAAAGCCGCTCTACGCTTTGTGGCAGGGCAGGAATCCGTCGGCATGGTGTCGGCCCAGGTAGCGGCACTGGTGAAGGGAGGGCTGAGCGCGATGATGATGGCCAAGATCAAAGGGGTAACCACCTTGCTGATCGCGCTTACCGTCCTGGTGCTCGGCTCGGGCGTGGTAACCGAGCGCGTGATCGAAGCGAAACAACGGGCATTGGTCTGGGGCACAGAGCCGGCGACAGCCGGCGACCGAAGCGCCTCGCCCGCACCGCAGCAAGAGGCACACACCCGCACCGACGCGTACGGCGATCCCCTGCCGGCAACGGCGATCCGCCGCGTGGGAACGTTGCGTTTCCGCAAAGAGGGTCGTGTGAATGGCCTCCTTCTCACTCCAGACGGCAAGACTTTGGTGTCCAGCAGCGATTGTTACGGGCAACATGTGGTCTGTGTCTGGGAAATGCCGAG
>DATGIQ010000568.1:0-28965 GCA_035295665.1 Gemmataceae bacterium | reverse complement strand
CCAGACCGGTGCGGAGTTGGTAAGCCAGCTTGTACAGGTTGAGCACGCCGCAGTAGTAACACGGCCGGTCCTCCAGACGAACGTGGCTACCGGCATCGAGGTAGACCTTGATTCCCCAGTTCTTGATCGCGCCATAAGATTGCGGTCCCCATGAACTGCCCGGCTGGCCATAACAGCTGGGCGCCGACCCGAATATCCGCTTCACATCGTCATACCCGGGCCGTTCGCGGCGGTCGAACTCGGCCACGCCTTCGTCCCACCCTAAAGGGGACAGGTACATGGCGGGGCTCGGCTGCGCGCTATGAAAATTCGAGTGGTAGCCAATCTCGTGGCGCCGTAATGCCTCCACGACATCCAGACGGCCACGCCGTTCTAGGGTGCGTGCCTTCTCGCCAACGACTTTGAACGTGGCCCGGATGTGTTCTTGCGTCAAGAAGTCGGCAATGCGCAAGGCGGCATCGTCGCTGGCCGGCAGGAGGTAATCCTCCGTGTCGAACCAGAGAATCACGTAAACCTTGGGAGGGACATCGGCTGCCGCGGCGTGGGCGGGGATGGCCCATACGAGACAGCACACTGCGAAGAACAGTTGCAAAGGTCTATTGGTGATGCGGTAAAGCATGAGGAATTCTCCAGCAACGCGATGCTCGGGGCCGCCCAGTTGACCATTCTACGAGGCATCGGACTTCTAAGCAGCTCTGGCAGCGCGGCTCCGCTCCTGAGAACGCCCGACTTGCATGGCCAACGCCAACGACCTATAATTTCATAACTTCCTAAAAGGTATGAAAATTATGAAAGTTCCCAAAACGGTCCTCCCGCAGCGACTGGAAGAAGTGGAAGATCGCTTCGTTGACCTTTGGGATACGATGAGCTCCCTTTGGGGCATCAGTCCGACCATGGCCCGCATCCACGGCCTCCTTTATATCACGGGGGCCGCCCTGTCCATGGACGATATCATGGCGCGGTTGGCCATTTCGCGCGGCAATGTCAGCATGAACTTGAACAAGCTCGTTGAATGGGGCCTGGTGCGGCGCGTGCACAAGCGGGGCGATCGACGGGATTATTACGAATCGCTCAGCGATGTTTGGGAAATGTTCACCCTCGTGGCCGCCCAGCGTAAGCGGCGTGAGATCGACCCCATTTTGAGCACGTTACGGCGTTGTCGGGAAGCATTGTCGCCGGAGGCGCTCGGCGGCTTGGCCGAAGAGCCCGAAGCCCGCGAACGATCCCGGCGGGTTCATGATCTGCTCACGTTTTTGACGTTGATGGATAACCTGGCCCAACGCTTCTTCGAGACGCAGCGCGGACTACGAACGGCGGTCGAGCTGTTGGAGCAGAAGTAGCGGCTAATGGGCCTGCCGCTTTTGCCAATCCTCCGTGAACAGATTGAAATGCCCCGCAGTCGGCGGATGGGCCTGGATCACGTCCTCATTGAGCGTCATCCCCAGTCCCGGGCCACTGGGCAGAGTGAAATAGCCGTCCACAACCTTGGGGCAGCCGACGGCACATTCGCGCGTATGCGGCTCGGTGAAATCGTTGAAATGCTCCTGGATTTTGAAATTCGTGGTGCACGCGGCAAAGTGCAAGGCAGTGGCCGTCGATACGGGCCCGCCGACATTGTGCGGTGCCACCGTGATGTAATACATATCCGCCATGGCTGCGATCTTTTTCCCTTCCAGCAGGCCGCAGCATTCGGTGATGTCCGGCTGGATGATATCGCAGGCTTGCAGCTCAAACAGCTCTCGATATTCCTGCTTGTGGTGAAGTCGTTCACCGGTCGCCACCGGGATACGGATGTGCCGGGCCGCTTTGGCCAAGGCTTTCAGATTATCGGCCGGTACGGGTTCTTCAACCCAGCTGGGTTCAAACCGCTCCAGATCACGGGCAATGCGGATCGCCGTTGCCGGGCTGAATCGGCCATGCATTTCGATCAACAGCTCGACATCCGGTCCCACCGCAGCACGCACGGCTTCCACAAGGCCAACGCAGTGGAGGCGGTCTTTGCGTTCCATTTCGTAATAACCGGCGCCGAACGGGTCGAATTTGAGCGCCTTGTAACCCTTGGCCACCGCGGCCTTGGCGGCCCGGCCAAAATCGTCCGGAGTGCGCGGCACTTGATACCAGGCATTGGCATAGGCCTTGATGCGGTCGCGCACCGCACCACCGAGCAGGACGTAGACCGGCAAGTTGGCGGCCTTGCCCACGATGTCCCAGCAGGCAATTTCGACCAGGCTGATGGCCGACGCACAGATTTCGCCGACGCGGCCATAATCGTCTCGAAACATCCGTTGGACGATCTGCTCAATGCAGAACGGGTCGGCTCCCAGGATGTAACGTTTCTTGCATTCTTCGAAGTAGCCGAGCAGCGCATTGGTCCGATTGGACAGGCGGACCTCGCTCACACCCGTTAAGCCTTCATCGGTGGTTAGTTTCAGAAAAGTCAGGTTGCGCCATGCGCTCCCCATGACCAAGAGGGACATCTGACTGATTTTCATGCGCATCGTTCTCTTGGGAATATCTGCTAGGAGGACCCAATCGCCCCCTCATCTAACCACCTAACCTCCGTCGAGCCAAGGCCAATGCCCCATGCACAACGACCTCCTCGCCCAAGGCTGCCGGCACGATATCGGTAAGTCCCCGGAAGGGAGCGAATACGAAACGGCCCACCGTCTCCCGTAAGGGTGCAAAGAGGAGTCGTTCGCCCATCAGGGAGACGCCGCCGCCAATGATAATTCGCCGCGGACACAACAAGGCAATCACGTGGCAGAGAGCGTGGGCCAGGCACAGCCGGGCTTCTCGCAAGATTTCCTCGGCAAACACATCCCCTTGTTCGGCGGCTGTTGCCACCATCTGGCCCGTAATGGCTGTGGGATCTCCACCTGCCTGCTGGAGAAGCGGTGCCCCGCGCCCCTCTCTGTTGGCCAATCGAATCCGCGCGCGCTGGCCCAGGCCCCATCCGGAGGCAACGGATTCGAGTGTCCCGGATTCCCAGTCCTCTTCTCCGACTCCAGGCGTCCAGACACGAAGGTGTCCGATTTCCGCGGCTCCGCGCCCGGTGCCGCGGTAAATGTCGCCGTTGATGATCAAGCCCCCGCCAATGCCCGATCCGATGGTTACGTAAAAGATCGGCGACAATCCTTTCCCCGCACCCACGTGCGCTTCGGCCAGCCCGGCCACGTCGGCATCATTACCCAGCACCGCCTGCCAACCGAGCATGTTCGCAATCCATTCGGCCAACGGAAAGTTGTCCCAGCCTTCGATCTGGTGCGATTTGATGACGGTATGAGTCGCATCGTCCACCGGGCCGCCGAAGCCGATGCCAATCCCCTGGATCTGATCCCGCGCGATCGCCGACCGGGCAAGGAGCTCGGGTACAGCCGTCAGAATGTGCCGCCGAATCCCGTCGGCCCCGGCTGCAACATCGACCGTGCCGCGCCAAAGTCCAAGAAGGTGTCCGTCGCCGCGGCCAACCCCAAGTTGCAGCTTGGTCCCGCCAATTTCGATACCGAGGTACATGCCCTTCCGTCCGGCTCAGCGTAGCGAAATCCGCCGATGCAAATCATCCACCACCCAATGAAATGCCGTCAGATGGATCGATTCGACGATGCCCATATCATCCAAGGGGACATGCAGCCCGTGCTGGGCCAGCGACCGTAGCTTGCCGCCGCTGAAGCCTGTGCAACCAAAAGTCTCGAGACCGTTGCGGTTCGCCCATTCGACGGCACGAAGAACGTTGGGGCTGTTCCCCGATCCACTGATGGCAATCAGCAGGTCCCCCGGCGTGGCCAGGTTTTTGAGCTGCTCAACAAACACGCGCTCGAATCCTTCGTCATTACCCCACGCGAGGATGTAGGGCGTGTTATCGGTAAGGCTCAGGACGCGCAGGCGTTTCTTTTTGTCGTTATCGAAATCGGCACGGAGCAACGTCCCCTTGCCCAAGTCTTCGCAAAAATGCGAGGCGTTGGAGCCGCTGCCACCGTTGCCACAGAGGAACGCGCATTGGCCGTGCTCGTAACAGGCGTAGAGGGCGTCGGCCAAACTGCGTATCTCGGCCGGATTGATGCGCAACAGTTCCCGGCCAACGCGCTCTAGAAAAGGGGGAACATCCATCGTGGTACCAAGCATCCGTTTTTCTCCTTCAACGATTCCTGTCGAGCGTCCGGGCCACGCGCGCCGCCAGCCGAGCGTTGGCGACGACCAATACTTGATTGGCCCGCAGGGTCTTTCCTTCGGTGACCTCCGCCAGCTTCTTCAGAAGGAATGGGGTCAATTCCTTCCCGCGAACACTGGCGTCGGCAGCTTGCCGCTCTGCTTGGCGGAGGGCACTTTCGAACTCCCCTTCGGCCATGGCGACGTCGGCCACGACCGGTTGGGCCAAAACCACGCCGGCTCCGCCGAGCTGCCAGTGGGCGGAAAGAAGTGTGGCCGCCTGCTCAGGCGTATCCACGCGGGAGCTGACCTGCTCGCCACTGGAGACGAGATAGAACGCGGGAAACTCGTTGGTCGCATAACCCACAACCGGCACGCCCTGTGTCTCGAGCACTTCCAGCGTGCGGGAGATATCGAGAATGCTCTTGGCCCCGGCGCAGACCACCGCGACCGGCGTGCGCGATAACTCCAGGACGTCGGCGGAGATATCCCAGGAGTGGTCCGTGCCGCGATGCGCCCCGCCGATGCCGCCGGTCGCAAGGATGTGGATCCCGGCTCGATGGGCAAGGTACATGGTCGCCGCCACGGTCGTTGCTGCCGTCAATGCCTGGACCACGGCATAAGCCAGGTCGCGGCGGCTGGCCTTGAGGACATGCTCGCCGCGCGCCAGGTCCTCCACCTGCTCCTCCGTCAGGCCAACCGTTGGACGGCCCCGCCAAACTCCAATCGTGGCCGGCACGGCTCCCTCCTCGCGTACCGCGGCCTCCGCGGCACGCGCAGTCTGGACGTTGAGCGGCCAGGGGAGTCCGTGTGCGATCAGCGTGGACTCCAAAGCCACCACGGGACGGCCGGAATCGAGGGCCGCGGCCACGGCGGGATGCAAGTTGACCAGGGGAGCCTCGTTCATCATGTTTCATCCTACAGGGTTGGCCGCCGCCAGCAGCGCGTAATCCACCGGTTGACTCTTGTCGAGTCGTGGCAAGCTCAGCGGCACTACCTCAGGATATTTTTGGGCGGCTCCTGTATTGAAAACCACGACTTCGTCCTCGGCGCGAATCTGTCCGCTGCTCCGGAGCCGCTCCAGACAGTCAAAACAAATGGCGGTTTCCGGACAGATCCCAATTCCTTCGAGCTGGGCGACCCGCTGCATCCAGGGGACGATGCGCTCTTCACGGCCGGCCAACGCGCAACCTCCGCTGGCCCGGATCGCATCGAGGATCATGAAATCCCCGACCGCAGCCGGCACGCGCAATCCACTCGCCACCGTGTGCGCATCGGCAAATAGCTCGGCGAAGCGCTGGCCCGCCTCAAACGCCCGGACAATGGGAGCGCAGCCATCGCTTTGGCAGCCGATGAGGCGTGGTAGTTTCTCTGATTTCAGCCAGCCCAGCGCGCGCAGCTCCTGAAACGCCTTCCACATCCCGATGAGGCCCGTGCCGCCGCCGGTCGGATAGAGGATGACATCGGGGAGCTGCCAATCCCGCTGTTCCGCCAGCTCCAACCCCATCGTCTTCTTGCCTTCGAGCCGGTACGGTTCCTTGAGGGTCGACACGTCGAACCATTTCATCGGCTCGGTACCCTCACGGACGATCCGGCCGCAGTCGGTAATGAGCCCGTTCACCAAAAAAACATGGGCTCCGCACAGGAAGGCTTCTATCTGGTTTATTTGGGGCGTGTCCTCGGGCATGAACACAAAAACTTCGATGCCGGCCCGCGCACCGTAGGCGGCAAGAGCCCCACCCGCATTGCCCGCCGTGGGAATGGCCAGCCGGCGCAAGCCAAACTGCCGTGCCATGCTCACGGCCAGGGTCATCCCGCGGCTTTTGAACGAGCCGGTTGGTAGCTGCGATTCATCTTTGACAAACAGGCGCGGGACATTCAAGCTGCTGCCCAGGCGCGGACAGGCGAGCAGGGGCGTCAGTCCCTCGCCCAAAGAGACCGGGTCCGCCGGGAAAGGCAACGGCAAGAGCTCCCGATAACGCCACAAGGACGGAGGCCGACTGAGAAGGTCCGCGGGCGCGACGCTGCTCCGGATCCGCGGCAAATCGTAGCGAACCCAGAGCGGCCGGCCCTGGTGAACGGTGTGCACCCGGCCAGCCTCGAAACGAGTGCCGTCCAGCGCACTTTCCAAATGCGTTACGTAGGTGTCCATGTTCACGGTCTCAGCCAAGTGGATCATCCCGAGCGTACCCGATACCGACTCGCTCGCAAAATGTATCATGCCTCCTCTGATTCAGCAATCTTACGGTTCTGGGCCGAGGTGGCAGCGGCGTCCATTTGCACGTAGAACACAGCACACGGGATCCTGCTCACGATCCCCGCGGAGCTGATCCTTCCCGACATCCTGCCCGGCTTCGCTGTCCCCGTCAGCCAATTCTTCACCTGAGCGGACAGCTGACTTGACGCCTTTCTCCCATCTCGTTATGATCCCCTCGACGATTCCAAGAGATGCACCTTGGGTAATTGGGCACGGCTGCTGGCCATGCCCACACCCGCAGAAAAGGAATTTCACGGGTATGATTGTCCTCTGAAGCCATGGATGGGATTCCCCTCCTCTTCGAGCCCTTCCTCCCATGCAAAGCGAACGGCATACCGATGCCGTGGTGGTTTGGGCGCCGGCCAAGGTGAATCTCTATCTGGAAGTGCTGGCCAAACGGACCGACGGCTACCACGAAATCGCGACGCTCATGGTGGCCGTTAGCCTTTACGACACATTGGAATTCAAGGAGGAAACCGCTCCAGAGATTCGCTTTACCTGCGATCATCCCGGCCTGAGCACGGGTCCTGACAATTTGGTGGTGCGTGCCGCTCAATTGCTGCGGCAGCGAACAGACAGGGACCACGGTGCCCAAATTCGACTCGCAAAACGAATTCCGCTGGCCGCGGGGCTTGCCGGGGGCTCGACCGACGCCGCCGCCACGCTCACGGGACTCAATCGCCTCTGGCGGCTGGGTCTGAGCCAGGCAGAGTTGGCGCGGCTGGGTGCTGAGCTGGGAAGTGATGTGCCGTTTTTTTTCGCACCGCCGGCGGCCTGGTGTACGGGACGCGGCGAACAAGTTTCCCCCGTGGTGTTGGGAGCCCCGCTTTGGTTCGTGCTGGTCTGTCCGCAGATGGGAATGTCCACGGCCGAGGTCTATCGGGGCCTGACTCTCCCCGATCAGCCGCAAACGGGTATCGAAATCCTTCAGGCGGTCCGGGATGGAAATGTGGAGGAAATTGGTCGCCGGCTACACAACCGCCTGCAACCGGTGGCCGTTCGGATCTGCCCTGCTCTCGAACGGGTCCAGACTCGGCTGGCAGCTCTGGGACCGGCAGGTTCCGCGATGAGCGGCAGCGGCAGTAGCTTTTTCGCCCTGTGTCGTGACCCTCGCGAAGCCTTGCGCATCGCACGCGGGTTTCGCCAAGCAGAAAAGGCGATGAACCAAGGTGTGTTCATCGTTCGGAGTTGCTCTTGAGTGTGCCACAGATCATAAAGGAGAACAACTGTGGTGATCACCGAAGTCCGCATTAAACTCATGGAAGACGGCAACGACAACGAGCGCCTGCAGGCTTTCTGTTCAGTCACGTTCGACAACGCGTTTGTCGTTCGCGACCTGAAGATCATCGAAGGCACCAAGGGCTCGTTCGTGGCCATGCCCAGCCGCAAACTGACCGACCGGTGCGTGCAGTGCGGTTGCAAAAACCACCTGCGGGCGCGTTTTTGCAACCAGTGCGGCACCAAGCTTGACGAGGATCGAGCCACCCGGGACGCCGACGGTCGCGCCAAGCTCCACGCCGACATCGCCCATCCCATCAACTCGGCTTGCCGGGAGGTGATCCAGACGGCTGTGCTCAAAGCCTATCACGAAGAACGCGAACGGGCCAAGCAGCCTGGCTACGTGAGCAACTACGATGACTTCGACGGGGAGTACGAGGGAAGCTACTCGCAGGTGATCGGCGAGCTGAACACGCCGGGCCGGAGCAACGGCAAGGAATACCGCACCCACAGCGCGCACGGTTCGCGCGGAGCCCATGTTAGCCGGAGCAGCAACGGCCACGAGGTCACACGCGCCGTTACGGCCCAGGACAGCGGGAGCGGCACGGACAGTTTTGGAGCAGGGATCCTGTAGGGATCAAGGCTCATGCCAGGCTAGCAGCTCGTCACGGATGGGAATTCGGGTGACTGGCCCCGGCTGCCAAGGAGGGAATGCTCATCCCTCCCTGACGGCCGGGGCGAGTCAGCCTCGAAACGCCCTCGACCCGAAATCGTTGACGGGTTGTCGGTCAGGAATCCCCCTTACAGGGGATTGATCTGGCCAAACACATCATCGTCACTGTCACTGGCAGTGTTTCCCGTGATGTTCGTTGCCTTGTCGGCGCCGACGGTGGCCCCGGCAACCACGAAGACCCCGCCGCCTTGGCCGGTGCCATAGTTGTTATTGGCGGAACCGCCGTTCGCTTGATTGCCCGTGATCGTCGATTGTAGCAGCATGACCGTGGAACCGAGGTCGGCGTAGAGACCACCGCCCTGGCCATTCCCGCCATTATTGCCGAACCCGCCATTGGCCTGATTCCCGGTGAGCGTCGCCTGCTGAACCTTGGCCGTGGCACCTTCGGCGACGAAGAGCGCCCCGCCCTTGGCGTCGCCACCGTTGCCATCGAGGGGCGCGCCGCTGCCACCGACGGCTCCATTATTCGTAATCGTTGCGCCGTTCAGGGTCAGCGCCGCATTATCGAAGGGATTTCCGAAGAGGACGCCCTCGCCGACGCCGATTGCACCACCCAGACCTTCGCCGCCGGCGCCGGCGGAAGTGCTGGTGGGAGAGGCGCCGCCGTTGCCTCCCACCGCCTGGTTGCTCTCGAACGTGGCGTTCGTGAGAGTTGCATTGCCACCAAAACCAAGGCTGAGTCCGCCACCGAAGCCGGCCCCCCCATTGCTCTTCTCGCCACCGGTCCCACCGATGGCGAGGTTACCCACAAAAGCAGTGTTGCTGGCCGTGAGCGTGTCTTCAACATCGATGCCACCGCCGGTGGCGATGCCGCCCCGGAAGCCGGCGGCGCCCGTTCCCGCAGCGACGGTGTTGCCGGTAATCGTGCTGTTCTGGATTGTCACAATACCGATGGCATTCTCTATTCCGCCGCCTTGGGCCAAGCCACCCACGCCTTCGGCGCTGTTGCCACCGACGGCCTGATTGGCCGCAATCGTGCTGCCGGTGATCGAGATGTAGCCGGCAAAATTGAAAATGCCGCCGCCCGCTGCGGCTCCGGTGCCATTGTCGTTCCCAGAGCCATCCGGGTTGTTATTGCCCAGATCACCACCCTTGGCCAAGTTGCCGCTGATCGTGCAGCCACTGACATACAGCTGTCCAAAAACATCCAGGATCGCTCCGCCCAGGCAGGCGCCGGAAGAGTTGTTGCCGTCCGCCCCATCATTGGCAATGCCCGCGTTGCCATTCACCGTGGAGCCCGTCAGAGTGAGGGTGCCGCCGAATATTTCGATGGCCGCGCCGACCACCGAAGACCCGGTGGACACATTGCCAAAGAAACCGGAGTCCACGACACTCGCCGTGCCGTCAACCTCCAGAGCTGCCCCACCGGCACCGTTGTCACCCCCGATGCCCAGATTGCCGGAAAACGAGCTTTGGGTCACGGTGAGTGTGCCATCATCAAAGACGCCGGCTCCCAGAGGGGATTCATTTCCGCCGACGAAGGAGTTGGTCAGGACGGCCAGGCCTTCGTTCTGGAGCCCGCCGCCCCCGCCATTACTGCTAAGGGCCTGATTGGAAACGATCGAGCTGCCGTTCGCTACGAGGTTCGCCCCGGCCTGATTGAGAATTCCGCCCCCATAATTCTCACCGATCACTTGGTTGCCGCCCACGGTCGTGCCCAGCAGAATCAGCGTCGCGCCGGTCACGTTGAGGATTCCGCCGCCGCCGAGGATGCCCATTCCCGTACCGTTCGCTTCACTCAGTGCAACCAAATCTTGCCCGAGGGTCAAATGGCCGGCGTTACGCACCGCACCTCCCTGGCCGGCCTTGCCGTGGATCATCGCCAAGTTGTCGATTTCAGCCGTAATCCCACCGGCAATGTCGAACACGCGACTGGCATCGTTGCCACTCACGGCGAGTCGGTTGGAGCCGGTGCCATGGATCGTTACGTTGCCGGTGATGCTCAGCTGGCCCGTGCTCAATGTGATGACGCCGCGCAGGCCAGCGGTGAAGGCAATCTGGTTGGCGCCGGGATGGCTATTAGAGTCCAGGACGGCCTGGCGCAGTGAACCGGGACCGCTGTCGTTGGGGTTCGTGACCACAAACGTGCTGGGCACGGTACGGTCTTCCAGCACCTCAACGGTGGGTACGAGACGTCGCCGTACTGGGGCTTGTTGAGATCCTGGACGCGCCTTTGTCGTTGCAAAAGGCCTTTGTCGTGGCAATTCTCGGAATAGATGAAGAAACATCAGGATCAACTCCTTGCTAAGCACTCCGGTCTGCGGCAAAATAAATGGCAACGCTCCGGTATGCAGACCAGATGCCCGGTGCGCTGCCCGAGGCGGAGGGTACTCCCGACCCGTCCCCGCATGGATCATGCGGGGAGTGCCGAGCCCCTGGCCAAGCCGGAGGCCGACCTCTCGGCCTCTGCCACTCTCTTTCCGATGGGCGGTTGCAGGGGGTTGATTCTGAATCCGAATCTTTAATAACACATCTGCCTCCAGCCACCATCGTTCGAGTTCCGCAGCTGGCGGTTTGAAGGCAGGCTAGAGATCGGAATCCTGGGGCTGGTGCTCGTGGAGCCTTTGCACCGGCCGCTCATAATTCTTTTGGGCGAGATCCGTCTCGTCCATCTCATAGTGGACTGGCCCCAGTATCGGTCAGGCTCGCCTTCCTATCAAGACGTTTCGCCCGGCCAAATTCGTGGGCCTTGTGGAGCATCTCCCGGACGATATCGGATGGGGCGAGTTCGCTCTGGAGCTGAGAATCAAACTGTAGGCGCGCGTAGGCGCAGATAACCGCGGTAATGCTCCAGCGGCGGTCCGGGCCTCTTGGCCCGCTGAACCACCAATTCACCTACAGGAAAGGATGCCAGGGGAATTCCGATCGACCGCGCTGCTCGCGAAATTCCGAATAATGCGTCTAGGATGCCCAATCAGTCCCCGGGGGACATTATGCCAAGGCGAAGGCCGCCTGTCCACTTTTGCCGCCTGTGCCAGGAACGCATCGGGAGTCGGTGGCCTGCAACGCTTTCCGCCGTTGCTGCTAGTTGCGGTCGATGAGTGAACCGCTACAATAGAACTCTCACTGGGCTGAGGCAAGGGGCAGACCGTGCCGTAACCCTACGCTCAGAGGCTTCCGGCGCAGGCGGAGATGGCGATGCAGGCTGTGAGAGGATTGTCGATGGAAAAGTGGTTGTGCTGGGGTTCCGGGGGAATCGCCCTTCTCATGCTCTTATTGTTTGTGCTCGATTTGGCCATCGGAGTGCCGTTCGGCGGAACCTCTTTGTCCGGGATGATGCTCGTCGACATTCTCGGCATCGTGATGAGTGCACTGCTTCTCTACATGTCCTGGGATGCCCTTCGCGGTATTGGCTAGCGGCTTAGGATTTCGAACGGGCCAGCTGGATCAGCGCCTCGACCATGCCCGCCATGGTGTACTCGCTCGCCTCCGCCGCCACCGGCAATCCCAGTTGCCGAAGCGCGGCACTCGTTACCGGGCTGATACTCACCAACTGAACTTCACCTGCTGCAATCCGAGACCGACACGCCGCGTCCAGGCTCTCGGCGAAGACGCGAGCGATATTGGAGCTCGTGACGGTTACGTAATCGATCTCACCTTGCCGCAGCTGATCCAGGATTTGCGCATCCATGCCTGGGGCATCGACCTGAGAATAAACGGCCAGCTGATCGACGGTGGCCACGCCGGCCAACACTTCACGCAAAACTTCCCGGCCGCGGTCGGCCCGGGCCAGAAGCACGCGTTGGCCCGCAACCCGCTCCTTGAGTGCGGCAGCCAAGCTTTCGGAACAATAGGAGCTGGGAATCACATCCGGTTCGAGCAGATACTCCCGCAGCGCGGCCGCAGTGGCCGGACCGATGGCCGCCAACCGTAGCCCCCCAAGCCAGCGCAAATCCCGGCCACATTGGCGCATTCGGCGGAAGAAGGCACGTACGCCGTTTGCACTCGTGAACACGAGCCAATCATAGTGTCGCAGCTCGGCCAATGCCTGATCCACCGGGGCCCAATCGATCGGTTCGCGCACTTCGATGGCGGGCGCGCTGAGCGGCAGTGCTCCAAGCTCGGCAAGGCGATGCATTAGCTCCGCGGCTTGGTGACGCGGCCGGGTCACGAGGATTTGTTTTCCGAATAGGGGCCGCTGCTCAAACCAAGCCAACTGCGGCCGCAGCGAAACGACGGAGCCGATGATAACAATGGCCGGCGCTTTCAGGCCAGCACCGCGCACCGCTTCGGGCAGATCGCGTAGCGGTGCCTCGAGGGTCTGCTGGTGTGCGGTCGTGGCTTGACGGATTGCCGCCGCCGGCGTGGCGGGATCTTTACCGTGTTGAATCAATGCATGGACCACTTCGCCCAGCCTCGCCATGCCCATGTAAACAACCAGCGTGCCCGGGAACCGAGCCAGGGCTTGCCAATCGAGATGCGTTCCAGGCTTGGCACCCTGTTCATGACCGGTGACAAAGGCGACGGCGCTGGCATGAAGGCGATGCGTCAGCGGAATGCCGGCACAGATGGCCGCTCCTATTCCTGCCGTCACGCCGGGCACAATTTCATACGGGATACCGGCCAGGCGGAGCGCTTCCGCCTCTTCCCCGCCCCGGCCGAAGATGAACGGATCGCCCCCTTTCAGGCGGACGACCCGTCGACCCAGGCGGGCGGCCTCGATCATCATGGTGTGGACATGGGGCCAGCGTTCCGGATGGCGCCCCGGCAAGTCGGTAACGCAGATGCGCTCCGCATGGGCCGGGGCATGTTCGAGCAATTGAATGGGCACCAGCCGATCGTAAAGAACCAGATCGCCCCGAGCCAAACACTCCACCGCGCGCAGGGTCAGCAATCCGGCATGTCCGGGACCTGCGCCCACGAGGAAGACCTGCGGTTCCATTCCCTTAAGAGTGTCCGTTTCGCTGGCCGGCCGCTGGCGAAAGTAGCGATGTCATGTTAACAAGATGCCCAGCTTGCCTCAAGTTCCCGAGCCAGCTTCTTCACCGGCGCCCTCCAGCCGTACCGGTTGCGCCGATCGTAGGGACAATCTTAGGGCTCGATCGGGTGGCCCCTGGATTTTCCCCTGGCAGGGCGCAAGAATGCGTGCATAGTCCATAGGGAGGAACACCTTTCTGGCCAGGGACGTCTGGGTTCGGCGAGTGGAAGGAGGCAGAGAAGATGCATAAACTGTACCTGGTAGCGTTCCTGTTCCTGGCTGGGTGCCAAAACGTCGTGGGACCGTTTGAGCACCGCAAGCCGGAACGGGTTGACGATCCGTTGCTATCGATCAGCGAACAGCAACGCCGCGGCCGGGACCGTCTGGCCCTGCCGGATGATTCCCAGCTGGCGCCTCGCACCGGCATCGTCTCGGCCGATCCCCACGGCCGGTGAGACCCGGAGTTTGGCCCGCGGCCTGCACAGCTGTGAGGGGAAGGTGCGACATGAACCGCACACTCGTGACGGTCCTCCTTGCCACTGCCTTGATCGGGTGTCAACTGCCGCCCGAACGAGTTCCGCTCAAGCCATTGCCCGAAGATGGTCCCCCTCCGGCTTATGCCGATTTGGTAAGCCGGGCCCGCGCTCAGGCAACGGCTGCGACCGAAGCGTTTTACATCAACAACTGGCCCGATCTGGAGGATGCAGCCAAAGGAATGGAAGTGACGGCCCGGGTGCTGAGCAAAGCGACAGATGTCCCCGCCAACCACAAGACAACCCTGCCGGCCGAGGCCGGCGCCCTGGGCGCGGATGCCGTCAAATTACGCGAAGCCGCCAAAGCGCAGGATGTACGCCAAACCACGGACGTCCTTCAGCGGATCAATCTGAAAGTCCGCGAACTTCGTCCGCAGGAATAGAAACCCGAACCAACACCTGTTTGGATCTCTGGAATCAAAGCTCCAGACACCTTTGGATGGGTGTCTCTTAATGGCAATCATTGCATGGAACAAGGTAAATCACCGACGCCGCCATTTTGGTTTCGCCAACGCCAGGGAAAAGCCGAACCCGCTGGCCCGGACACGTATCGCCTCACGGCTCCCAATCTTGGCGAAGCCTTGATCAGCATTCAGCAAACCACCAATGGCCGTTGGCTGCCTGTTTTGAAACGAACGGCGGAAGGTCCCAACCTGGTGGAGGCCGGGGACGATTTCGCCACACCCCAGGAGGCATGGGACGCCGCCTTCGAATGGTATCGGGTTCACATCGTCGTTTGAATCAATGATGGGCATGTTCGGTGACAGGACCCTCAGGGGGATCGAAGCTCACTACTGAAGGAGTCCAACCGAAGAGCCCTTGGAGCCAGCCGCAGAAGAGAGTCACGGCTGCCAACAAAATTACACCTCCCAGTTGCCACCAAAAATTGGGCACGACGACCCCACCGAGGAAGGTGCACGCGCTCGGGGCCAGCTGAGACCACACCAGCGCGCCCGTTACCATGAGCAAGACCAAAGGGAGCCAGGCACCCTGAGCCAGCACGACCCAGGCCTGCTGCCAATTCACGCCCCAAAGCCACCAAGCCAGCCAAGCAATCAGAACCAACCAACCCCAGTGTTCGGACACGAGCGGTCCCTTTCTAAAACGATCCCAGATGGTTGCATGTACCGTCCAAGACGAAACAATAGTCGGTCGGACACCGTTCGTCAATTTATGGTACAATCGAGCAGAGTCACTGCTTGCTGTTTCCTGGACGGAGGTACGAGCGATGCAGCGATGGAAGCAGGCGCTGGGCCTGGCCGTCCTCGTGATCGTGGCCGGCTTCCTCGTACGAGATTCGCGCAGCGGATTGCCCCAGCCCGGCGACACGGTGACTCCCCATTTGGAGTCGCCCATTCATTGGACATCCGGTACGGTGGGCGAGTTGGGCGTTCGCTTGTATGCCGACGCGGCCGACGGCAAGCGGAGATGTGTGTTGGATTTCAATGCCATCTCCTGGGAGACGAGCCCGGTTGCGAACATCGCGTTTTATCAGGATGATCAGCCGCTGCATTCGCTGGAAGTTGCCCTGTCGCACCGTTGCTGAGGCGGTCTCTACCAAGCTCCGGTCGGAGCGATTCGGATCCCCGCAGAAGCCACGCGGGCGGACGTCGTGGTATCGGTACCCGCCACCTCAGCCGATGTCACTTGGACAAAGCTCACGCAACGTATCGAGCTGGTTCGGCACTAACGTCTCATCGCACAATCTGGCAAACGGGGACGAGCTGAGCTAAAACAGAGCCGAGCGATTGCTCCGTTGCACCAAGGAAGCCTCATGCCACTGTTTGGCGCCCATTGGTCCATCGCCGGCGGCTACCACCGCGCTCTCGTGTCGGCAAAGAGCTATGACTGTGAAGCCGTTCAGCTTTTCACCAAAAACTCCAATCAGTGGCACGCCAAGGATCTCACGCACGACGAAATAAGCACGTTTCAAGACCATCTTCAACAGACCCGGGTTCGAGTTTTGTTGGCGCATGATTCCTACTTGATCAACCTGGCTTCGCCGGACGAACATCTGTACCGACGCTCCGTGGAAGCATTTGTCACCGAGATGCAGCGTGCAGAACGCCTCGGCTTGACCTATCTGGTCACGCATCCGGGAGCCCATGTTGGTAGCGGAGAGGACGTGGGGTTGAAGCGCGTTGCCGAAGCCCTGGATGAAGTCCACCGGCGTTGTGGCCGATTTCGCGTTCAGATCCTGTTGGAGACAACGGCCGGCCAAGGATCTTGCCTGGGGCACCGTTTCGAGCACCTGGCCAAGATTCTGGCGCTCGTGGCGGAGCCGGCGCGGCTCGGCGTCTGTCTGGATACGTGCCATGTGTTTGCGGCCGGGTATTCTCTGTCTCCCAAGTCCGCATACGAGGCAACTTTTAGGGATTTTGATCGGCAGATTGGACTCCACCGCCTGCATGCCTTTCACCTGAACGACAGCCTCAGGCCGCACGGGAGTCGGATCGATCGCCATGCCCACATCGGCCAAGGCTGCCTGGGGCTCGAACCCTTCCGTCTGCTCGTGAATGATCGCCGGTTTCGAGATCGCCCGATGATTCTGGAGACGCCTAAAGAGGACACCGCCGGCGGTTCCATGGACGCGGTCAATCTACAGACGCTCCGCCAGCTCGTTCGAAAGCGACGAAAGGCTGGGGCGAACGATTGACGCGGCCCGCGCACCTTCGGCCAGGAGCTGGCGAGCATCGTCGGGCACGGTCTTGGAGCCGCTACGCGCTGCATCGTCGGAAACGTCGAACCGATGGCGAATTAGGTTAGCATTCTGAATGGGGCGGCTCAAGTGGCTGCGGTCTCAGACCGATAATTCCCTTTGTCAACGCGACCAGACGGTGCCCGCAGGACGTCGGGGGCCAAGAGTCATTGGCCGGGGGACCTCCTAGAGTCCATCGCCCCGCCGCCCGCCAGCTGGTCCGCGTGTGTCCCCGCCACGACAGCCAAAGACCTGTTCGTGCGGCCGATGAACAGGAGGGCTCCGGTACATAGGTTTTCACCCCGTAACCGCCGGCAACCGCAGACCCGACAGCTTGGATGAAAACATACCCCGGACGGTTCCCCGCCACGGCTCCGCCGGAGCCCTCCTACCCTTTCCCCGGCGCGATCTCCGCATCCACCTTGAAAAATCAAGCTGTGCCCGTATCCATTCCTTCGACCTTCGCCCCAACCTAACCAAGACCGGCCCATTTTGACGGAGTGCGGAGCATGGCTGTTGCTGGGTCGCCAAAGGGCGTCGCTTCCATTGCCGATGTGCGGGCGCGGGAGATTCTGGATAGCCGGGGAAACCCGACGCTCGAAGCCGAAGTATTGCTCGATACCGGTGTCCGAGGCCGCGCCGCCGTACCCAGCGGAGCGAGCACCGGGGCTTACGAAGCCCTGGAGTTACGCGATGGTGACAAAAACCGTTACTTGGGCCGTGGCGTCTTGCAAGCTGTTCGCAATGTGAACGAGATCATCGCTCCCAAGCTTCGCGGTTCGAACCCTCAGCAACAGGTAGCTATCGATCAGCTCCTGCTCGAGCTCGATGGCACGCCGACCAAGGGCAAGCTCGGAGCCAACGCGATCCTGGGGATTTCCCTGGCCGTCGCCCATGCCGCCGCCGCGGCCGCCGGTTTGCCGCTCTATCGTTACTTGGGCGGCAGCAACGCCCGGTACTTGCCGGTGCCCATGATGAACATCCTCAACGGCGGCAAGCATGCCGACAACAACATCGACTTTCAAGAATTCATGATCATGCCACTGGGCGCCGCTTCCTTCGCAGAAGCATTGCGGATGGGGGCGGAAGTGTTCCACCATCTGAAAAAAGTCCTGCACGACCGGCAGCTCAGCACGGCCGTGGGCGATGAAGGTGGCTTCGCTCCCAATCTCAAAAGCAGTGATGAAGCCCTCGAATTACTGGCGTTGGCCGTGGAGAAGGCGGGCTACAAAGTTGGGGAGCAGGTCGTCTTCGCTTTGGATCCCGCCACTACCGAGCTGTTCGATGAAGCGAAGAAGAAGGGGAAAACGGGCTACTGCTTTTTCAAGAGCCGGCCCGATCACGTGGCCAGCTCGGACGAAATGATCGAGCTGTGGAAAAAACTCTGTGCTCGTTGGCCAATCCGCTCCCTCGAAGACGGCCTGGCGGAAGACGACTGGGCCGGCTGGCAAAAGCTGACCCGCGAGCTGGGTGGCCGAATACAGCTCGTGGGCGATGACCTTTTCGTGACCAATAGCCGACGGCTACAAGAGGGGATTGGCAAGCGGGCGGGCAACAGCATCCTGGTCAAAGTCAACCAAATCGGCACGCTCACTGAAACGTTGGACGCGATCGAGCTGGCACGGCGGAATGGTTACACCACGGTGATCAGCCATCGCAGTGGCGAAACCGAAGATACGACGATCGCCGATCTTGCCGTGGCGACGAACGCCGGCCAAATCAAGACCGGATCTGCCAGCCGAACCGACCGCATCTGCAAGTATAACCAGCTTTTGCGCGTTGAAGAGGATCTGGGCGCGGCCGCACGCTATGGAGCGGAGCTTTGGCCGGCGGGGTGGCGGTGAAATTAGCCAAAAAATCAAGCCTGACGCGCTTGCGAAGTTCCTTCGCTGGCGCGTCAGGCTTGGTTCGTACCTCGTATCGGATCAGGCGTTGAGTACGGTCTCTACGCGCTGCATGATCTGATCGATTTGCTCGGGGCTCTCGAATCCAATCACCATTGCATCCACGCAACCGAGGCCCAGGACAAAGCGGAGCGATTCCAGTTGTTGTTCCGCGGTTTTGAGCGTCCCTTCCGCCAGGATCTTCATGCCGAGGATCCCTTTGCCCTTCTCGTGCATGGCTTTCAGACAGGTCGAAACTTCTTGGGGCGTGCCGTCCATCCGCCCTTTGTTGCCGCCGATTGGGTTGATTCGGGCGAGATCGACTTCGACCCAATCACAGTTGACGGCGGCACGCAGCGGGTCCATACCATGACAGGAGACCCCGACCGCCCGGACGCGCCCTTTTGCCTTGGCGTCGGAGAGCACGTCCATGACAGGCCGGAAATCGGTCGGCCAGGAGCCCTTGGTCATACAGTGCATGAGGAGCGTGTCCAGGTAGTCCACGCCCAGCTCTTCGCGGAGGCGTTCCACGTCAGCCTTGGCCATCTCGGCGGTCGTGGCTCGAGTTTTGGATTGAATGAAGAGCCGATCGCGCGGCAACCCCTTGAAGGCATCCCGCAAATAGATATGCGAGCCATACTGGTCGGCCGTGTCAAAGTAAGTGATTCCCTTATCGAAGGCATAGCGCACCAAGTTCACAAACTTGGTATGGCCCAGTTTGATCTGGTTGGACGTATGCCCGGTGCCATGCGAGCCGGTGCCCATACCGATGAGCGAGGTCTTGATGCCCGTACGGCCGAGCACGACTTGGTCGGCACCGCTCTTCAATTTGAGCGCTGCGTTGGCCAAGCGCGTCCCTAGTGCCACGCCGCCCAGAGCTACTGCCGATTGACCGAGAAAATCGCGACGAGAAACTCCAGACATGATCGATCCCCCTTGAAAATGCCTAGCCGGTACGAATGCGAGCGCTCAGGATTGTACCACCGGCACGTCGGAACGGCTAGCAGTTTTAAGAAGGGAGTCAAAAAAGCGGTGGCTCCCTTCGAGGATGGGCGAATAGTCTCCGTTGGGAAAGATTGCTGAAGGGTACCGTAAGGTGCGCTCCTTCTTACGTTTTGCAACCAGGCGGTCGGGAAGAACGCCCCATTGACCTGAACCTTTGCGAACGGGCCACGTAACTTTTCATGGCCTCATGGGCCCATTTTCTTAGGGTCCGGCAATTTCCAGATCTTGACCGTGCCATCAAAACCTCCCGAGGCCAGGAGCTTGCCGTCAGGACTGAAGGCCATGGCACGGACTTCCCCTCTGTGCGCGGGTAGCATCGCCTCGATGCCGGTCCCAAGGCTCCAGAGCCGGACGGTCTGATCCGTACTCCCCGACGCCACCGTCGTGCCGTCTGGACTGAAGGCAACACAGCAGATTTGCTGCGTGTGTCCCAGCAGCGTGGCCTTTGGTTTGCAGGTGGCCACGTCCCATACCGTGACGGCAAGGATCTGCCGTCCGCCCAGCTCTCCCGAGGCCAGCATCGTGCCATCATGGCTAAACGCCAGGCATCTGAAGCCGAATCGACCAGCCTGCTGAGGAATCGTATCCACTTTGCCCGTCGCCAGGTTCCACAGCCGGATTGTATTTTCGCCGATTCCCACTGCCGCAAGGATTTTCCCATCCGGGCTCAAAGCCAACGATACTCGCTTGTGCAGCTGTCCTGGCACGGTCGTCGTGCTCTTACCGCTCTCCACATCCCATATCTTTACTGTCTGATCCTCACCTGCGGATGCCAGCATCTTGCCGTCTCGGCTGAACGCCAGCGCCACGGCTTTTCCCTGATGCCCTTTGAGCATCCCCTTTTCCTTCCTGTTGGCCAGATCCCACAGCTGGATCGTGCCATCACCGGCTCCCCAGGCAATGGTCTGCAAATCCGGCCGAATGGCCTGCGAAAAAACCGTTTTCCCTGCCTGGCCAATGGTAATGGCTCGGCCGGTGGCTACATCCCATGTCTCGGCAATAGAAGATACGGCACAGAGCGACTTCCCATCCGGGCTGAAGGCAATTTCCATAGGGCGCCTTCCCTTGAATTGCAGAGTCAAGGACATTTCAACTTGCTGCGCGGACAGCGGCGCCAGCATCAGAACCCAGGCTCCAGCCCATACCTGAGCGAATCGCATCGATTGTCCTCCAAATTGCCTATGAAGGCGGTACCAGGAAGCATTGTATTTCGATTGTTCCCAGATGATGGGCGACTGCTTATTGAAGTTTGTTCGGACCGGCCTTCTGCATCTTATGAACCGAACCGGCATTTGCGCCTGCCACGCTATCACCACTTGTCCGCGTTGGCGGCATACCGACTCCATGAATCTTCCACCCAGCTACCGCGTAGATTGTCGCTTCCTGCACTGGGCACCGATAGAATCATGAAGGAGAGGAACGCTTGCTTCCTTCGGCATTCAGTCGGTCTGGGGCACGAGGAGGAGCCAGGTCATCGAAGCGACTAAGGTCTCGTGATAGGCCTCATGCACGGCTCCGCCGTAGCTCGGAGACAGCTCGGATGGCAATTCAGAAGCTAGATATTCACGGCTTCCGCTCTTTTCGCGAGGTAAGCTGGCAACCCGGCTCCTTAAACCTGCTCGTTGGATTGAATGGCTCAGGGAAATCAAACTTGCTGCGTTTCCTCGAGCTGATTGCAAGCACGGCAAGAGGGAAACTCGCAAGATCGATCGCCGAGGCTGGCGGCATGGTGCCCTTGCTCTGGGACCAACGGGCTACCGGAATCAGCTGGACACTGCGCATCGATCCTGTTGATCCTGGCCGGAACCTCGTCGACGATGCCCTGACGTTGGAATTTGAACTCGAACACTTGCGCCAGACAAGTGCGTACCAGATCGCATTGGATTCTCTGGGGAATTGGGTTCGGTACGAGCGGGGGGAACAACCGAGCCCTTTGTGGATCTATCGCCGAGATGTGCGAGGGGCCATGGTTTACGACCAGCGGGCCCAAAAACTTGTCTCTCTTGATGACGTGGATCCCAATGAATCCTTGCTGGCGCAGATCTCGGATCCACGGGCAAACCCCATTCCAACCCATACGCGACGGTTTCTCGAAGCGTGGCGGATTTACCATGATGTGCATGTGGAGCGAGGGGCGCCCATGCGGCTGCCGGCTACCACGCAGTACGCCAAATTGGTTGAGCCGGATGGCAGCAACCTGGTGTCGGTCCTGCACACGCTCTATACCACCGATCGGGAATTCAAACATCAGATCGACGAAGGCATGCGAGCCGGCTTCGGTGATCAGTTTGAAGAACTCGTTTTCCAGCCAGCCGCGGCGCAGCAAATTCAACTCGCCATCCAATGGCGCTCCAGCAAGCAACCACACGCTGGACAAGACTTGTCTGACGGCACCTTGCGATTCTTGTTTCTCCTAACAGTCCTTGCGAGTCGTGAACCGGCGACACTGCTAGCCATCGATGAACCAGAGGCGGGACTGCATCCGAGCATGCTGCCCATAATTGCGGAATACGCGGCGGAGGCCGCCCGACGTACCCAACTCATCATCACAAGCCATTCACCGGTTTTCCTGGATGCGTTCTCCAACGTCGGTCCGCAAGTGACACTCCTGCACTGGGAGGAGGGGCAAACGCAATTCATCCCATTGAACTCCGATGTACTGACCAGGTGGTTAGAGCAGTATCGCCTCGGCCAGCTTTTCACAAGCGGTGACCTAGAAGCACTATCCGCGTCCCCAGTGGAAGCCATTCCAGATCTCGGCGAGCGAGCGAAAGGCTTACCACCGGAGGATGCAGCTTTAGCGGATTTGCCAGATTAAGTGGTAGGTTCCATTCATGGCTCATGCGCGCCAGAAAGCCCGCCAGATCGCGCTTTTCGTAGAAGGAGACACAGAGAGAGGGGAGGCTCGCCGTCGTACCTTACCCGTGTTCTTTCACAAGTGGCTCGACCCACAACTTCCCCCAACTGGGAAAGTAGGCATCATCCCGGTCAAGTTCCAGGGCATCAGTAACTACCTCGATGATCTGGCACAGAAGGTCGCCCGGTATCTGGACGATTGCAGGGCGAACTTTGTTGTTGGACTCGTGGATCTCTATGGCATACCTCCGACTCGGGTGGACCTATCTCAGCTTGCCTCCGTCAAGGAAAAGGTGATCGCGGCTCGCAAGTACATCCGCAGCCTCGTACCGCAAAAATACCAAAGCTTTTTCCGGCAACACTTCGCCGTGCACGAGGTCGAAGCTTGGTTGTTGGCATACCCACAAGAGTGGCCGCATCAAACCCGCAAGCAGATCGAAAAACGCCCTCCCGAGCAGGTTAATTTCAATGAACCTCCCGCCAAGTTCTTAAAACGCATCCACGGCGGCTACTACAAGAAGACCACCACTGCGATGAACCTGTTTCGAAAAGTCGATCCTCAGATTGCAATTAATCAATGCCCTTATTTGAAACTCCTCATGATGGATTTGCTCACGCTCGCCCAGCGCCTCCAGTGAGCAGACGGTTCATGAGAACACTGCTCCGCACCTATCCCCCGGCTTGCCTGTAGCCAATGCTGATCTCCAATTTCCCCACTGGACGATTCCCCATCGATCAACTCCAGGTCCTGTAGTGAATCTGAAGTGAAATGGCCAAAAACGGCATGATCTCGTACCAATTCCTGGAAAATCGGCCGCCGCCGGCCTCGGAAAACTCTCCGAACCTGGCGGATTATCCTCCCGCTCAAGGGGAAAATCTAAGCGCACCGTGATGCTTACGTGTTGCGCAAGGGGCGCTCCTTTTCCCCCTTCGCATCGAGCCGGTCGAGATGTGCTCCCCATTGCTTGGCCACGGCCACCGTCTTCGCCTTTAACTCGTTGGCTTCCTCCACGGTCATGGGCTTGAACTCCTTTGCCCACTGGACGTTCTGCTCAAGCTCCTTCAGGGAACCCATGCCAATCACCGTGAGCGCGACGCCTTTCACCGACTGAGCAAATCGGAAGGATGCCTGCCGCAATTCCTCCGGCATCTTGCATGCCTGGACGCCGCCGCCGAACACTTTCATCGCCGCCAAGCCAATGTTTTTTTGCCGGGCGAGCGGCCAAACCAAATCCTCAAACGCATACGTGTGACGATCGACGATGTTGACCGCGTTCATCATGCCTTCCTTGTTGATCCCGCGCCGCTCGGTCAGGATGTGGGGGCGCTCGCTTGTCGAATAGATCTCCACGCACAAGGAACTGTCGCCGCTGGGCGTCGGTTTTGTCTCCATCACGGAAGCCCTGGATTTGACCACGCCCGGCGGACGGGCGATGGCCGGCATGCTGGCCGTGTTCTCGGAGTTCGAGCGGGAGATATTAAAGGACCGGGTAAAAGCAGGCATTGCCCAAGCCCGGCGCGAGGGAAAGCCGCACGGCCGACCGACTACCGTAGCTGCACATTCAGAGGCCATCAGGGAGATGCTTGCCCAGGGCGTGAGCAAGCGGGAAATCGCTAAAAGGCTGGGAATCAGTCGCACATCGGTGCGTCGGATTGCCGCCATCTTGGAATGATGGTTTTTGCGGGGATATGCAAAAACCCCAATTCAGGCTGAACCAGCACATTGTCTCGCCTCAGTCGAATCTGTAAAAGCGATCCGTTCGGGTTAGCATTACCTGAACGGAGGTATTCCCATGAACAAGCCGCGTCGTCACTGGGCGTAACCGCTCCTCCACTATGGGGCCAAGGCGAAGAACGCCTCACCCGCGACGAACGCGCGATGCGGGTACAGGCAATTCTTTTCCTGTTCGATGCGTTGCTCCTGGAAAAGTTCCCACTGGCCTCCGAGGCACACGCTGCGCACGTCCAGCATGGCGTGCGCGCCTTCGAGGCTCCAATGCATGCCGGCTCGTTCCATGCTGTCTTTGATTAAGTGTCGGCAGGCCCCTTCGATCACGCCGCTGGCAATCGGATAGCGTACTATCCGGGTAGCGTACCATTTCGTGCAACTTCTGAACTCATCTACTAATTCTGTCTTCAATATCACTACCCTGTAGAGAATTTGTCGAGAATTCGCCAAAAACGGCAGAATTTCGTGTCAATTCCTGGAAAAACCGCAGGCCGCCACGCACTCGATCAAGCATCCCGAAACGGGCCAATGTCCTCCCGTCCAGGGCGCAATCCACGCATGCCCGTGCTGCTTATGTGTTGCGTAATGGCCGCTCCTTTTCACCCTTGGCGTCGAGCCGGTCGAGATGCGCCCCCCAATGTTTGGCCAGGGCTACCGTCTTCTCCTTCAGCTCGTTCGCCTCATCGGCGGTCATCGGCTTGAAGTCCTTTGCCCACTGGACATTCTGTTCAAGCTCCCTGATAGAACCCATGCCGATAACAGTGAGCGCCACACCTTTGATCGACTGCGCAAAGCGGAAGGATGCGTGCCGCAAATCCTCCGGCATCTTGCATGGCGTGATTCCGATTGACCCGCCAAAGACCTTCATCGCAGCGATGCCGATCCCCTTCTCCCGAGCGAGTGGCCAGACGATTTCCTCAAAAGCGTAAGTATGCCTATCAACACAGTTGCATGCGTTCATCATTGCATCGATGTTGCGACGGGCAATGACCTGCGCGAATTTCTCAGGCCGATTGTGGCCGGTGATGCCGACAAAGCGCGTCAGGCCTTCCTTCTTTGCTTTTTCCAGAGCCGTCATCGGGCCTTGGTCGGCCACCAGGCCGTCGAAGTCGTATACCGCATGCCCGATGGAATGGGTATACGCCAGGTCGACCTGCTCGACGCCGAGCTCATCGAGGTTCTTTTTCAGCAAGTCAATCGTCTTGTCCCCATCGGTTTCCAGGCATTTGGTGACAATGAACACTTCCTTGCGCCGCTCCTTGAGGATCGCCTTCAGGTAGTGCTGGGCTTTGTTGTACCCGGTCATGAGCGCGATGCGCGTCCGCGCCGGGGCCGTATCGATATACGTCACGCCCAAATCGATGGCCCGATGGATGAGTGCCAGGGCTGTCTTTTCGTCCGCCACATTGCCGACGGCGACCGTGCCGAGCCCCAAGATGGGCACCTGGACGCCAGTCTTGCCGAGCGCCCGCTGCGGAAGCTTGGCCGTCGTGCCGTCGCCCCAACTGGGGAGCGTGTTCCCCAGCAAGACCGCAGCTCCGGCTGTCCCGGCACGGATAAAATCGCGTCGAGATAGGGGTAGGTTTTGATTCATGGGAACATCTCCTTCCAGGTTGGGAAAAGCGTTGCAGAGATCCTACGGACTCGCCCCGATGGGCGGTCGATCAGCCGGCGGCCTGACATTGCAAACAGATTATATCCGATGAGGAGCTCATCGGCTGTGAGCCGGGCCCTCTTCTCGGTTGGCGACCCCCATGCTTCCCAGGGCAAATCGGAATTCCGCGGCATAGCCGTCGAATGTTCGTTAAGGCGATCTCGCTGATGTCGGTCGCTGTGGATTTTGGACTGAAGGAGGTGGTCGACGGCAACTGGGGCATCCAGGGCATCGCCAAGATGAATACCTTCGCAACCGAAACCATTTGCCTGCCGAGTGCAATCCTATGACGCGGCAGTTCGCAAAACCGTCAGGTCTTGCGAACTGCCGCGTACTCCTTGTGATGTTTCTGCGTTCGTTATTCGGCAGCAGGTCGTGCCACACAGACAGTTGCAGGTTTGCGGATGGTCATTTACTGTATCGGTCCGAGTAATTCTCCGGAGTCGAGCATCGCCGCCGCAACGTTGGCTTGATCCAGGCTTCCCCCCTTCAGAGCCGTCAGATACGAGTTCACACCGCTACGATCGGTGGGGCGTTTGAGGAAATCCTTGTAAGCATTGTTCCCGGGATTCAGGAGATTTCCAGTACCGGCCACGATCGCCGCCGCCAGCTGTCGCGTGGTTACTCCTGGGCTGGGCGGATTGGTGTGGCCCGCCACCGCGCTGGAATCGGGGGCTTGATTGGAAGCATTCTTGGGAGGTGCCGTCACGAACGCGACCCCTGTATTGCTTCCCTGAACCTGCTGGCCCACGGGAGCGCTCGTTGAAGCCGGACTTTGCTGGCTCGGCTGGGCGACTTGGGGACGATTGCCGACGCCACCGACCGCGGCGTTCCCAGCGGTGGACATGCCTACGGTCACAGTTACCGAGGACGTACTGCCGGCGTGCGTGCTGTCGCCGCTGTAGGTCGCGCTCAGCGTGTATTGGCCCGGCGGCAGCGTGAGAATGGTAAATGCTCCGTTCGATCCGGCGAGCGGAAAACTAGCCAACGGCTTGCCTTGAACCGAGAACGTCAAGGAACCGCTGAGTGTCCCGCCCCCGGACGGCCCTGTGTTTACCATCGCGTTCAGCATGATGGGTTGGCCAAACGCGAGCTTCTGGGACGAGACAAGGAGGCTCGTCGTGGTGCTGGCCAGATTGGATGTCCCACCCGAGCCGTCCGGAGGCAAACTGCTCACGACCGTCTCCGTCATCGCGGCCTTGCTGGGTAGATAATTATGGTCTCCGCCATAGACGGCAATGATCGTATGGTCACCCACCGATAGGTTTGTGGCATTAATGCTGACGGTGGTGGTGCCATTGGTACTATTCAGCGTCGCTTTCCCGAGGACCGTTGTGCCGTCGAAGAAGGTAACCACACCGGTCGGAATGACCCCCACTGTGCCACCCGGGCCAGGAGACCAAAGCGCGGATAACACCGTGGCGCTAATCTGGACCGACTGGCCCATGAGCGCCGGACTGGCCGAAGCGACGAGCAGCGTGCCGCTATTGGCTTGGCTGACGGTCACTCCGCTCGTGAGGGTACCCGTGCTGCCTAAGAAGCTGCCGCCGCCGCTGTAGCTAGCCGTGATGGTATGGCTGCCCGCGGCCAAGCTGCTGGTAGTGAAGGAGGCCGTTGTTACGCCGCCAGAGGTCGTGACGCTCACCGGTGTCCCAACATCACTGCTGTCGATCTGGAACTGCACGGTGCCGGTGGGCGTCTCCGTCCCTGCATTCGATGCCCTGATGGTGGCGGTGAAGGTTGTGCTTTGACCAACCACGAATGTGCCGACCGATGACGCAACGTTGGTCGTTGTCGCGATGGTTTTCGCTGGGTTGACTACCTGTGCACCGGAAAGTGTTCCGCGGCTGTCTGAGAAGTTGCCATCCCCGCCATAGCTGGCCGCGATGGCATGGCTGCCGGCCGTCAAGCTGGCGGTGCTAAAGGTTGCAGTGATCACGCCGTCAGAGGTAGTGATGCCAACGGGGCTGCCAATGTTGCTGCCATCGATCTGGAACTGCACCGTCCCGGTCGGTGTGCCGACGCCCGCAGCTGCCATGCTAATTGTGGCCGTGAATGTCACATTTTGGCCAGCGATCGACGGATTGGCCGAGGAGAGCACGGCCATGCTCGTGCTCTCCTTATTGACGATCTGCGTCAAGGCGGTCACGCTGTTTGCCGAAAAATTCGTGTCGCCGCTGTAGCTGGCAGTGATGCTATGGTTGCCGACGGCCAAGTTAGCGGTGCTGAAGCTGGCTGTGGTGATGCCCCCGCTCGTGCTGAGCGTCCCCTGAGCGATGCTTGTGCCGCCGTCGGAGAAGATGACCATCCCCGTTGGGCTGATCGAGGCATTGCCGGTCACCGTCGCCGTGAACTTTATGCTCTGGGACCATACCGACGGGCTGACCGAAGATACGACCAGTATGGCAGTGCTCGCCTTGTTGACGATCTGCGTGAAGGCAGTCGCGCTGCTGGCTGCAAAACTCGTATCGCCGCTGTAGCTGGCCGTAATGGCATGGCTACCCACGGCCAAGGTGCGGCTCAAAGAGGCTGTGATTACACCGCCGGAGATGGTGACATTCACTGGAGCACCGGCGTCGCTGCCATCAATTTGGAATTGCACCGTTCCGCTCGGGGTGCCGGCACCGGGCGCTGTGATGCTAATGGTGGCCGTAAAGGTCACCGCCTGCCCGAACACCGCCGTATCGGCTGAGGAGACAACCAGAGTGCTGGTGCCAGCTTGTTTGACCGTCAGGCCGTCTGCCAGGGTACCACTACCACTCGAGAAGTTGCCTCCACCGCTGTAGCTGGCGGTTATGGCATGGCTACCCACGGTCAGGCTGCTCGTGCCAAAGCTTGCGGTAGTTACTCCACCCAAGGTCGTAACGCTTACTGGAGTACCTGCATCGCTACCGTCAATTTTGAACTGCACGGTCCCGGCCGGCGTGCCGGGATCCTGTGCGCTGATGGTAGCGGTAAAGGTAACGTTTTGGCCAAACACCGACGCATTGGCAGAGGAGACAACCTGCACGGCGGCGGCGGTTTGGTTCACCGTCTGACCACTCGCCAACGTCCCTCTGCTGCCGGCAAAGCTGCTGTCCCCGCTATAACTTGCGGTGATGGTATAGCTCCCGGCGGTCAGGCTAGCGGTGCTGAAGGAGGCTGTGATCACGCCGCCGGTTATCGTGACGCTCACCGGACTACCGGCATCGCTCCCATCGATCTGGAATTGCACGGTACCGGTTGGTGTACCGGCGCCGGGGTCGCCGATGGAGATGGTGGCGGTGAAGGTCACATTCTGCCCAAACACGGCAGGGTTGGCCGAGGATACCACCGCCACGCTGGTGGTGGCCTGG
>DATGIQ010000567.1:0-12027 GCA_035295665.1 Gemmataceae bacterium | reverse complement strand
GGGGGCGCAGCACACCGTTCTCGTAAACGACTTCGAGCTGTTGGTGCATGGCACTTCCTTCTATGCCGATGCTAGCATCGATACAGCTGGCGGTCGAGCGGTTCCTGACGTGCGATGGAAGCCAAAACCGCTTCTGCAGACCGTAATCAGGAGAAGATGATCAAGACATGGAAGAGCTGCAAGAATCCCAAGCAGAGAGGACTTCACGATGGGCATGGAACAGGCCGTTACCTTCACCGCAGGCAGCCGGCCTACCTGGCCGGCCGCCCGAAAGCTGTTGGTATCCAGCGGGTTCGTCGTGCAGGTGC
Source organism: Gemmataceae bacterium (assembly GCA_035295665.1). Classification (GTDB taxonomy): domain Bacteria; phylum Planctomycetota; class Planctomycetia; order Gemmatales; family Gemmataceae; genus DATGIQ01. The sequence continues at coordinate 11,719 of DATGIQ010000567.1, read as the reverse complement.
GAATGATCGATGGCGAGCTGACAGTTCCGGATGAGGAGCCGCCGGAAAACTGGCGCGAGCTGCGGCTGGGCACCGCCGAGGGCAGGATGGTCACCGTCAGGGGTGAGCAGGATCGCGTGGTGCTCGCGATCTGGGGAAACGCGGATGCGGGACTGGTCCAAATCTGGAATGCGCTAACCTGGGCTTTTGCCGAAGCCGGCAAGGGAAACATTCACACTGCCGATGGATTGCAGAGCGCTGCCGAGTACGGGAGGTGTAAGAACTTAGGGGCTGCTCCGGGCAGCAATGCCGAGAGCGGCGGGTAGGGCGTTTCGTGCCTCCGATCATCGGCATTTCGATGAAGTGTGACATTATCTCACCCGGCCCCTGCCAGGCGTGCAACGTCCGATTTGACCAGTTATGTTTAGCTTCATTGCGCAATCGGGCGGTATCCGTTCGGATAACCGCCGTTATGGTCTTCAGAACATGACGGCGATGATCGAAAAAACATCGCTCGGCAGCCGCCGTCTTGCTGGATGCCGCTCTTGTCGGCATAGAGCGAATCGACGACATCGATCACGACGAAGTGGTCGCGATGCCGATAAAGCTTTTCGTACATGCCAAAGCGCGTGGCGTTGCCCTCGATCCAGCAGGCCGAGCCGCTGGGCACGGCGCGGACGGTGCGGGTTTTGGCGATGCCTGTCTCGCGGACCAAGATCAAGAGATTGAGCTGGCCTTGGGTGAACGCACGCAGATACTCGGATCCAGCCGACCCCAACAGGGAGCACAATATCAGTCCGTCGCAAAGTAAATGACTAACGCTACGGCCACCATCGACGTGGCCAGTATCGCCTCACACCGAGATAAAGGTCTCCGTCGCGGAGTCCCAGTTCATAATCGTATCCAGTCCCATGTTGCCATAGAACAAATCTAATCCCGGGCCGCCCATCAGCGTATTGCCACCCCCGTTGCCGGTCACGGTCGTGGCGTCGAGCAGCGGCACGCCGTTGCCGGTGGTGAGGTTGGCGACCCGCGTGTTGTAATCATCCGACCCTGCCCAGTAGTCCATAATGGCCTGGAGCGACGCCAAGTCCATGTCGTAGGCCGTGGTGCCGCCGATCAGGATATTGTCGGTTCCCCCGCCTATTAGCCTGCTCCCAGTCGCGCCAGCGATCAGCACGTTCCGGCCGGTGCCTCCCGTGAGAACGTTGCCGCCGTTGCCGACGAGGATGTTGGAGCCGGCACCGCCGGTGATATTTTGAATGTTGCTAACACTACCGCCGACACCGGTGGCTGAGCCGAGCGCCAGGTCGACAAGGACGTTACGGGTGTACGCGGAGTAATCCAGGGCATTGCTGCCGGCGCCACCATCCAGGTTGCCGGTGACGCCCGCACCATCGGCCAACACGAACGTGTCCGCGCCGGCTCCGCCGACAAGATTCTGCACAGACGTGAACGACACGCCACTGCTGAAGGTGCCTGTATTGCTGCCCGTGATCTGCCAGGCGGTGTCGGTATCGGGGCCTTGCAGGGTATTGGTGCCGCTGCCGCCATCCATGACCAATGCCAGGCCGGTCAAAGTGCTCTGCACCACCAACGTGTTGCCTCCGCTGCCGCCCTGGAGCGTCAGGTCGGAGAGATTGGCATAGGTGAACTGGGGCGTGACCGACGGCGCTCCCAGCGGCTCCCAGCCAACGGTCGTAGCGGTGAAGTCGTACTCCATCGGGATCGTATTGCCCGCATCATTCAGGGTCACCGCCGTTTCGCCCCCCGCGTCGCCGAGGACCTGCAGACTGTCGGCGATTCCACCGAGAGTCTGGTTGCCGTCCGCGACCGTGACGAGATTGACGCCGGCGTTGGTCTTGAGCGTCACGGAGGAGCCCGCCGCCGTGCTCTGCAGGTTGAAGAAGTTGAGGCCGATGCCGCCATCCACCTCGAGGTTCGGGATGTTCTGGTAGCCGATCGTGACCACGGACGAAGAGAGGCCGTTGGTTCCCACTCGGGTCCAATTGCCCGCGGTGAGCGTGTACGTCGTGCTCAGCAGACTGAACTCCTGGCTATCGTCGATCTGAAGGCTGTCTACGATGCCGCCGCCGTTGACTTGAAGGGCTCCACTGATGCCGTTCAAGGTGTGGTTCGTATCGCCGACCACGATTGCGTTGATACCATGGCCGGTCTTGATGGTGACCGACGAGCTCGCCGCCGTGGCCTGCACATTGTAGGCATTGAGGCCGAGGCCGCCGTCCAGCTCGATGTTCGGAATGTTCTGATAGCTGATCGAGGCCACCGAGGGAAAGACGCCGTTGGCTCCCACACGGGTCAGGTGGTCCGACGTAAGTGTGTACGTCGTGCCCAGGAGACTATTGTTCCGGCTATCGTCCGCCAGAAGGGTGTCCACGATGCCGCCGCCGTTGACTTGAAGGGCTCCACTGATGCCGTTCAAGGTGTGGTTGGTATCGCCGACCCCCAGGGCGTTGATGCCATGGCCGGTCTTGATGGTGACCGACGAGCCCGCGAGAGTGCCCTGCACGTTGTACGTATTGAGGCCGAGGCCGCCATCCAACTCGATGTTCGCGATGTTACGGTAGCTGATCGAGGCCACAGAGGTAGAATCGCCGTTGGCTCCTACACGGGTTAGGTTGCCATCGGTCATCGTGTAGGTGGCGCCCAGCACGTTGAAATGGTGGCTATCGTCGACTTGCAGCCTGGCTACGCCGCCGCTGCTCGTGATGTCCACGCCGCCCTGAATCTCATCGAGTGTGTTATCGCCCACGCTACCGACGTAGACCATGTTGCTAAGGGTCCCCTGCAGGTGAACAGACAATGGAGCCCTGGTGCTTAAGATGTATACGCTGGTACCATCGCCGTTGACGGTCACAGTGCTTGGGATATCACCCAGACTCCGGGCCGACGAGTTGAGATTGACCGTGTTGGTGCCGCTGCCATGATTGATGGTCACCGGCACGCCTGAGAAGGTGTCATCGATATAGATGGTATCCTTGCCGTCCAAACCGTTGACGGTAATCTGCCGTACGGCTGAGAGTTCCACGGAATAGCTTGGCGTTGCGAAGTTGTTGATAAAAACGTTAAGGACTCCCGGGATGTTCGCATCCCGATCCAGGCGGATAACGTCGGTCTCGCCCGGAAAATTTGTGTCGCCGCGGATCTCCAGGTCGCCAGGTGTATTGAGAGAGGGGATGGCGTTGGGAATGGTCCAGGCGCCGCGGCCGAAAGTACCGGCCAAAAGAACGTCTCCGGAGGGTCCGTTGACGGTGTTCACGGCCGGGTAGTAATGGAGGTCTTTGACGACCGCGTGGGGCAGGCCATTGCCGAATTTGGTCCAAATGGGATTGGTACCCGGATCCAGGGTTCGATAGACTCCGCTGGTACCGCCGACCAAGACAATGCCGCCTGGGTGCAAGACCGATTGGATATACTCGATGGTTCGCCAGCTCCCGGGAACACTGCCCAGGTTGCCGGTCAGGTTGGTCCAGTTGGCGGAAGTCGCGCCGGCGTCGCTGGTCCTCCAAACCCGGCCGTCGGCATCCAGGATGACCGCTGTGTGCCAGTCGGTGCGGTCGACCGCAATCGCCAGCACAGTCGATCCCGGGTAAGTGGTGACCTGGCTGGGCATCCCGGTTCCGCTCGTCCGCAAGTAGAGATTGCCGCCGCCGCCGACCCAGATCAGATTGGCATTGGCGACCCCGCCCGACATGCCACCGTAAACCATGGGGTGATAGGCAAGATTGTTGAAGATGTTCGCTGGGTCGACTCTTCCTATGGGATTGAGTAGAAGAAACTGATTGAAGCCGAGGGGGGCTACTCCACCGAGAGCGTTCAGATTATCGCCGCGGTTGAACGATTCGTAAAGGTAGTTGGTGCCGATGAGCATACGTCGCGGGTCAATCGTATTCAGTACGTAAGGCTGCTCGAATTGAGTACTTCCGGGGAAGTACTTCTCTAAGTCGAAGAAGGTATTGCCACCGGCGTTATCCACGACCAGGCCGACCGGAACTTCGCTCACCAACGCGTTGTCACGGCCTACGGTGCGCCTTGTAAAGGATCGCAGGTTTTGGGTGCTATTGTAGTGGATAGCGAACCCGGGCATGCTCGTGTCGTCCACGGCGACAAAGGCGCCGTCGCCTCCGCCGATCGCCCGCCAGTCGATTCCGCCTGGCTCGGATTGCTCTGAGCTGCCGTTGTCCTGGGCACCCCCGAGGATGGTGCCGTTCAAGGCATCGTAAGCGACGGAATAGAATTCGACGTCTGTGAGGTTGCCGTTTAGCGATTGCCAGGTACGCGTCGCACGGTTGTTCGGCGTAATGAGGCGATAAATCCCACCGTCACTGGCTTCTAGGATGTTGCCATTGAGGTCTACCGTCATCGACCGCGTATCATCATGAGGCGAGGTGTTGTTTGCCCCCTCGTCAGCGATGCGTTCCCACTGCTGTCCGAGTCGGCCCGAGCGATCCCCGCGGAAGTGGTCGGCCCCGGCAGTGCTCCCAATATATACGACATTGGGATCTGTTGGGTCGGCTACGGCGGAGAAAGGGAAGGCGGGGGGCGTATCCATGGCAGTCCACGTGTTGCCAGTGTTTGTTGACCAGAAAGCGCTGGAGGCAGCGCCCTTGAAGGTGGCATAGACCACATTGGTCCCCAGGCCCGGGTTGTTGTGAACCGTCACCAGCGTCTGCACCGAATTTGCGATAATAGCCGGGCTGATATTGTTATTGACCGAGCTCCAGTTGAGGCCACCGTCGACAGTGCGAAAGATTCCTTGGCCGTTTGTCGTGGCGTAAAATCGAGAACCATTCCCGGGATCGGCAACGAGCTGGTTGATATTGAGAGTACCAGCCGGTAAACCGCTCGAAATCTTCGTCCATGTGGAGCCCGCGTTTGCGCTCCTGTAGACCCCGGGGTTGGACCCGCTATCTGTGCCGACGAGAATCACTTGCCCTGTGGAGGTCATGATTGAGGTGGGTAACACGCTTCGGATGCGTTCACCGTCGTTGAAGGTATTCTGTCCGACCTGGCTCCAGGTGAGTCCACTATCTGTGCTCTTGAGCAAGCCGATGGCTGGGCCGCCGTCCGTTCCGCCGTTGCTCGCTCTGCCCGTTCCAGCATACAACGTCGTGGAACCCGGCAACGTATCAAACGCGAGACTCGTAAACGAGAGCGAAGGATAGCGATCCGTCAAGGGCGTCCAGAGGGGAAGTCCAAACGTCGGGCTTGGATTGTGCGTTACCCAGATGCCGCCGTTCCCGGTAGCAACGTAGAGGGTATTTGGATCACGCGGGTGGGGCACCACCTGCATAATCATTCCCGTAGTCGCGTCTCCTTGGGAAGGCAAGGTCGCCCCGCCACCAATGATTGGCCCCGGCCCCTGTTCCTTCCAATCCGGTATCCCAGGGGCGATGATGCTCGGCATAGTACGCTCTTCGAGCCGTTCGAGCTGCAAGCGGCACTGAGATTTACCGCGGGCCGTGCTGACAAGGCGGGGCGGCTTGTCTCGTTCAGATCTCCGGTTGACTGGTTGACGCCACCAAGTGCGAAGCATCGTGTTACTCCAAACTGCGAAAGAATGAGAAGAAAGAGGCGGTTCCGGGCCACCTCAATCAATAAAAAAGCCGACGTGGTGGAATACCCTGGAGGTATTTCACCACGTCGGCTTACTCGTCAACGAGCCCCCCGGCACGGCCGAGTTGCTCTTCATCTAGTCATCCAACGACTGCACAGTGCGTATTCATCGGAGTGCTAATGCTCCATGACAAGCTTGTTGTACGACTCGAAACGGGGAAAGCAAGCGTCTGCGTCAGTGCAACGTTCATGACTGAGGCGACCTTCATCGAAACCAGGGAACACCAGCGTTTCCACGAGTTCTGCGACGCGTGTCGGGAGTACCAGTGTATCGGCTTGTGCTATGGACCGCCCGGCGTGGGAGAGACGGTTTCTGCCCGTTATTAGACGCACGGGAGCAAAACGGCAGCCGTGAAATTCGATCCGGCGTGCGAAGGAAAATTGGAGAAAGGGCTGGCCGGCAAGGTCGTCCTGTACACGCCGTCCGTGGTCAATTCGCCCGGGAAAATCGAGCGCGACCTGGGGACGTGCCGCCGCCGGTTCCCGGTGCATGCGGTCGAGGCCGGCATTGAGTGGAAGGCTTGGGTCGCCGCGGCGGGCATGGAGCAGATAGGCGGCGGGCGATCGCTTGCGGAGAGAGATCGTCGGCGCCATGGCCGTTGAAGGCGGTCAGAAACCAGGCCGGGGAGGGTGCCGAGATCGGTGAGATCGTACTCGGTGGCGGTGGCGGCGTAGGTGGCGAGCCGATCGAGATCGTGGTGGATCATGGCTGCCAGGATAGCACGGAAGCCGGGGGTTGGGCGAGAGGAAATCGGCGGTCCTTTTACGGCAGGACGCGCCCTTCCGGCAGGGCGAAGTGATCGCGGATGGCTTCCTCGATCGCGGTCATGGTGGCGGGCGTCACCCGTCCGAGTTGCTTGCCAAGCCGGCGCTTGTCCACCACCCGCACCTGCTCGGTGACAATGCTGGAGGGTTTGGTCAGTCCGCCCTCCGGCGGCTGCAGCGCAATCCAGTGGTAGTAGGGAAACTGGCCGCCGGTGATGGGCATGACCAGCACCGTCGCCGCCAGTTCGTTCATATGGTCGTTGGATACGACAACCGCCGGGCGCGACTTGCGGATCTCATGTCCTTCGGCCGGGTCAAAGCGAACACGGTACACCCCGCCGCGGCGGGGAAAGGCCATCCTGGCCATCTAGTGTCCCTTTCGGTGTGGTTTCTCCTTGTCGAGCCGGGCCCAGGCCTCGGCGTCGAGCGGCTCCCACTCCCGCGTGATGGCCAGGCCGGCCTCGGCGGAAGCGGCATAGGCCTCGCGCAGCTTGGCAGTATGGCGGGCTTTGTGGAGCTGGTCGATGTAGGAGCGCAGCGCGTCGGCGACAAAGCCGCTTTTATTGCCGCCGCGTAGCTTCGAGGCATACCGCTTGATGTCGTCCACCAGGTCGGGGGGGAGGCTGAAAATCACCCGTTGCTGTTTGCTGGTATCGTCGTGGCGTGGGCTGGGCATGGTTCTTCTCCTGGGCAGTGGCGATGCTCCCCGCAGTATATACCGGAGTATGAACAGTGGTCAACGGTCTTGCAGGCTCTCGGCGGCGGCGATGAAGCAAAGGTTGGCGTCGGCGCAGACGAAATCATCGAGCGGGCTGCCCGCATGCAGGCTGAGCGCTACGGCGAGTTGGAGCACGTCCAGCGTGCGCAGGCTTCGTGTCGTGGCGTGTTGCACGAGGAGCTGCTGCGCCTGTTGGAAATCGGCCGGAATGACTTGCACGATTTGCCATAGACCGGAAGCGATATCGGCGAGCAGGCGGCCGCGCAGGCGGTGGAACTCTACGGCGGCGATTTGTCCCATGCGGACCAGGCGGGCAAAGACGGAATGGGCCTCGACGACACCAAGGGTAGAGAGGTAATGGCGCGACGCCGCATCGGCCAGGAGGCCATCGACCCTGGCGGTGCCCAGTTCGGCGCGGTAATTCTTGACGGCAGCGCTGGTGTCGTAGAAGTGTTCGGCCATCCTGGCCTCCGGTTTCAGCGTTCCTCGCGCTCGGCGCGAACGGCTTCGGCCAGGGTGCCGGGCACCTTGGCCAGGATCTGGCGGACTTCTTCCAGGCTGACCGTCGGGTCGGCGCCGCGCTTGGCGGCAGCGACGCAAGCGGTGTCGAGCCGGTCTTGCCGGGGGCCGGGCGTGTCGATGGTGACGGTGAAGTGCTGGTGCTCTTGGAGCTGCGGCGGCAGGGGCTCCAGGGGACGCAGCACGCCGTTCTCATAGACGACCTCGACCTGTTGGTGCATGGCAGTTCTCCTTCTATGCAGATGGTAGCATAGACACGGCCGGCGGTCGAGCGGTTTCTGACACATGCTGCAATTCAGACGTAATTCGGCCCCCGATCAGCTGTCCTCGGGGCTCGGCGCGGTGGCCGGATCGTTTTGGCGGAGGCGTCGGGTTTTCGCCAGGGCTTTGCGGCGGGCCTTTTCCTCCAAGCTCAGCGTCAGTTCCATGTGCTCCATGAGCGTGAAGAACGCGAAGTATTGCTGGCGGTAGATCACTACCCGGTCGCCATCCGGAAGCAGTCGCTGCGTGGTCTGGTGCGTGCGGCGGTTCAACTCCTCGAAGCCGTGACGCAGCAGGTGCAGTTGCAGCAGGCTGTAGGTCAAACAGACAAACACGGTTTGATTCACCACTAGACTCCAAGCGGTCGAGTGGAAACGCGACAAATCCCAAAAGCATTTCACCTGACGATGCCGTTCCTCGATATCGCCGCGCATGCCATAGAGAGCACGCACGCGTCGCGCGGACCAGTGGGCGTTCGTCGTCACCAATAGCCAGCTGGTTTCGTGGCCATCGGCGTACTGGTCGCGTGAGTACACGCCGGTCAACGGCACCGGACAATCCGACCAAGTCGTCAAGTCGGCAAAGCGTGCGATCAGCGTGCGTTCGCGAACCTGGCTGGGGTCGGGCGGCAGCGTCGCTTCGCCGGCCGCACGCCGGCGGGCCAGAGTCTTCTGACGCTTGCGTTCACGCTGCTGAACCGCGCGCGGCACCGGTCGGCCGTGTGACGGGCGGGTGACATCCGCCAACGGCTCGCGCTGGCGCGGCTCATATTCCTCCCAGTGCGTGGGTAGTTGCATCAAGCCACGCACATCGGCTTGCAAATCCATGTCGCTGCGAATGGGGATCACCGTGTCGATGTGGTGCTCACGTTTGAGCCGGCCGATCTCGGGGCCGTTGATAAAGCCGCGATCCAGCAGCAGCACCTTCATGACGTCTGCACCCACGCTGGCGAGAAAGGTGTGCACGAGCGGCCAAAACGCTGTGGCTTCTGCTTCGTTGTCACGCAAGACGCGCAAACCGGCCACCACGAAGCGTTCGCCAGCGGCATCGACGTGCAGCAGCAACACGGCCTTGCAAAAGCGTCGCCACCGACAACGGCTCCGCTGACTCTTGGTCATCTCCTGCTCTTGTTGCTTGCTGACGGGATGGTTGTGCTCGTCAAAGAGCAGTCGGTGCGATCCTTCATAACGCGGGTTGTCTGGCACGAACAGATAGGTGCCATCGCCGATGAATAGACCCTCGCTATCGAAGGCGTCGAGTTCTTGATAGAGCTTGGCGACGTGGTGGTTGTACCAGTCCTCCAGCTCTTGCGGCTGGGTGTCGCGGGCCAACTTGCGCAGGAAATCTTGGTCGCAGGGCGTCTGGCGTGGGTAGTGATTGCGGTCGTTGAAGCCGGCGCATTGGAGCGTGACGTTGCCGGATTGTGGATCGACGTCGCGGCGTGCGACGTCCGGCCCGAGGGCATTGACCAGACCACCGGCGCGAATGATGAGCGGGTAGCCGTGATAAGCGTGCTGGCCATGCAGGCGTAACGACAGTTGGCTGGACAGATACATCCAGCGGGGCACGAGTTCGCGTTCGCGTGGCGTGGGAAAGTCTTGGGCCAGTTTGTTCACGATGCCTGTGCCGAACAAGAACTGAAAGAACTTGGTCTCGGCGACATCGGAAGCCAACTCGACGTAATCGAAGCGGCCGGCGCGAAACTCATCGATGACCAAGGGTTTGTTGTTTTCAAAGACGACCAGGTCCATGGCTCAACTCCTTGACGAACGGGATGGGCGTGTCTGTGGCACGCAGCGTTTATGGAATTCTGCTTCGCCCAGTTGGACACGAGCGGCCTGCAAGGCATCGACGATGTCGAGCACCTGCCGCAGCCAGCGGACGAGTTGGGCGCGGGCCTGTCGGCAACGGCGATAGTGATCGGTCATGTCGCGTAAGGCGGGGAGGTGCTCAGGGGCAGGCGCCAGGTTACGTGGCTTGCCCTGCCCGCGATAGGAAAGGACGGTGCTCTCGTGCAGTTCGCCGCGACTGCAGCGGCAGCTCGGCTTGCCACACTTTCGGCGGAGCGTGTAGAGCGTGCCAGGCAGAAGTGGCTCGCGGGCGAAGCAGGCTTCGAGCAGGCTGGGGAGAAGCTGCTGGGTTTGGCGTAGTTGGGAGCGGAGAGAGCTAAGACGATGGTTCATGGGGTCACCGAGCGGCATCTGTAGATCACTACACATATTAACCTACAGAATGGCCCAAAGTTTCGCGTGAATCGGAAAAAAGGCAAAAAAAGAGAAATCCTAGCGACCGGAGAGGAGCACGACCAACCGAGCCGCGTCACCAGCCCAGGCGGCAAGCGCCGCAAAGAAACGGGGGAGAAAGGGGTGCCGCAGGGGTCAAGGCCCCGGCCAGCCCGCGCGGCACCGCGGCGGGCGGCTGGTTACGTCTGAATTGCAGTGACACATGCAGTTTCAGGTATTGTGTCTCGTCGGCACGCGGATCTGGATGCGCCGCGCCGCCATTTCCGCATCTTCGCCCTTGCGCACGAAAGAAAGCTCGGTCGTGCGGATGTCGCTGTGGCCGGCGAACTCGCGGGCCTCGTGCATCTGGGCGGGGTTGCGGAGGACATCGTTGATGGCCATCTTGCGCAGCGAGTGGACGCCGATGCCGCGGCTCCCCAGCCGGTTGGGATCAACCAGGACCTCTTGCAGCCGTTGCTCCCGGCTGGACGACGCCTTGGGTTGACTCTTCATGATTGATTCTCGGTCGGCTTCGGCCTGGACTTCGCGTAGTCTCTCGAAGCCGCGATGCGAACACTTCATGGCTGGGTCTCTCCGATCGAACGCGGCGGTTTGATCTCCAGCGGGGCGTCCCAAACCTTCACGCCTTGCAATGCCGGGACGGCGATCATTTGGCTGTCGGGACGGAAAGCCACGGTACTGTTGTCTCCTTCGGCTGAGAGACTGAGAATCTCTTGACCGGTGGCTGGCTCCCAGAGCTTGAGCGTGCCCCCGCCGAGGGAAACCAAACGTTGGCCGTCGGCACTGAAGGCGAGGCTCCACACATAATCGGTGTGGCCGAGTAGGCGAGATACCTCTTTGCCGGTGGCTGGATCCCAAAGACGTACCATCTGGTCCCAGCTGGCCGAGGCGAGGCGCTGCCCGTCTGGGCTGAAAGCAAGGGTCGTGATATGCTCCGAGCCAAAGTGCGCCCCAGGGGCGCGCTCCACGGCGAAGTGCAGGATCTCTTGGCCCGTGGCCGCGTCCCATAGCTGGATGCCACCGCTCCGCTTCACATTAGCGGCCGCCAGGAGCCTGCCGTCCGGACTGAACACGACGCTCGTGAGAGAACTCGAGCCTACTTCCAAGGTCCGGCGCTCGCGGCCAGACACGGCATCCCAAACCTTGATCACGCCGGGCTTTACGGTGCGAGAGATAAGGATGCCGCCCCCTTCGAAAGCGGGTTCCACAGCACCGGCATCCGCTGTGACGAGCTGTTGGCCATCAGGACTGAAGACGAGACTCATGATCGGCCCGCCATGGCGTTCGCAGCGGCAGAGTTCTTTGCCGGTCTCCGCATCCCAGATATTGATCGTCCCGTTCGGGTTTCCACAGGCGAGTCGCTTCCCATCGGGGCTATAGGCAACACGGTACACGCCGACCGGGCCCAGTCGAAAAGGCCGCGTCTCCGGCTGGAACGTCCGGCTCGCGTGCCCGATCGCAAAATCGTAAAGGACCACCTCTCCTTTCGCAGAGCCTGAGAATAGCTGGAACGCCGGCAGCGTCTCATTCCCAGCGAGGGCCAGGCGCTTGCTGTCAGGACTGAAAGCCAGGGAAAGGAATGGACCGCTTGTCCCAG
>DATGIQ010000566.1:0-3004 GCA_035295665.1 Gemmataceae bacterium | reverse complement strand
CACCAGCCGGGTCAGTTGCTGCACCTGGCGCTCGACCACGTCGCGGGCCCATTGCACGTCAGGCTCGTCCGTGCCTTTCAGCCGCATTACGTGGACGGCGTTGCGGATGGGGGCGAGGGGGTTGCGCAGCTCATGAGCCAGGATCGCCAAAAACTCGTCCTTGCGACGGTCAACGTCCCGCAGGGCTTCCTCGGCTCGCTTGCGGTCGCTAATGTCGCGGATGTTGCATTGGATGACCTGGTGGACATCCACCGGGTAGACGTTGCTGACGAACTCTACATAGGCGCGCCGGCCATCCTTGGTTTCGAGGGGTAAATCCTCGTACCGGATGTAGCCTTTCTCTTGCAACTGGCGGAAAGCAGCTTGGCTGGCCTCAATGTCCTGGAACAGCCCGATTTCCCAGAGTTCCTTGCCTAGCAGCTCCTCGGGAGAGTAGCCCAGCAAGTCGCTCAGGAACGGGTTCGCGTCGATGATCTTGCCGGTGTCGCCATCTAGGATCAAGATCGCATCCTGGGCCGTCTCAAAGAGCCGGCGGTAGCGAACCTCGGAAGCCCGCATTGCGATTTCCGCCCGCTTGCGTTCGGTGATGTCTTGGATGGCGAGCAGGATGTAGTCGGGATGCTCGGCCTCTGGAGGGAAGCGTCGGGCGTTGAGCATCATGGTCTTTCGACCGAGGGCCGGGAAGGAGTGTTCAACCTCAAAGTCGTGGACCGAGTGGTTGCGGGAAAGGACCTCATCCAGCAAGGTCCGCAGGCCGGGGATGTTCCACTGGCCGTTGCCCAGGTCGTACACGAGGCGGTTCTCCGTTTCCTCCTTCGGAACGTGAAACGCGTCGTAGAAGGAGCGGTTCGCCGTTTTCACCCGCAGGTCGCGGTCGAGAACCACGAACGGCTCTCGCAGGGTCGCAATGATGTCGGCAGCGTAAGCGAGTGCCTTTTGCGACGCCCGTTCCGTTTTCCGGCGTTCGGTGATGTCTCGAAACACCAGCACGACCCCGGCGACTTCCCCGTTGTCGGCGTGGGTCGGGACGGCAATGTGGTCAATGGATCGGTCCATGCCGTCTTCGGCAATGAGAAGACTGCGATTCACCAGCACGCCATCCCAGAAAGCTCGCACGGTGGGACTCTCGACCGGTTGGTGGCTTTCTTTGTGTATGATGCGGAACACGCTCTCGATCGGTTGGTCCGCTGCTTCTTCCAGCGTCCAGCCGGTCAAGGATTCAGCGACCGAGTTGAGGAACGTAACCCGCCCTTCGGCGTCCGTGGTGATCACCGCAGCGCCAATGCTGCTGAGGGCGACGTGCAACGCATCTTTTTCTCGGTGAGGGCCGCTCATTCCCTCCCCCCCCAAACTGATCGCATGCTCACTAATCGCCACTCGCCTTGGGCAACATTTGCTGGAAGAAACACGCGACTCCTGATGCGCCGCGGTCGGCTCATCCACCGCCAGCACAGCAAGGGCCAGCGGAGCCAGCACCAGCAGAGCCAGGACTCTGGGTCCAGGAGCCAGGGGGTCCAAGACCGACAGGCAAGGATGAGCGGCGCCAGAACCAGAGTCAGGGGGGCCGATAATGCCGGGACCAGGATCCCCGAGACCAGGAAAGTCAAGCCGAGGGCCAGGCCGGCGATGCCCCAGACCGGCGCGGTCAGGCCGGCCAGGATCAGCGCCAGCGGCCGTGGGGCTGGCAACACCGGATCAGGACAGCCGCTCAGGCTGTGCATCGCTCCTCTCTCCCACGGGCTATCCTGAAAAGGACAAAAGGGGAACATTCTTCATGATTCCACCAGTAAGGCTGCATTCGCTCGGGCTCAAAGATTGCGGCCCTTCTTGCTCTCGACGAACAGCCACAAAGCCCAGGCAATGCCCCCCACTAACCCACCGCCAACCTGTCCACCGATCTCCCCGACCTCTCCCCAGGGAACCTTGTTAGCGACGGCTCCGGCAGACGCCCCGGCAAACACCGCCATCAGAAGCACGAGGAGGCGCGGGTTACTGATCAACCCCAGCAGTGCCCCGGCGAGCGCTCCAATCACCGCGCCGACCGGAACCGCGATGGACACGTTCCCGGAACCCCAAGCGAGGAGTTGCCACATACTCTGCGCAGCTTGATCCCAGCGGCTCCGCCCAGCAGCATCCAGAAGGCCATGATCAAGATGGGTGCCAGCCGCGGAGGGATAGCCGGGGTTGCCCTGGACGTCTCCGGACCTTCTTGCTTGATGTCCTCCATCAACGAAGTCCCTCTCCAACCGCTGCGGGGAAGCGACCACAGCGCCATCATGAGCGAAAAAAAAGCCGGCGTGGTCGAACACCCTGAGGTATTCGACCACGCCGGCTTACTCGTCTAACGGGCCTCCCGGCACGGCTGGGTTGCCCTTCAGCCAGTCATCCGACGACTTCGATTCCAGCACCGGACGGAGCCCGTTTTGAGGTTTGTGGCGCTCCGTCTAGTGCCGTTCATTATACAGGCCGGGGTGGAGAAAACAAGGGACCGGTCGTGATTGTCGCCCCGACGCCCAGCGACGAGTATCATGGCTCCGAGGTCCCCTGAAAAGCCAAGATCCCTCCTACGTGGCAGCGGATCGACCTAAGTAACTCGGGTCGGGAGTTCTTTTCCGTGCTGGAAGCCTTGAAACGGTTCCTGGTCGGGCAGCCGCTGCGGACTGCCCAGGCGGTACACGAGCGCCTGACCAAGCGGGTGGCGCTTGCGGTGTTCGCCTCGGATGCCCTGTCGTCGGTCGCCTACGCCACTGAGGAGATCCTGCTCGTGCTGGCCGTGGCGGCGGCGTATGCCCGCGATAGCGGACCCCTCTTTTACGTCCTGCCGATTTCGCTCGTCATTGCCATTCTGCTCTGGCTGGTAACCTCCAGCTACCGCCAGACGATCCACGCCTACCCCTCGGGCGGAGGGGCGTACATTGTGGCCAAGGAGAACCTCGGCACCACCGCGGGGCTGACGGCCGCCGCGGCCCTGCTGGTGGACTACGTCTTGACGGTGTCGGTCTCC
>DATGIQ010000565.1:0-9004 GCA_035295665.1 Gemmataceae bacterium | reverse complement strand
GTGAGTCCACGGTTGGCCCTCGGTGATGAAAAAGCAAAGCTCAGTGGAGACGGTTCATGGCAACTCGTGAGGCAGGACGCGAGGCGGAAGCGCGACGGAAGACCTTTGCACCGAATCGCAAGCGCGGACCCATCAGTGCCGCGGAGCGGTGCCTGGCGTTGGTCCAAGAGGCGACCGAATGCGCCCGCCTCGCTCAGCTCGAAATTGCTGGCGTCACTCACAACAGCTTCGATATCATGGCGATCAACAGCGCGACCGAACACCTGGAACGCGCCCTGGTCGAGCTGCTCTGCTTCGGCCCGAAGGGTGATCGCCCGCGCTATTAACGGTTCTCACCCATCCCATCCGGCAACTTCTTTTCGGGCTCCTCCGGCTCGGGTCGCGGCAAGGGAAGCTGTTCGACGCTTCGTTCTTTCGTAGCCCGCATGCTCGGCTCAGCAACCAAAGCCATCGGTGCACAGGGACAAGGCGGCTGGCCTCCCGGCCAAGTCCGCCAACACGTTCGATAGTAGCCGAAGAACGGCGAATGGTAGATGGCGATCGATGGCTCGCAATGGCATTTGCATCCCTCTGCTCGGCCCGATGAGCCCAGGGCCAGGGCCATGACCGCAACGGCCAAAGCGAGTCGAAGGATCCGGAAAGTACCTTTAGCCGGCATGAATATCTCTCCCTGTTCTCGGATGCGCGCCAGGTTGCTTCAGGGGAACTTCGCTTAATACTTGCGGAAGCTGGGGTTGGCTACGCCGGAAGTTAGGTTGGAAGTAAAGCGTGAGCCTGCCGACGAACTTGCACCGCCAGCACCTACCGTTGCTCCCACGTTCTGGAACGGGGCTACCGCTCCGGTATTGAGAAAGAACCGCTGATAATTCTGGAAGTAAATCGGATGCCCCGTGCTTGGAGCGGACAGGTTCTCCGCTGCGGTCGCGGCCACGCGGCTGGCGGTTACCTGCTGCTCCAGGCTGTTGAGGGCGGTGTTAACCCCCTGTTGCGGGCGAACGAGGCCATAGTAATTCACGGCCGGATTGCCGCGCTGGAGTAAGTTTAGATAGGGACTGATCGCCGGTCCTCCCCCATAGGGATTCCCGTACGGATTCTGGGCTCCGGGAAGGATGGGCCGAAAGGCCTGGGCCTTCGCCGGACTCGCGGCCCCGAAACCCGCAATGCCAACGGTTGCGATGGCTGCAAGGACAAGACGCTTCATGATCCTCCCCTTTCTCACCAGCTGAAGACGAGAATCGTCCTGTGGGCCGAAGCGGTTCTTAGCGATCCAGCTTCTCCGTGCTCCGTTTCTCCAGCTTACGAGCGAGCGCGGGGGCCTGTCAACCATTGCCCGTTGCCGCGCTTGCAGCCATTCTTGAACTATCGGCAGCGACGTCTCCACATCTTCAGGTGCTCGAGCCGAATTCCGCATCCTCGGACACAGCTTGGACCCCATAACCCGGCCCTGGTTAGATACCAAACGGTGAACCTGTGTTCGAGTTATTCTTGGGCCGCTCAAAGGAGCGGATCGTTTCTTGTCCGAGCAGTGTCACGCCAAAGGCCCGTTCGACCGGAGCGATCAGACGATCGAGCATCGTGGTAAACGTGATGAGCGGCTGGGCCTTGATGTAGATTCGGTCGCCCGGCAAAATCTGATAATTCGTCGCCGTCTTCCCGCACTGCACAATCGCATTCCAATCCACGGGGAGGATTTGGTCGCCGCAGTTCGCATTGGCGGGAGCCGGCCGGGCAATCCAGATCCGCTTCTTGGACGCTTGCGCAGCCAGGCCGCCGACCTTCCCGAGGGCGTCCAGGACCGTCTCGTTTCCAGTGATCGGCAAAAAGACGACCGCTTCGCCATTGCCGCCGCCATCGGTGATCACGTAATAGATTTTGCTGTTGTAAGCCAGGACGTCGAGGGAAACCTCGGGGGTGAGGAGGAATTTTCCCAGTTGCGTTTCGACCGCTTTCTTCGCCTCATCGAGGGTCATCCCCGTGACGTAGACGCTGCCATAGGTGCCCAGGCTGATGGTGCCGTCGGGACGAACCAGGTGTTCGCCCCGAATGAACTGGAAGGCCCGCGACTGATAAAGGCTGACGCTGACCTCCACCTTGGGATAATCAGGCCGCAAATGCTTCTCGATAGCGGCCTTGACCTCGTCGACCGTAAGGCCCACGACGCGAACCCGACCATAGGCAATTCCGAGATTGAGCGTTCCCTCCGGCTCGATCTGATAAATCCCTCGCTCGAGGGGGTTTTCCGGATCCACATTGCGCACTTGAAGGAAGAGGGCATCGAGCGGCTCGACGTGGTAAGGCGGCAACGGAATCAGACGGAGGGCGTCGATCGTAAGGAGATCGGGAGGCTCGATGACATAGGGGGGCAGGGACGCTTTTTCCAATTCGCGCGGCAACGGACTGTCCGCGGGATTCACCAGCTGCTGGTGGTGGCACCCGGTGCTGCTTGTGCAGATTGCCAATACGACCCAAAGCGTTGCCACCAAGCGGACGCGGCGTCTCTCTGGCATGTGCCGACTCCTTGGCCCTTGCCTTCACCGTCCCGAGCTCAAGCCGGGTGCACGACTTTCCCGCAATCGGGACTGTTAGAATTCATCCATCGCTACTAATCGGTATTCTCGATAGGTTTCTTTGAATCGTATTTCTTGATTTCTTCGGAACAACTTGCCCAGAGTTGCGTCGGCGCCTGATGAGGCCTACCGGTGTAGAGTAAGGAGATCAGAACGAACCTTGACGGGGTGGTCCCACGGCAGTACGGAGGATGACCATGGCCTGTTTCCGTGCAGAAGGCGCGCGGCAACGGTACACCCCGAATTGAATACCTACGTCGCAAACCAACACCGCGGTCGGGAAAACCGGTTGCCGGCTGAGGCCTCCACGAATGGCAATGATGCCTCGCTCAGCAGCGTCTGGGAGCGAAACCGTGCCGGCGTTTTGCGCGCGCATCGATCCCAAACCAGTGTGCGATTGGATTGTCAATATCCGCACCGGCCCCATGTTTTGGATTATCTGACGCAAAGGGGAGAGTTGCGCGTGCTCATTTACGGCTGATCGGCGATAATACGAAATGGAACGGGTTGCCGCAGATCCGCATGGCAACTCGAGTTCGGGCAGCGGCGGGCAATTAAACTGCGATTGGACTCGAACCTGAGTGTGCCCCAAACTGTCTGTGAAGGAAAAAGGAGTTGCGCATGATCGAGGAGAGACTGGCCGCGGCCAATGCCAGGCGTGCATTGCCGCGGCTGACCGCTTCGGAATGGCTGGTCTTGGTCGTGCTGGCTGCGCTCCAGTTCACGCACAACCTCGACTATATGATCATGATGCCGCTCCTACCGCAATTCGAACGGGAAATGGGCATTTCCCCACAGCAATTTGGATTCCTGGTCTCTGCGTATGCTTTCAGCGCAGGCATTTCGGGCTTGCTGGCTGCGGTAGTGATCGATCGATTCGATCGCAAGCGTGCCTTGCTCTTGCTCTATGCCGGCTTCACGGTAGGCACACTGCTGTGCGCGCTGGCTCCGGGCTATCTCTGCCTCTTGCTGGCTCGAACCGTGGCGGGGGCGTTTGGCGGTGTGGTTGCGGCGACTTCCCTGGCAATTATCGGCGACCTGTTTTCCGATTCCCGCCGGGGCCGGGCCATGGGCGTCATGATGAGTGCATTTTCGGTCGCCTTGATTGTGGGCGTGCCGGCAGGTCTTTACCTAGCGAATCGGTTCGGCTGGCGGAGCACGTTTGGCGTACTCGGCGTGGTGAGTGCCTTGGTGTTGCTGCTCGTTCTGCGCGTGCTGCCGCCGCTTCGTGGCCATCTGGCGCATGTTCGAGAGGAAACAGGCAAGCTGTGGGCGGCTCTGTCCTCTCCTACCCACGTACGCGCCTACGTGCTCATGATCGCCCTGGTGTTCAGCACGCTCATGATTGTTCCGTACCTGGCCGACTACCTGGTGGCCAATGGGGGCCGAAGTGAGCACGAGCTACCCTGGGTCTATCTCGCCGGCGGGCTCTCTACGCTGTGCCTGTTGCCGCTGGTCGGCCGCATCTCCGATCGCTTCCCGAAATTGGCGGTCTTTCGGATCATCGCCGTCTCGGCCATTCTGCCGGTTCTCGTGGTGACGCACTTGCCACAAGTTTCGCTGGGCGTGGCTCTGTTCTGGAGCACCCTCTTCATGGTGATCACCGCAAGCCGTATGGTGCCGGCCATGGCCCTGATCACGGCCAGTGCGTCGCCTCGCCATCGTGGCAGTTTCATGACGATCAACTCTTCCGTGCAACAATTAGCCGCGGCATTGGCTGCCTTGGTAGGTGGATCCCTCCTGGACAAAGCGGAGGGAGGAGCGTTGACAGGATTTCAAAATGTCGGTTACCTGGCATCGCTGGCGATGGTGCTCAGCGCCGTTCTGGCCGGACGTTTGCGCCCCGCTGGGTCGGAAGCATTGAAAGCGGTGGACGTGCCCGCGCGCTCGCCATTGCCTTCCCTCCCGGCTGCGGAGGAACTCTTCTCCACTGCTCCGCCCGCTGAAGTCGCCGCTGCCGCCGAGACTGGTTCGGCCTAAATGGCGGTGGAGAAGATGGACAATCGCTGCCGGAGGTACCGGTCACACGTGTTGCGCCGTGGCAGCCGACATGGCCGGCTCGGACTTTTCCCGGCCGACGGGTGCAGGCCGACTCCAAAACGCCTGAATCAGGAGCAAGAAAGCCCCGCAGACCAAGCAGGAATCGGCAATATTGAAGACCGGAAACTCGAACCAGTGGAAATACAAGAAATCCCGCACGCCGTTGAACACCAAACGGTCGTACAGGTTGCCCAGCGTCCCCGCCAGGATCAGGCCCAAGGCGGCACACAAGCACGCGTCTGAGGCGGTGGTGCGCCGGGTGCTCCAATAGGCAATGGCCAGGACGGCCAACACGCTGACCGCAGCAAAGACCATATTGGCCATGGTGGCCGGGTCGAGCCCTAGCCAGGACCCCAGTCCGGCAAAGATCGCGTGGGGCAACGTCTCCCGCTCACCACCCAGACCAAACAGCGCACCGTGATTCACTTTCGGCAAGATCGGCCCGCTTCCGGCCCGCAGCGCAGCCAGGAAACCGACGCCGGTTTCGCGCTGGTCGGTAAACTGGGCCAGCAATTTGAAGACGCTCGGAACAATAACCTGCTGGCCGCCCTCGCCGTCATGGTACAGCCACTTGAACACGACATACTTGCTGACCTGGTCCAGCGTCGTTCCTAACAGGACCAAGGTCCACAACAGTCCGCGGTAAGATCGTTCGACCATAGTGATTTAGAGGTTTTGCTCCAGCTTCCTTGCACACTCGACGCAATATCGGGCGTAGGGGAGCGCCTGCAGACGAGCTTTGGGAATCTCTCCGTGGCACTCCTCGCATTGGCCGAAGCCTCCCTGGCGGATGCGCTCCAGGGCAGCGGAAATCTCATCCAGGAGCTGCTCTTCATTTTGCAGCAGGCTCAGCGTGAACTCTTGCTCAAAATTATCTGTGCCGAGGTCGGCCATATGGATCGGCATGTTCGATAAGTTGCCCGCAGCACCGCCTCCGGTCCGGCGCAGCGCTTCATCCGCCAAGTGCGATGCATCGCCGTTATGGCGGTCTCGGAGCGAGATCAGGCTTTCCCGATAGGCTTCCATTTCGGCTTTGGTCATCGTGATCCCCGGAGGGTGCTCGTTGGTTTCGGGTCCTCTTCATTCCGGACATATCACGATATCTCACGGCCGCCGGCCCGTCAAGAACGATGAAGCCGGCCGTACGGCAAGGGGCACCTCATTGCCACGGGCAAGCTCAGGTGGGGGAAATGGGGGGTTGGGGGCGTCTCAAATTCCCCAGGCTACGCACTCGCCGGGATCAGATCGACAGGCGCCACCTAACGAGTTTCGTCAATGCTCACGACCCCATCGCCTGGCCCGCTTACCCCATCTATCACCCTGCCAGTCTCCCTTGACCTGCGATCGATTCGCGGGAATATTCGCTTGTCGCATAATGCGGTTCCTCTGTTTATCAGCTGCGGGTGACGGTCCGGTCCTCCAAGGATTGACAAACGGGCCGGGGCCGAGCATCGGGATTGCCTATCTTCTGCAGGGAAGCCTGTCGATACCCTGCGCGGAACAGGAACCGTCGCCCCGACGAACCCCGAACCCGAGGGCCAAGCCGTGCGTGCGGTGGCCTGTATTTGGTTTTTGGCCTGCTGCCTGTTCCTGGGTGGATGTGGCACATTCGGCAAAAAGACGCCGAAGGAGCCGCCTCCCCAGCCTGCCCCCGCGTGGCCAGCGGCGGATCGGGGAGCGTCGCCAACTGCCGAGCGAGCTTCACCGCCGGTCGTGGGTGGTCTCCTTGCCGGCCGTGTCCTGGATAGCTTCGACCGGCCGCCGCCCCCAACCTTTATCCAGGTCGTTCTTGCCCAGGATTCCCCGGGGGCGAAAAATCCAATCCTGGATGTGGCCACCGACAGCCAGGGGTACTTCACCATTCACGGGCTCCAACCCGGCCAGCATTATCAATTGATTGCCCGGACTCGGGACGAACCCAAACTGGCCGGCACAACGTGGGCGACCCCGCCGAACCCGCGGCTGTTGATCTTCGTGAGTCAGGATTTCGCTACCGCGAATACACCGGCCGTGCCGCCGCCAGCCGTTCCCACACCGAAACCGGGCGGGTCCGGGACTGGCGCGCCGGAGACCAATCGTGATCCGGCCAAGCGTTCCAACGGCAATGCCCCGGCAGCAGTCCCCTCCCAGCCGGCTCCAGCAGGCGGCGCAGAGATTGGACCAGCCATGAAGTTGAACGAGCCCGCACCGCCGGCAAGCGGCCAACCGTCTACGAATCCGCCCGCCCCACGCACCGATATTCGGACGCAGGACATCGTGAATACACCCGAAGCGGCGATGCGGATGGCACCGGTCACGACGATTCCGAGTCAAGTTTCCCTTGGCCGTCCACCCGCACCGGAGCCGCCCTCTGCGCCTGCCCGACCCTTCGCCGGACCGGCGATGCAAGTGCCTTCGTGCGTGTTGACCGGCAAGCAGCTCCACAACTTCGCTCTGCGCGGGCTGGATGGACGGCCTTGGGAGTATCGGAACCATCGCGGCCGGGTGGTACTCCTGGTCTTCTGGGAAACGACCTGCATGCCGTGCCGGGCCGCCATTCCGTATCTGAAAATCTTCCAAAATGTCTATGGCCCGAAAGGACTGGAAATCCTTGCCATCGCCTATGAGGATGGTTCGCCCCAGGAGCAAATTCAGAAAGTGGAGGCGGTGCGCGATCGCCTGAAACTCAATTATCGACTACTGCTCGGCGGCGAGGTTGCTTCCTGTCCCGTGCGAACCCAATTCGATGTCCGTGCCTTCCCGACCTTCGTGCTCCTGGACGAGGGAAGCCGAATCGTCTACCGTCAGCAGGGCCTGGAAGCGGTCACGCTCCAGGAATTAGAGATGCATCTCAAATCGCAGCTCGGCGTCCGCTGAGCACTGGCCTGGCTCTTGGTCTTTCCCGGTTCGATTTTCCGCTCCGTGACCATGCAGGATCGTGCAGTCCATAAGCCGGACGCCCTGTGAAGGGCTACTGTGGCCCTTCGCTGGAGCGTCCGGCTTATGACCCGCGTCCCTTGCTTCTCGGTTTGCGGACAACGAGAATGACAGCATGATGTTCTCGCTTTGAAGCACCAACGGAAGGCCATCCCTATGCAGCTCGGTTTTGTGAGTGCCATCTTGCATGATCTGACCCTGGAAGAGGTTTGCGCTTTCGCCGCCGATGAAGGATTCGGTTGCGTGGAGCTCATGTGCTGGCCTCCCGGCGGCGCGGACCGGCGTTACGCCGGTGTCACCCATGTGGATGTCACGCGTCTGGATGAGCAACAGGCCGGCCGAATCCGTGATCTGGTTCGCAAACAAGGGATCGCAATCTCGGGCCTGGGTTACTACCCGAACCCGCTCGACCCGAACGCCGAACATCGCCGGGTCGTTGTGGAGCACGTTCGGAAGGTCATCGCGGCTGCGCCCCGTCTGGATGTGCGTGTCGTGAACACCTTCATCGGCCGGGACCCGGCGCGGTCTGTGGATGAGAATTGGCCGCTGTTTCAGCAAGTCTGGCCGGAGCTGATCCAGCACGCCGAGGTTGCCGGCGTCAACGTGGCAATTGAGAATTGCCCGATGCTTTTCAGTCTCGATGAATGGCCCGGCGGTAAGAACTTGGCCATCTCTCCGGCAATCTGGGAGGCGATGTTCCAGGAGATCCCCAGCCCGCATTTCGGACTCAACTTCGACCCTTCTCACCTGGTTTGGCAGCACATAGATTATGTGCGGTGCGTGCGCGAATTTGGCGGGCGGATCTTTCATGTACATGCCAAAGATACACGGATCGATGCGGACACACTCTACAGTCGGGGAATCCTGGGACTGGGCTGGCACACGCCCAAGATCCCCGGGTTGGGAGATGTGGAATGGGGCAAGTTGTTTTCGGCACTGACCGATGCGGGCTACCAGGGACCGGTCTGCATCGAGGTTGAAGACCGGGCTTATGAAGGATCCCGCGCGGATCGCCAACGGGCCCTCCGGCAGAGCAAACGGTTTCTGGAGCAGTTTGTAACGTAAGCGAGCGGCTGGCACAGTCGGGAACAGCAAACGACATGGAACCCCTTGGCATTGCCTTGATCGGCTGCGGTACCGTGGGCGGCGGAGTCGCTCGCTTGCTGCTCGAACAGCGCGAACGCCTGGCGGCACGCGCCGGCCGGCCGTTGGTGCTTCGCCGCGTGGTGGTGCGTGACCTATCCAAACCGCGTGCAGTCTCCTTGCCAAGCGAACTGGTGACGACGGACCTGGCCGCGGTTTTGACCGACCCGGCTATCCACGTGGGAGTGGAGCTGGTGGGCGGAGTCAATTGGGCCCGGCGTGCCGTGTTCGATTTGCTCGAAGCCGGGAAAGATGTAGTGACGGCCAACAAGGCCCTGCTGGCCGTGCACGGAGCGGAAGTCTTCGAATGTGCGCGGCGCCACGGCCGGGCCCTGGCC
>DATGIQ010000564.1:0-13857 GCA_035295665.1 Gemmataceae bacterium | reverse complement strand
CGAATGGGCCCGCGGCATCCCTGCCTCGGATCAGCCGCGCCGCCTATCCCAGCTTCCTGCATGGTGGACGAACCGCATCGATCCTAAAGCGGATCCGAAGACGGCCGAACAGCTTAACGAAATGCTGTGGGCACTCAAGGAACTGAGCGCCGGCTTAGGCCAGACCGATGCCGCTCTCGATGGCGTATTAACCCAGGTTCGCGAATCGATTCACCCCGCAAACCGAAGCCTCGGGGCCCTCTGCTTGGGTGCGCTGGATGCCGTCGCGCACCTGGTCGACGCCCTGGAAGATCGACAGTATTATCAGGTCCGCTGGGCAGCCATCCATGCGCTGCAAGTCTGGATCTCCCGCAGCGCCGATTTTGACCGGGAGCTTTACCGAACGCTGGTCGAGAACAAGGGCTATTCCAAGGACAATGCCGCGATCATCCGCCGCCTGCTGCATAGCTTCTCGGTCGCGGAGCGTGCGGATCCAAAGACATATGAAACGCTAATCGCACAGCTGGGGCATGACAAACTGGCCATTCGAGAGCTGGCTTGCTGGCACCTGACGCGGCTGGCCCCCCAGCTGGCTCGAGACATTCGTTACGACCCGGCAAACGTCGAAGGTCGGGTGAAAGCATGCGAAGAGTGGCGAAAAAAACTTCCCCCGGGAACCGTACCCAGTCCGCCGAAATCTCCGACGGGAGCCGGAGCAAGGCGAAGCCAAGAAACGTCAAACAAAAGTACTTGGCTCACGCGCGCTGCTCGTAGCTCTGCAATCACTTCCGTGGCGTCCGGAGAACTGTCCGGCGAGCACCATCGCGTTGAGGGCCCCGGGCATGACAGATGATGCATCCCTGAGCTAGGGGACGGTAATCTTTTTCCTGGCGGTGATCCGATCAATGTCCGGATCTCGTTTCCCCAATGGCTGGCGCCTTCTCGCAATTGGTTCGACGGAGCGGCCTATCTCTCCTTTTCCAAGCGATACTCCCACGTCCAGGCTTTTTCATCTCCGGGTTGCAGATTCAGCGCGTGAAAGGGCTCGGGGCAAAGCGTCGAACTTACGCCCCACAGATTGAACTTGCTCAGAGGCTCCGTACCCACCACCGTCACGCGAATTCCCGAGGGCACGTGCCGGAGCGTAAACCCTGCCTTGGTCGTTCGGTCGAAGCCCGTCAGCGCGGAGAACACGGAACCCGTGTCGATCGCCTTGCGCAGCCGTAACTCTTTCCCGGATAGTTCGATGACCTCGTTGAATCGTTCCCGCGGCCCGGCCGCGGCGACCAGGAAGGGAAACTGCAACTCGTAGTGCGGCCCAACAGGATCCTTGTCGATGTTGAAAAAATTGTGATTGTAGACATCCGTGACCAGGGGCTTGACGCCGGTGTTCTTCAGCCGATGGGCGATCGTCAATCGAGCCGACGGCTGCTGGCCCTGTGCCTGCTTCACGGACTCAGCAGCGATCGTCTTTTCATACCAGTAGCCGTACCCGTTTGCTGTCCGGATCTCCTGCGTGAAACGGACCTGGCCCGGCCCGGCACGGTCAATGATCCAGGCGCCGGGATGGACGACCTTATAATTGCGGAGGTTTCCATAGCTTTTCTCCGGTGGTTTCTGCAACTCGCCGACGCCGATCTTGAGGAAGGTTGCACCAACCTTGGCCTCATCGTAGCCCAGCGCCTGGGCTGTGCCGAACTCTTCGACCGGGCCGAGAATCGCTTCAAAGTTGGTCGGATTATGGACTCCGCCCAGCCAGCGGGTGAACAAGTTGTGACCGCCAAAGTCGACATGGCCCAGAACGCCTGACCAGTCAAAGCGGCTACCCCGGTAAAAGCCCTTTACGGGGTCCGGAAGATAGACGACTCCTTTCAGGCCCTCGGTCTTCAGCTCGCAGGTCGGATAGTCATCGGCCCGACCTGGCCCGTGTGCCAGGACAAGCACGAAGAGCGTGAACAGGGCGCGGGGGAAAGGACGGTATGAGCGATCCATAAGAGGGATCTCCTGTCGCGGGAAGGAGCGTACGTTTCCAGTAGTGCGACAATTCCGGGATGGCCTTCGCATGCTGGAGCACGTATTCCAAATCGTCTGAAAGAGCAAGGCAGTCCCTGGTCGATTGATCCGCACTCTTCTCCTTCCGCCTATAAAACCGGACCTGCACAGCATTCGGTTCGGGAAACGAAATTCCTTTCCACAGAGTTCAACTCCGAAACGCCGCTGAGACACGGTCCGATGACATCCATAACCTTATCGTTCATCTTGATGAAGTCCACCGTAGGTCGGACAGGCCCTGGTCGATGTAGCGGATCGGACGGGTGCCTCATCGTAATGGAATGTCCGCCAGATGACTCGGCCCCTTGTATCTGCACCGCATACCCATAAAGTTGGCGACACAGGAGCGCCACGTGCCCGGATCCTTACACGTCCCAGGTCCACAAACGCACCGCGGAACCCGAAGAATCCTGTGGATCGCGTTCCGTGTTCATTGCTAAGATTGGAGCGTGTAAAGTGGTCTTCCGGTACGGGACCCGCAGAGAATTTCTGGGCCAGGAAAGGGGGGCCGGTAATTCGAAATGTACCTTCCTCGAGACTCCCACGTGCACCGCTGACGGCAGGATGGTTAGCCAAGCCGGCAATAGAATACTCAGATGCCTGCATCCCCCTTTGTAACCGTTATTCCAGGCGATGACCCGCCACAGATTCAGGGCTCGCCACATCTGGACCGCCTTCGTGCCTATGGCGAAGTTGTCTTGTACACCGACCGGCCCAAGACGGTTGAGGAACGGGTGCTCCGGGCCCGGGACGCCATTTGTTTGCTGAATTCCCGGGGGGCAGTCCACTGGCCTCGGGAAGTGTTGCGGCAGTTGCCCCGGCTACGCATGATCTCGGTCTGTGGCATCGGCACCGACGCCGTCGACCTGGAAACCGCCCATGAGTTGGGGATCGTCGTATGCAATCTTCCCGGACGCACGGCACCGATTGTCGCGGAGCATGCATTGGCGCTCATGCTGGCGACGGCCCGGCGGACGTGGTTTCAAACCAATGAGCTGAAGTGCGGCCGCTGGACGAGTCAGTACAACCTTTCTCTCCGAGGCAAGACGCTCGGGCTGGTCGGTGCCGGTTCGATCGCTGCGGAGACCGCTCGGCTAGGCAGGGCCATCGGCATGCGCGTGCGGGCGTGGACGTATCATCCGTCAGCCCAGCGAGCTCAGTCGCTCGGAGTTGAGTTCGTTCCCTTCGACGAGCTCTTGGGCACTTCGGACGTGATCAGCCTGCACCTGAAGCTCACGGAACAATCGCGCGGGTTGATTGGCCGTTCGGAGCTGGCCCGTATGAAGCCCGAGGCCCTGTTGATCAATACCGCACGCGGGGCCTTGGTGGACAGCACAGCCCTGGCCGATGCGCTCAATGCCGGAAGGCTCGGGGGCGCTGGCATCGATGTGTTTGAGCAGGAGCCCGTACCGCCTGGCCATCCGTTGCTATCTTGCGCTCACGTGGTGCTGACACCGCACAATGCCGATCAGACGACCGAGGGAATGGAGATTCTCAACAGCGGGGCCGTGGATAACATCATCGCCTTCCTCGAGGGCCGGCCGCAAAACCGGGTCGAGTGAGTGCGCCCACGGGAACCGTGCCTGTCAGGCGTTTCTATAGCAGCTCGCCGTGCAAAGGTACGAATCCTCGGTAGATGTGATTCCCGCCGGAAGGGCCGAGTCAAACTTAACCGCCGCTATCGGACGTGGTAAGACCCACTGTGCGCCAGGAAAGCCGGCTCTTACGCGTCGGAGCCGCCTCTCGATTCGACCGCGCTGGGCGCGCCCCATTTGCGAATCTTGCGGACCAGAGTCTGCTCCGACAAGCCCAACGCTTGAGCGGCTTGGGCGGTGTTGCCGTTGGCTTGCTGCAGGGCATCGCGAATCTTGTCTTGCAGTTTCCAGTCTTGGATGATCCGGTACAGTGTCCGCTCGCCGATCCCCAGCATCCGGGCCGCCTCTTCGCGGTTGCCGTTGGTTCGTTCCAGCGCTCGCTCCATGAAATAGCGCTCTACTTCGGTCAGCGGCCGGCCCACAAGATTGGCCGGTCCGGCCGCCGCCGTGTCAGTCGACGCGGGTATTCCACGCAGCCGGTCTCCCTCCTGCAAATCGTCCATGCCAAGGACGCCATCTTGATCCTGGACGAGCATGCTCTCGATCGTGTTGCGCAGCTCGCGCACGTTGCCGGGCCAGTCATACGCGGCCATCGCTTTGCGAACCGACTCCGAGATGCCAGTGACGCGTTTGTTGTGTTGGCGGTTGAATTCCTTGATGAAGTGAGCGGCCAAAAGGGGAATATCTTCCCGCCGTTCGCGGAGCGGCGGCAAGCGCACCAGCACGACCTTGAGGCGGAAATAGAGATCTTGGCGGAAAGTGCCGGCGGCAACCGCGGCCTCCAGGTCGCGATTGCTGGCTGACAGTACGCGCACATTCACCTTGATTGGCTCATTGCTGCCGATGCGGAAGACTTCCTGGTTCTCCAGCACGCGCAGGAGTTTGGCCTGTAGCGGTAAGGGCATATCCACCACTTCATCCAGGAAGAGGGTGCCGCCATTGGCATGCTCGAATCGTCCCTTGCGGGGATGCGTGCCGGCTCCGGTGTAGGAATGCGGCTCGTGGCCGAAAAGCTCGTCGTCGAGCAGGTTTTCATTCAGGGCTGTGCAATTGAGGGCCACAAACGGCTTGTTCTTGCGCGTGCTATTGGTATGGATCGCTCGGGCCACGAGCTCCTTGCCCGTGCCCGTCTCGCCCTGGATCAGGACGGTCACATTGGTCGGAGCGATGCTGCGCAGCTTCGCAATCACCTCGTGCATCTTCGGGCTGTTGCCGATCATACCCTCGAAGCCAAACTTCTCTTCAAGCTGCCGTTTCAGCTCGCGGTTCGCACGGGCCAGCCGTAAACGATCGGCCGCCTTGGCCACGATGGTCCGCAGTTCGGTCATATCGACCGGCTTGGTGAGATAGTTGGCCGCCCCCTGTTGCATGGCTTCGACGGCCGTCTTGACGTCGCCATGCCCCGTAATCATCACAACCTCAGCATCGGGGGAATCCTGCTTGGCCTTGCGGAGGATCGCCAGCCCATCCAGGTCCTCCATGCGAAGATCGGTCACGACGACATCAAACTCTTCCTGCTCCAGCTTCTTGGCACCGGCGAAACCACTCGTGGCGATCACGCACTCGTAGCCCAGCCGCTCCAGAGTCTCGGCGACGGCTTCGGCGTGGAATTTCTCATCGTCGATGATCAGCACACGAATCTGTTCGCCGTTCATGGTCTCTTCATTGTAGTTGGCACCGTCTTTGTCCCCAAGCGTCCCGAATCAGACGCGCGCGCCGCCATCCACAACAAGAACCTGCCCCGTGACATACGCCGAGGCATCCGAGGCCAAGAAGATGGCCGCACCGACAATGTCTTCCGGTTGCCCGTGACGGCCCAGAGGGACTCCGGCAATGACCCGCTCGTAGAGCTGCCCATCCTGGAACAGCGCCGCCGCGAATTTCGTTTCCACGAGGCCGGGAGCGATGGCGTTGACGCGGATGCCAGCAGGCCCCAATTCCTTCGCCAAGGCTTTCGTCAGGCCGATCAGGCCCGCCTTGCTCACGCTGTACGCCGGAATGGCTACCATCGGATCCAGACCCGCAATGGAAGCCATGAAGATCAACGATCCGTATTTCCCCGGCAGCATGCGCCGGGCCGCCTGTTGTGCCATCAGCAGCGAGCCTGTAAGGTTCACATCCAGGATTTTTTGCCACGCCGCCGGTTCCGTCTGAAGCAGCGGCCCCATGACGGGATTGGTCGCCGCATTGACCACGACAATATCGGCGCTGAATCCCTTGCGATCGAGCTGTTCAAATAAGCCGGTGATCGCCGCGGCATCGCCCTGGTGGCAAACAACGGGGTCGACCTTGCCGCCGCCGGCGCACAATTGTTCAGCCGCGGCGGCCAGGGTATCAGCTTTTCGGCCCGTGATGACGACGGATGCACCGCGCTGGGCCAACCCCCGCGCAATGGCATAACCAATTCCCCGGCTGGCGCCGGTCACAATGGCGTGCCGTCCGGACAAATCAAACTGATCCTTGGTCTCTGCCATAGGAGAAGTCCCTCAAAACCACCACGCTCCGCATGCCGGTTCACGGATGAGTACGCCGCGGAGATAACTCACGGCTTTGCTGAAACCTTCCTGGACGCTCATGTAACTGTCTTCATGCTCGATCGACAGGGCCCCATCGTACCCCTTTCCACGCAGCATGCTGACGAAGGGCTTCCAAAACTCATCGCCGTGGCCATAGCCGCAAGTTCGAAACACCCACGACCGCTCGGCCAAGTTGCCATAGCTTTTCGTATCGAGGCCGCCGTTGACGCGCATATTATGTGGGTCGAGAGCCGTATCCTTGGCGTGAACGTGGAAAATGGCGCCGGCATCGCCGAGAACCCGGGCCGCCTCAACCGGGTCGATCCCTTGCCAGAAGAAATGCGACGGGTCCAAGTTCGCTCCCAGATTGTCGCCTGCCAGGCGGCGGAGCTTCAGAATGGTTTCCGGATTGTACACCGCGAAGCCCGGATGAGCCTCAAAGGCAATCTGGACCCCTTCGTTGCGGGCCTCGGCAGCTTTGCGCTGCCAATAGGGCACCAGCACGCCATTCCACTGGTAATCGAGAATCTGCGGGAACTCGGGCGGCCAAGCACACGTCACCCAGTTCGGTGTCCGATCTCCGGGCGCACCACCGGGGCAGCCGCTGAATGTGCAGACCACCTTTACGCCCAGCTTGGGTGCTAGCCGTACGGCCACATCTTGGGCCCGTTCATGGACTTTCGCAACTGCAGGATCCGGATGGACAGGATTGCCATGGCAAGAAAGGGCGCTGATGACCATTCCATACCGGGCGACATCTTCTCTGATCTTCTGCTGGAGGACGGGATCAGCTAATGCTGCCTCGGCGTCGAGGAGCCTGCTTTTGGCGTAGGCGCCGCAAGGTAACTCGATTGCTTCGAGGCCGAGTTCTCGACAATATGCCAGCGCTTTGTCCCATCCCAGGGCAGCGATGCCACTGCTCATGACCCCAAGCTTCATTGCAGTTCTCCCGGCATTAGACAATCAGGCTCTGGATTCAAGCATACGCGGCCTGCGGAGCTTTGCCCAGCAATTTGGGGACAGCGGATCAGACGCCGAGTTCGTTTGGAGAAAGAACCTAGTGTGGAATAGGATGCACGGAGAAACAGACCCCGGCGGCTTGCCAAGCGATTGAGTTAGCACGATATACGTGAGAAACCCGCATGCGGTATTCTTTCACGGGAGATCGTTGCCGCGTTTGCGGGCATTTCGAGCGTTTTGGCTAAGGCAACAATGAAATCGGAATGTCTCCGAACCCGACGCCTTCGAAGACCGTGACCGAGATCCGACCATTACTCCATCGACAACCCATCGAGGACCGATACGCATGGCGAAATGTGCTCCCGCTCCATGCGTCTGATCAACGCATAGGTGCGCCGGTTTAGTGGGCAAGGTCGGTCGCCTGCCAACTCGATCAGGTATCGGTTATAGTTGTCGATCTCGGTCCGACCCTGGAGCAAATCGCCATTCATGGAACAGTACGAGCCACGCAAAGAAGGATAAAACGCCCAGGCCAGCGCCCCGGCAAGCCATCGACGGCGAAGAATGCGGTGGACGGTATCCGGATGAAATGGCCCGATGGTTTCCAAGCGAATCCCGCCATCGCGCAAGATGGTGTAGTTTTCCCGCAGCAGCTCAAAGAACAGGTGCCGGGCTTTGGGGACCGAGAGCAACTGCCCGTTATCGAGGCCCGCCGCCGCGGCAATCGGGCCGATTGCGGCATTGTACAGCAGCTTGGTGTGCTTATACGGCAGGATATCCGGCACTTGCCGGGTTCCAAAAAGTCGGGATCGGCTCAGGAGAGCCACGATCCGCACAACTTGATTTTCACATTCCCGTGGTTTGCCGATGACACCATTGACTCGACGCATGCCAAGATGAAGCCGGCCACCCCGCGTGATTTGGGTGTGCGCTGTGTACGGCGAGCACTCCGATACAAAGGAAGCAATCCCTTCTAGATGATCGCCTCGTACATCGAGCTTTGCATCAAAGCCATTTTGAACGGGAATTAGGTTCACCGAAGGAGAGAGCCGGGCCAGCACCGCGGCGTTGTCGTAGCACTTGGTGCACAAGAACACCGTCGCCTCTGGAGCTGGAGCCCACTCGTCAAACGGGACAAACTCGGCCCTTTGCGGCGGTCGACGGTCGACCCGGACGCCGTGCCGTCGGCCCCAGCGGACTTTCTCGGGCTGTGCTTCGACGAAAATGACTCGGCTGCCGGAAGTGGAGAGTGCATATCCGATCGCACAACCGATGCCGCCGGCACCCACAATATAGAATGGTTCCACTCGATCCTATCGCTTGCCGTATTCCTTCAGGCACCCTTCGAGTTGCTCCCGGTGTTCTTCCTCGGCCGCCCGAAGTGTGCTTGCCAGTTCCTGGGTGACGTCATTGTCGCCTTTGGTCTGCTTGCTGATCCGATGGGAACTCAATTGCGCTCCAAAGCCTTGAGCGTTCGCATCGCTTCGGCTTGCAGAGCGGGATTCTTGCTATGAGCAACCTCGTCAATCACGAGACCTAGTTTGGCCAAATCGCGCTGGGGCTTTTTCCGGTGTAGCTCAGCCACGGCCTGAAGAGCCGAGGCCACCGTGACCTGGGCAGTGGCTTCGTCGGCTGCCTCCTCGCCGTTTCTCCCCCTCAAAACGAAGTTTTGACGCTGCAATGGCTCATCCAGCATTTCTTGCAACACGTCAAGTCGGACCAGATCGCTGCCGCGCCGGGCCAGCGCGACCGTGGCGTTGTAGCGAATTTTCAGACCCGGCACTCTGGTAATCGACTCCTGGGCGGTGCCTTCTTCCGCGCGGAGTTCCGTCACCCCTTCCTCGCCTTGGCCGCCGTCAACGGCAAGCTTGGCGAGTACTTGTTCCAACTTGGCCCGCTCGCTGGTATCGCCTTCCCAGAAATTCAGCGCGAAAGCGGCGATTTCCCGCAAGAACGGATTGCGATCCTGCGCGCAGCTGAGGAGCGCTTTGTCCACGCCGAGTCCGCTGAGCCTTCCTGCTTGCGGCCCTTCCAGGTAGTTGAGCGCAGCCCGTGCCCATTCCGCGCGTTCGCCTGCTCCTGCTGCTTCGGCTCCGAGCTCTGCCAAGACCATTTCTTGCCGTGCAGAAATCAGCCGCTGGAAGCGTTTCAAGTTGTCGCCCAGGTTGGCCAGGGCCCAGAGTGCCTGCCACCGTCTTCGGATCGCAATGCCAGGTTCCGCCTCTCCCGTAGTGCTGGCAAGGCGACTCAATACCCGTGCACCGACCGGGATCGTAAGACTGCCCAGGCATGAACCCAGATAGAGAACATGATCGCGTCCCGGCTCCAACGCTTGGTTTTCACGGACAAGCTCGGTCCTGGATTGCTGCCCCTGTTTATTGGCCAGGCCGCGCTCGGCATGGGCGTTTCGGTCCCACGATTCCTGGAGCCGCTGGGCCAGATCTAGACCGAACTTTGGGTTGGAGGCCAGATTATCATCGCGGAGGAGCGTCTGGGCCAGGTATTCAGCAGCGCGCCAGCGCACATCCGAATTGGGATCGTCCAGCTTGACGAGGTAGTCTTCCGGCGTCCACGCTCCACCAAAGAGCCAGAAGAAGCCGAGCAAAGGAATCACCAGCCCGATCACGATCAGGAGCGGTGTGAGGAAAAGCCGGGCTATCTCCTTGCCGGACGGGGGCACGACCGACGGTAGTCCCTTGGGTTGGGGATCATGAGCAGCGCAGGAAGCCTCAGCGGGCATGGAAAGGATTACTCCGTTGATGGAGGGCAAGGATCGGATGCAAAATATACTAGACAAAGGTAATGTAGGTGCCCCAACGAGCAGGTCAAGGCTCGGGTTTTGTTGACAGGTGGGCGTCTCTTGCTAAGTTGAGGGGGATTCCGGTACTCGGCTCACGACATCCACATATGGCCCTCACGCTGGAACAATACGCCACCTACCTGGATACGCGCGGCTTGCCGTGGCCGGCGCCACCGGAGGTCGAGCGCCCTAAAGCCAAACCCTACCTGGTCCGTCTACCGGACGTGCGCGCTGTCACCTGGAACGTCTATGGCACCCTGCTGGCCATCAGCGGCGGCGAGCTCTATTTTGAGCACCCGGTAAAGTTCATCATGGAAGTGGCCCTGGACAAGACGATTCAGGAATTCAAGATGTGGGGCTCGATGTCGCGGAAGCCAGGCCAGCCAGCCGACTACTTGCGACAGATTTACAGCAATCTCCTTTCCGAGCAATCGACCCAGCCGGCTGGGGCGGAGAAGTATCCGCAAATTGCCGCAGACCGGCTCTGGGAGGCCTTTATCAAGAAGCTTCTGCAAAAAGACTACCAGTTCGATGCTGGCTTTTACGGGTCGCTCAACGAATTCAGCCGTAAGGTCGCCTATTTCTTTCATGCCAGCCTCCAGGGGACCGCCTGCTATCCTGGCGCTGCACGAGCTTTGCGCCATGTCAAAGAAGCGGGATTGGCCCAGGGACTCATCGCTGATGGCCAATGTTTTACCCTGGTACAATTGCAGCGTGGCCTCAGCCGCGAAGACGCCGGGGCACGAGTGGACGACTGGATCGATCCCAATCTCCGCGCACTCTCCTACGAGCTTCGCGCCCGGAAACCCTCAGAGCGTTTGTTCCGCCATTTGCTGTCGGCCCTGGCCGAGCGTCACATCGACGCCCAGGAAGTGTTGCACATTGGCTCGCGGGCGGCAGTGGATATCGCCCCCGCCCGGCGTCTCGGCATGAAAACAGGGCTATTCGCCGGCGATAAGGCGTCGCTCCAGGCAACCCGGGACCAGATGAAAGACGCCGCCACTCGCCCCGACGTGTTGTTGACCGAATTGGACCAAATCGCCGACGTCGTCGGCTGAGGAGTCGGTGATGCCTCCCCCTCCCCATCTGCAACCTGCCGAAATCGATCTTGGCCGGATTGTCGCGGATATCGAAGCCATTCGCCGCGTTATCCCTCAGCGATTCGAGATGGAGCAGCTCAACGCCATCGTTTTGCTAGATCCAGAGCGTCAATTGATCGCTGGCTACAAGGATGTGGGCACCGATGAATTCTGGGTTCGTGGCCACATGCCGGGTTATCCGCTCCTTCCCGGTGTCCTGATGTGCGAAGCGGCGGCCCAGCTCAGCTCGTACTACACCGTTACTGAAGGCATGCTGGAAGGCGACTTCGTTGGCTTTTTCGGTATGGATAACATCCGTTTTCGCGGGACGGTTCATCCCGGCGACCGATTGATCCTCATCGGTAAACTGCTCCGCTCGCATCGACGGCAAACGGTATTCAATGTCCAGGGCTTCGTCGGGAACAACATGGTCTTTCACGCGGACGTGATCGGCATCTCGATGACGCGCAAGGAGGTGTCCTGACCTTGCGCCGCGCTCGCCGCCTGCCGCTGGAGCATTTGGCTCCCTTTCTGTTGGAGGTGCCGCCGGAGCCGGCTGCGTTGAACTGGGAACGGGTTTTCGTCAATCCGGGGCCCCTTGAGATCGAGGTCGGCTTTGGGAAGGGCCTGTTCCTGGTCCGAGCGGCGCAGGCGTTCCCGGGAGTGAACTACCTCGGGATCGAAATATCCCGCAAATATCAGCTTTTCACCGCGACACGGTTGGCCAAGCGCGGGCTGGGCAATGTGCGACTAGCCAAAGCCGATGCGCGTGCATTTCTGCGGGACCATGTCGCGGCCGGCTCATGCCAGGCCATCCACGTGTATTTTCCGGATCCTTGGTGGAAAAAACGCCACGTCAAGCGACGGGTCTTCACGGCGGAGTTCGTTGGCCAGTGTGCCCGGGTCCTGCAGAGCGGAGGCTGGCTACACGTGGCCACCGATGTCGCGGATTATTTTCAGCTGATTATGCAATTGATCACGGCCCAGTCCAACCTTCGGCCGTTGTTGTTGCCGCAAACGCACGAGCCGACCCACGACCTCGATTACCTCACGAACTTTGAGCGCAAGTTCCGCCAAGCAGGTAAGCCGATCTACCGGGGGAGCTACGCAAAACAGTAACCGGCCTGCTCATCCTGTACAAACACGAAAACAGGGTCTGGATCTTTGATTTGCGAGTTCCAGACCCTGTTTTTGTGGTTCTCGAGCTCACGGCTTGACATCCTTCGCCTTCACCGTGAATACGACATCACCGGAGCCGATATTCCCCGCCGCATCCCGAACGCGCAAGACGACCACATATGTTCCGGGCTTGAGCGTCTCCGTTTTGAACCGGAAGGTTTCCGTCTTGCTGTCGAAAAGGCCATCCGTCGGGAACACGTTGGTCCATTTCTTCCCGTTGAGCGAAAATGTGGCCGCGGTCAAGCGCACGAGCGGATCGACAGCCGTGGCCTCAAGGACCAGCTGGTCGCCCTCCATGCCTGCTGTCTTGAGCATCACGGTAGGCGGCTCATGGGCCACCACGAAGGCGCTGCTGATTCGCTCCCCGGTTAACGCTTCTTCCGAGGGGTTATCCTTGCGGTCGCTGGCCACTACCTTGATCTGATAAATGCCCGACGGCGTCGTGGTCGTGTCCCATTCGTAGTCGGTCCGATCCAGACTCTCTTCGAGCTCGACCCAATTCTTCCAACCATCCTTGCGGATGTATAACGCATACGTCAGATCATCCTCATTCGGATCCGTGGCGGTCCACTTGAACCGCAGCTTTTTGGGGTTTTCGAGGTTGACCGCATCCAGATCTGGAACCTGAATGCTGCTGATCTCCGGGGCTTGATTGGTCGTCATATAGCGCAGAGACAGACTGTGCAGGGCCGGAGTCCGGGCGGCGTCCCGCGTGAGAAGCGTCACGCGGTACTGGAGAAAGCGGGCCGTCGGAGCCGCAATCATGGATTGCTCCGGATCGGTCTGCTCGGCCGACCAGCTGCTCCACGTCTCGTCCGGCTCGGCAGTATTACCGCTCCGCACGGCGAGGGTGACACTGGTTTCGGGCGGCGTCTCGGCTTTCCACCGCAAAGCGCCCCACTTGCTGATGAGCTTGGCGTCCAGCACTTCGGATACGATCGTGCCCTCGGAAGCAAACTTATCTTGCAAGACGTAAAGCTTTCCGGGGTCGCCCGTCGCTAACACAATCGAGCCATTATGGCGGCGGCACAGAGCATGGATCTGGCCATGATCGAGGCGGGCGATCTCGCTTCGCTCCTTGGTTGTTTCATCCACTTCGAAGAGCTGCCCTTCCATACCAGTGCCAATGAGGATATGGCCGTTCTGCCGGAGCAGGCTGAGAAGGAGGGCCTTTTCGCGAAACAGCTCGCGGACCGTGCCATCCGGGGCAATCCGGTACAGCGAGTTTTCGCCGACGACTGGCGGAGGACTGGAAGGTGCAGGATTGCTTTTCTCAAACGGATCCACCGACGTCGAGGCGGGGGAAGGCCCGACGGCTGTGCTCGAACCTTCGCCGAGCTTCTTCGGATCCTCCCCGCTGACTGCGGCCGGAGTGCCCGGCGTTCGGGAACTGCTTGGCAGCTGGGGACCATTCCCACTCGACGAAGCCGAACTTCCGGAGCGCCGCCGCGTCGGTGAGCTTGTGCCGGCATAGACGCCGTCGGCGGTCACCAGTAGGCTCCGCACTTCCGTTTGCGGAGTGCTGTAGAGAACGAATCCCTTCCCCTGAGCGTCAATGCGATAGACCAAGCCATTCTTGTCGGTGCCGGCGTACAGCGTGCCATCGTCCGCCAGGGCCAGCGCGAGAATGTGTTCCTGTTTGGTTGTGTAAAAAATGCGTGCTTTGCCTTCTGGGGTAACTTGATAGATGTGTCCTT
>DATGIQ010000563.1:0-2618 GCA_035295665.1 Gemmataceae bacterium | reverse complement strand
TTCAGCCCCTCCTGCGCCTGCGGTTCCGGCGACGGGATGTCGGCCAGCTTCTGCACGATCGGCGGCGCCGGATCGACGAACGCGGGCACGTCGGGCCGCCGGCCGGCGCCGGCCGGCGCCAACACGATCCACAATGCGCCCAGGATCATATGCAGCATCTTCGCTCCTATCTCATCGGGGTTCGATATTCACGCGCAAGCGCGCCCGGAACAGCTCGGATGGGCTGCGGCGCGCGAATAGCTCATCGTGCCTTCACTCTATTCGAGAGTTCCGGAAGAACTCCTGCTAAGGGGTGCGTTAGATAGAAGTGGCAATCTTCTTCCTGGCGTATGACCGCCGGTATCAAACCGGCGGCTGGGGGGCGACTTCGTCGCCAAGCGTCCTCGCGGACGCGCTCGCACCGACACCCTCGAGCCCCTCGATAGCCGCTCGAGGGTGCCAAATAGGTCCTTACCGCCCGTGAGGGCGGCTGGGTGCGCCTCGCAGCGCACGTTACTAGCGGGTTCAAGTCCCGCCGGGAGGACCTGTGCACAGGCTACACCTCCTGTAGGAGAAGACAGCCGGAACCGCGAGGTACTCCGGTGAAGGGTCGTATCCAAACCTTAGCCCGGAACCAAAGTGAACGTGTTTCGGCATCACGGGCGGGCGAGCCTCCCTAGCAGGGTGAAGTCCCGCACAGGAACCCGTGGTGTGGTTGACGCCGGGATGAGGGGAACAGCGACGTGTGTGACCGAGGGAGACCTCGGCCGTCCGGCCAGAGCCGATCACTCGGGGCCGGAACCCAGGCCGTATGGTCAAGGGCTTGGGGGCTGCCGAGGAGTCAGAGCGGCTCATAGTAGCATGGACGCCCGGTGAAAGCCGGGAGGAGCGAAGGGGCCGCAGCCGAGAAGGGCAAGCGAGAGACGGATGCACAAGCAAACGGTAAAGGTCGGAGTAGGCCAACTCGTGTTCACGTTCGGCTTGCCGCCGAAAGACGAAGCCGAGGAAACCCAAGAGAACGGACCGCTTGCAAGCCGCGCGCCTCTTGCCGCCGAGAGAAGAGCAGAGCGAAAGCATAAATGGCATTCGCTGATCGACAAAGTCTATGCGCTCCCCAACCTCTGGGAAGCCTGGCAACAGGTGAGAGCCCATCAGGGCGCTGCGGGCATCGACAAAATGAGCGTGGAGAAGTTCGGTGAACGGGCTCTTGAGCGGTTGGAACAGTTGTCGGCGGACCTGAGAAACAAGAGCTACCGTCCGCAGCCTGTGCGGCGGGTGCTCATTCCTAAGAACGGGGGAGGGCAAAGGCCGCTCGGAATACCCACCGTTCGGGATCGGATCGTCCAGCAAGCGCTCCTTCAAGCAGCAAGCGCTCCTTCAAGTGCTGGAACCGATCTTTGAAGCCAAGTTCAGCAACCGCAGCCACGGCTTCCGCCGGGAGCGGGGCTGTGCGACGGCGCTGCGGGTGGTGGACCGGGCGGTGCGGCATGGCTATGGGTGGGTGGTGGATGCGGACATAGAGACTTTCTTCGACACCGTAGATCACGAGAAACTGTTGGAGGCGCTGAACGAAGAAGTGGCAGACGCAAGCGTCCTCAAGCTCATCCGCCAGATCCTGCGCGCGGGCGTCGTCTTGCCCGAGGCGGCAGAAGTGCAACCAACG
Source organism: Gemmataceae bacterium (assembly GCA_035295665.1). Classification (GTDB taxonomy): domain Bacteria; phylum Planctomycetota; class Planctomycetia; order Gemmatales; family Gemmataceae; genus DATGIQ01. The sequence goes on along the minus strand of DATGIQ010000563.1, from coordinate 976 downwards.
GAACTGGGCACTCCCCAGGGAGGACCGGCCTCGCCCCTGTTGGCAAACATCTACCTGCATCGGCTGGACGAGCGGATGGTAGAAGCAGGCTACGGGCTGGTTCGCTATGCCGACGACTTTGTGATCTTCGCCAAGAGCGAAAGCGAAGCAACCGCGGCCCTGACCCTCGCCCGGGAGGTTCTCGAAGGCGAGTTGGGGCTTACGCTGCATCCAGAGAAGACCCGCGTCGTGTCGGTGGCAGAGGGCTTCGCGTTTCTGGGTTTCCATTCCTTTCGTGATCCGAAGACGGGCCGCATCCAAAAGGAGGTGCGCCGCAAGTCGGTGCAACGCTTTCGAGAGGCGGTCCGGCTGAGAACACCACGCCTGCACGCTCAACGGGCGGTGAAGGCCAAGCACATCACTCTGGGACGACTGGCGAAGAACCAGCGTCTTGAGAAGATCATCTCGGACCTCAACCGCTACCTGGTGGGGTGGCATTGGTACTTCAAGCCGATCCGCAGCCGTTATGACCCACCGTTCGGCCGCTTTGACGGTTTCGTGCGGCGACGCGTACGCCTGGCAATCACGGGGCGTGTTGGCAGCGGCTGGTGGAACCAGCTCATTACCAACGACATGCTCCGTAGCTTGGGGCTTGTGTCGCTGACGGAACTGCAAGGCAAGTACCTTTCGGGTCAACTGCTCGCTCCTGTCTGGAAGGACTGACTCGGTGGAGAGCCGTATGCGGGAAATCCGCACGTACGGTTCGGGAAGGGAGGGGTTGGGTAACCATCCCCTTACCTTCATCCGAAGGCCCACCAGACGTGCGTTTCATACGCGCGGCACGCGAACAGCCTGATTGCCACAACCAACATACGCACCCCAGGCAGGAAAGCAGGCTGCAAACGGAGAACTCTACTCGGCAGAACGACCAAGACCATCTGGAGGTTGATCGTTGGGCACACGCGAACCTTATGGAGAGCAACCTGCGCCGCGCGGT
>DATGIQ010000562.1:0-9131 GCA_035295665.1 Gemmataceae bacterium | reverse complement strand
CTCCGATCATGAACGAAAACCAGGCCTATGCCGAATTGATCCGCCGCATCAAGGAATACAGCCTGCTTGGATCGTGCGCCGGCGTGCTCGGCTGGGATGAACGCACCTACATGCCGCACAAAGGTTCCGCCCACCGCGCCGAGCAAATGGCCCTGCTGGCCCGCATGACGCATGAAATGCTGACCGCGCCGGAAATCGGCCGCCTGTTGGCAGAGGTTGAAGGCTCCGCCCTGGTTCGCCAAACGGACTCGGTGCCGGCGGTGAATGTCCGCGAAATCCGCCGTCATTACGATCGAGCAGTCAAGCTGCCCAAGGAGCTGGTCGAAGAACTGGCCCGCGTCACCACGCGGGCGCAGCAGGTTTGGCAGGAGGCTCGCCAGGCGAACGATTTCACGGCGTTTCAACCCTGGCTGGAGAAGATTGTCCACCTCAAGCGCCAGGAAGCGGCGGCCATCGGCTATCAAGAGGCCCCCTACGATGCCCTGCTGGATGAGTACGAGCCCGGGGCGACCTCAGCGGAGATCCGGGCAATCTTCGCCGCGTTGCGCAAAGACCTCGTGCCGCTCGTCGGTGCCGTCATGGCCTCAGGCCGGCGCGCTCCGCACGAAATCGTGGAGCGCGAGTACCCCGTAGACCGACAACAAACATTCGGGAAAAAAGCCGCGGCGACGATCGGTTTTGATTTCGAGGCCGGCCGACTCGATGTCACCACGCACCCATTTTGCAGCGGGCTCGGACCGGGCGATTGCCGGATCACCACACGCTACAATCCTCGCCGCTTCAACGATGCCTTTTTCGGCATCCTGCACGAAGCCGGCCACGGCATTTACGATCAGGGGCTCGCCACGGAACACTTCGGCACGCCCATGGGCTCGGCCACGTCGCTGGGGATCCATGAATCCCAATCCCGCCTCTGGGAAAACCAGCTCGGCCGAAGCCGATCGTTTTGGGAGTATTTCTTCCCGCAAGCCCAGCAAGCGTTTCCGGAAGCCCTCCGCGAGGTCACGCTGGATGAATTTGTGTTTGCCGTGAATGATGTGCAGCCGTCGTACATCCGGGTCGAAGCCGATGAAGCGACCTACAACATGCACATCATCCTCCGCTTCGAGCTGGAACAAGCGCTGGTCAGCGGCGAGCTGAAGCCAGCCGACGTGCCCGCCGCCTGGGATGAGAAATTCCAGCAATCTTTTTCTCTCAAGCCACCGACCAATGCGCTCGGCTGCCTACAGGACATTCACTGGAGCATGGGCGGGCTTGGCTATTTTCCCACCTACACACTTGGCAATCTCTACGCCGCCCAGTTCATGGAACAAGCCCGGCAGGACCTCGGCGATCTCGATGCCGACTTCCGCCGTGGCCAGTTCGGTGGTTTGAAGGGCTGGTTGAACGAGAAGGTGCACCGTCAAGGGCAGCGTTACCGGGCAGCGGATCTGTGCCGGCGCATCACAGGAAAACCATTGAGCCACCGGCCGCTGCTTGCTTATTTGCGGAACAAGTATGCTCCGCTCTACGGCATTTAGCGGTGCTGGCGTTCCATCAGGTAGGCGTCTTCGGCATCAAAGCATTCCCGCACAATGCGGATCGCCTTGTAACCGACGGCACGGAGGAACAACTGGAGGGCAAGATTGGTCTCCGGCACCAAGATCTGAACGCAGCCGGCCGTGCGCCATAAGCCCTTATCGAGGATCTCCAGCATCGACCGGCCGATGCCTTGCCGGCGCCATTCGGGAGCAACCACGATATTCAGCAGGTTCACGCACGGCGATTTCGCCGTGACAATACTCTTCGGCCCCGAAAGACCTTTGGGCCGGGTATTGCTCTGCTCGCTCTCGATCTCGGTGGGCTGCTGGCTCACCGTGTAGACGACAAAGCCGACCACGCAGCCATCTTTCTCCGCGATCCATCCGACCGCATCTCCCGATTGGAAGACTTTCAAAAAATGTTTGAGTGCCCACCGTCCCGCGGAGAGGTTCTTGGCGATCTGCAAGACGTGGGGCAGGTCTCTCGGGATCATCCGACGTAGATTCAAGCTGGGTCGTGCGATGGAGCTAGCGTTGCTCATGGCGTGGTTCCCTTTCTGTTCGCCCCGTAAGGAGCAAAGCCTATGCCGTCGCTGACCCCTGCCGGAGCACCCCCGCACCCAACGCTGTAACAGCGTGAAGATTGGACGGTTAGGAGTGAATCGATCCCGGCATCCGTCCGCGGTTGAGGCCGCAATTGTTTCACGTAGTTAACAGTGATGGGGGGGGCCCATTAAGGAAACTTAACACTCCTTCCGTACCTCAATTTCGTCTTCGGCTGAGCTGGCTAATTCTCGTTGGCCCTCACCTTTCGGGCCTTCTTGCTATAATCCCTCCATCGCCCAGAATTCAGTCGCAATCGCCTCATTGATGAAGATCAAGATCCTCACGATCGTCGGCGTCGGGCTGATCGGCGGCTCGATTGGATTGGCCGCCAAACGCCGAAAGCTTGCCGAATGGGTCCTCGGCAGCGGCCGGCGGCAAGCCAGTCTCAATCAAGCGCTGGCAGTCGGCGCCATCGATGAGGACTCTCTCGATCTCGCTGCCGCCGTTCAGCAGGCGGAGGTAGCGGTCTTTTGTACTCCGGTCGATCAGATCGCCGGACAGGTCTTGGCGTCGGCATCCGGCTGTGCCGCCGGAACGCTGCTTACCGACGCCGGCAGCACCAAGGCTGAAATTGTGCGCTCCGTGGAAGGCCGGCTTCCCCAGGGTGTCGCATTTGTCGGTAGCCATCCGCTGGCCGGTTCCGAGAAACGCGGGGCCGAGCATGCGGACGCTGATCTCTTTCAGAATCGGCTCGCCATCGTGACCCAGACGCCGGCCACCGATCGATTGGCCGTGGAGCGCACCTCGACGTTCTGGCGTGCCCTGGGTTGCCGGGTCCAGGTAATGGACCCGCAGGAGCACGATCAGGCGCTAGCTATCACGAGCCATCTGCCTCATCTGCTGGCGGCCGCGCTAGCCGGAATTTTACCGCCAGAGCTACACGAACTGACGGCGAGCGGCTTTCGCGACACCACGCGCATCGCCGCGGGAGATCCGTCGCTCTGGACAGCCATTTTTGCTCAGAATCGGCCGGCCCTGCTCGCCGCTCTCCAGCGACTGGAGGAACAACTGACCCTGTTCCGCGAAGCTCTGACGGTCGAGAACTCGACGGCGGTCATGGATTTGCTGGCTCAAGCCAAGAAGGTGCGTGATGCTTTGGGAAATTGAAATTCAACCCCAGGGACGGGATCTGGAACGCGAACGGGTCAAGGAGGAATGCGAGCTTCTGACCCACGCGGGAACGGAAACCGAGCTGCTGGCACGAACCGCACGGGGCTATCTCGTGCAGGGCAAGCTCGCGCAAGCAGACGCCCATCGACTGATGACCGAACTGCTGGTCGATCCGCTCGTGGAAATCGGCCAGCTCACGCAGCTTGCGGAGCCCAGGAACGAAAGCGATCAAAATAGTCCATCGGTCACTGTGCTCCTGAAACCAGGCGTGATGGATCCGGCCGCGATGAGCGTGGTCGAAGCGGCCCGTGACCTGGAAATTGCCGTCGATTCAGTCCGCACGTTTCGCCGCTACTACTTCCCCGCGCACCAATCCGTGGCCGGGCCTGATTCGCTCGTCCTGGAAAAAGTCCTTGCCAACGAGGCGATCGAGCAGATCGTGCGCGGACCGATCACTTCCGAGCACTTGGCGCTGGGCGTTCCGTATCGCTTCCATCGGATCACCGTGCCGCTGCGTGACCTCGACGATGCAGCACTCTTGCGCGTGAGCCAGGAAGGACAGCTTTCTCTCAGCCTCGCCGAGATGCACGCCATTCAGGCCCATTATCGCAGCCTCGGACGGGAGCCGACCGATGTCGAGCTGGAAACCCTGGCCCAAACCTGGTCGGAGCATTGTTCACACAAGACCCTCAAAGGCAAGATCGACTTCAACGGCCGGCGTTTCGAAAACTTACTGAAGGAAACGATTTTCGAAGCGACCCAGGAGATCCGCCGCCGGCTCGGCGCGAACGATTGGTGTGTCAGTGTATTCGAAGACAATGCCGGGGTGGTGCGGTTTGATGATCAGGTTCACGTCTGCTTCAAGGTCGAAACGCACAATCACCCCTCGGCGATCGAACCGTACGGCGGTGCCAACACCGGGCTAGGCGGCGTGATCCGCGATCCGCTGGGCACCGGCCTGGGAGCCAAGCCGATCTGCAATACCGATGTGTTCTGTTTTGCCCCTCCCAACACGCCGGCTGCTGCACTGCCGCCCGGCGTGCTTCATCCGGTCAAGGTCATGAAAGGGGTGGTGGCCGGGGTGCGCGATTATGGCAACCGCATCGGCATTCCGACCGTGAATGGGGCGGTGTGCTTCGATGAACGCTACCTGGCCAATCCGCTCGTCTTCTGCGGCACCGTCGGCCTGATCCCCGTCTCGCGGTGCCGGAAGGAGCCACAAGCCGGGGATTGGATCGTGGCCGTCGGCGGCCGGACCGGCCGCGATGGCATCCACGGCGCGACATTTTCTTCGATGGAGCTGACTGCGGAATCGGAAAAGGTCAGCGGCGGAGCCGTGCAAATTGGCAACGCCATCACCGAAAAGAAAATGCTCGACGTGCTGTTGCAAGCGCGCGATCTGGGCCTGTATCACGCCATCACCGATTGCGGCGCCGGCGGCTTCAGTTCGGCAATCGGTGAAATGGCTGCCACGCTTGGGGCCGACGTCCAGCTCGATCAGGCTCCCCTCAAGTACGAAGGCTTGTCCTACACGGAGATCTGGATCTCGGAAGCACAAGAGCGGATGGTGTTGGCCGTACCGCCTGGCAAGTGGCCCATGCTCCAGACGTTGTGTGCCAGCGAAGGGGTGGAGGCAACGGTGACCGGCCGTTTCGAAGCGACCGGGCGATTGCGGCTTCATTACCAGGGCGAGCAGGTTGGCGACCTGGACATGGAGTTCCTGCACCACGGCCGGCCTCCGGTGGTACGCCACGCAACCTGGCAGCCCCGGAGCAGCTCTGCGCGAGACGCCACCGTCAAAGCGCCAGTCCCTTCCAGCGGCCCGGAGGATTTCACCGCAACGCTGCGGAAGATCCTTTCTACCTACAACGTTTGCAGCAAGGAATGGATCATTCGCCAGTACGATCACGAGGTGCAGGGCGGCACGGTGATCAAACCGCTCGTCGGTGCTCAGAACGATGGGCCCGGAGACGCCGCGGTCATCGCACCCGTGCTCGGATCATGGACCGGCCTGGCGGTTGGCTGCGGCATCAACCCGCGCTATGGCGATCTCGATCCCTACCGCATGGCGGCGGCGGTCATCGATGAAGCGGTGCGCAACGTGGTGGCTGTCGGAGCTAACCCGGAGCGGATCGCCCTGTTGGATAATTTCTGCTGGGGAAATACCGACCGGAACGAGGTGCTCGGTTCCCTGGTCCGGGCCGCGGAGGCTTGCCGCGATGTCGCCCTGGCGTACGGCATGCCGTTCATCAGCGGCAAGGACAGTCTGAACAACGAATTTCACGCCAGCGACCGCCACATCACGATCCCTCCCACGCTATTGATCAGCGCACTCGGCCGGGTTTCGGATGTGCGGCGCTGCATCACCATGGACTTCAAGGAGCCGGGGAATGTCCTTCTCTTGATCGGCGTGACGAAGGACGAAATGGGCGGTTCGCATTACAACCTGGTAACGGGCATCGAGCAAGGAGCCGTACCGGAAGTGGATCTTGCGTTGGCCCCGCGCATCTTCCGCCAGCTGCACGATGCGATCGAGCGCGGCCTTGTCCGCGCCTGTCACGATCTGAGTGAAGGCGGCCTGGCGACGGCCGCGGCCGAGATGGCCATCGCTGCTGGCATTGGGGCCGATCTGACCCGCATCCGCGCTCATGGAGGGACGGAGTCCGACGCGGTTCTGCTATTTGCAGAATCCACCACGCGCTTCCTGGTCGAGGCGACGCCGGCCAACGCCGTGGCCCTGGAACGCTGCTTGTCCGGGCTACCTTGTCAGCGGATCGGTCAGACGTGCAAGGAGCCGCGCCTGCGCATCGCCGGGAGTGGCGGCGAATGGATTGTTTGGGCGGAGCTGGCGGATCTCAAGGAAGCCTGGCAGAAGCCGTTGCGGTGGTGATCGAAATCAGCTCGAAATGAGAGGGCCGGCCTGGGCTTGGCGTTGGAATAGGCTGGCGAGCGGCAGACGAAAGCCTGGCAGCAATTCTCCACCATCGAGCTCGTCGGCGGCGGTGAGGATGCGCAGCTTGGTCAGGGAATCGAAGATCAGAACATTCTGAATTCTTGGCGCCACAATCCAAGCCTGCCGTATCTCGTAGCGAAAGTATTCCGCGATTTTGGTGAAGACCTCTTCAAATCGGTCATTGGGGCTGGTCACTTCCACGGCAAGGTCTGGAACTACCTCCCAATCGCCCTCCTCTGGAATCGGCCGATCCAGCGGCCAACGCTGCGAGGATACGAAGGCAATGTCCGGGCGGCGGCGCAGATTACGTTCGGCATCCAGGATGAACAATGCTTCCATCACGACGGTCCCTAGCCGGCGCGATTTTGCAAAGGGCCTCAACTCGCTCTGTAATTCGGAAGCGATCCACGATGCATAGACGCCCATCGAAGGTAACTCCACCCGCCGGCCGTCGACCACTTCATACAAGGCTTCATCCACGGACGGATATGCGGGGGCCGCGGGCGCTTCGAGCATGGTTGGCGATGCCATCTTCATCCCCTGCAAAGGCGAGAAACACAAAGCAAAGGCATGCAGTCTTCCCTGTCCCATTGTAGCGAAGATCGCCTGGCCAAACCTTCAATCATTCTGCGGTGCCAGGTCCAGCGTCCGGACCCCTAACCGGGCCGCGAAGCGGACCTTCTGCTCCGTCGACAATTCCTTTTTGTAATGGCTCTTGACGGCTTCGAGCCAGCGGATCGGGCGCTTACGGTAATCGGTGACGACGCGGGTCAGCACCGGTCCCGGCATTTCCAGGGCTCCCCGAATACACGGCTCCAGATCACAAGTCGTGGTGATTTCCTGGTACTCGATCCCCATGGCCTTGGCCAATGCTGGGTAATCAAGCCGGGCCAGGATCGTGGCCGTCGTTCGCAGGTAGGCCGGCTTTTGCAAGGCTTGCATGATCCCGTAGGCCTGGTCGTCCAGGATGAAGAACTTCACCGGCAAGCATTCGCGCGCCGCCGTGGACAACTCCATCCCCGACATCAACAGGCAGCCATCGCCGGTGACCGTAACCGTCTGCCGGCCGGGATGCACGCGCTGGGCGCCGAGCGCGGCCGGGATCGACCACCCCATCGCCTGGTTATTCGTCGGATTGAAATAGGTGCGTGGCAGCCAGGTCTGAAACACCTCGGCTGCCCAATGCTCGACGAGGGTGACATCCACAAAGACCAGTGCGTCGGGGTTGGTGCAGCGCCGCAGCGCGAGCAGGAACGCCATCGGGTCCGCCCCGCAGACGGCAACCATTTCCGCGTTCTTTTTGCATTCCTCCCCTTTCCATGCCTGGATATGGGCCACCAGCTTTTCATCCGGGGCCCGCCGTAGCTGGTCGCCATGCTCAAGAAGCTGGCTCAGGAACAAGCCCGCATCGGCATGGACGCAAACCTCGGTTTTGAGGATGCGACCAAGGTTGTTCGGATTGGCATCCACATGGATCACATGGCGATGCTGGGGAATGGAATATGCAGCCGTGGAAACTTCGCTGTAGCGGACGCCGATGGCCAGGACGAGATCGACCGACCGAAACGCCTGTTCGGCGGTGCGCGTTCCTTGTGGGCCATAGCCCCACCCGACCGCCAGAGGATGGTTTTCCGGAATGACGCCTTTCCCGGACACACTCGTGGCCACCGGCGCCTGGAGCAGCTCGGCCACGCTCACCAGCAGACAGGAATGATCCATGCAACCCAGGCCGGCGTAGATGCCGACGCGGAGTTTGCGATCGCTCAGAAGGCACAGAGCCCGGTTGAACGCATCCTCGTCCAGGGACACGCCGGCCGGCTCCAAGGGGGGCGAATCGTACTGGTGGGTATCGATGAGCAAGTTGTACGGGATGACGACGGCCACGGGCCCCGGCTCGCCGCACTGAGCCAGCTGAAACGCTTGGCGGACGGCCGTGGGGATATCAGCGGCGTGCTGGACTTCGAAAACGCCTTTGGTCATCTGTTGCAGCAAGCCGAGCTGGGGCAGTTCGTGGAGTTGAAAAGGACGGTATTTGTCCCCACGGGCCACGTCGCCGACGATGCACACGAGGGGAATGCTGTCCAGCAGGGCTTCGCCGATGCCACCCAGCGAGTTGGTGACGCCGGGACCGGGAACCACGCACAGAACGCCCGGTTTGCCGGTGCTCCGGGCATACCCATCCGCCATCGCCGCCGCGGAGAATTCATGCGTCACCAGCAGATAGCCAAGTCCGCGCGATTTGAACGCGTCCCAAAGCTCATTCTCCTGGGCACCGGGGATACCGAAGACGCATTCAGTTCCTTCCAGGATCAGCGTCTCGACCAGGGCCTTGGCTCCCGTCATGTGTCCCGAGACGCCACCGAGCGAAACGCGGCGAAGCAGACGGCGGCCGGCCGCGGATACGGGTTGTAGGCCCGTCAGCAACGGGATGAGCCCGGGAGCAACCATCGACTTCAAAAGATCGCGCCGGGAGAAGGGGTAACTCATGAGCATCCTCGATGGAGCCAAGCGGTTATGCCGGTGATCTGGGCAATCCTTGCCGAACGAAAGGGATCTCCGGCCTGAATGGTTAGAACCCGGAGACCCGGGCCTGACGCGCCAGCGAAGGAAGGGGTTATGCTATCCCTTCGCTTGCGCGTCAGGCTCGTGTCCCGGAGTCGCTACAAGTTTTGTGTGCTAGCTCTTACGCACGGAGAGCCGCGACGATCCGAAACTAATTCGTTTATCGGAGCGTCAGGAGTATTCCTTCACTGCGATGCACGCCATTGGCAAGTTCAAGTCGTCGGCAGGCGGTAACGGCTTGCCTTTCGAAAAGGAATGGATGAATCGGTGGTCCGCCTCACCCGTCGTTGATGCCGTGGAAGACGCTGAAGGCTTCATTGCGGAAGAGGGGATTGCTGCCCCACGGTTCACCGCCTACTGCGGAGTTATTGGCCGCCAGG
>DATGIQ010000561.1:0-4984 GCA_035295665.1 Gemmataceae bacterium | reverse complement strand
GCCGATGATTTTAGGCAAGTCGAGAAAGCCGGTGCCCAAGGGAACCTCGGCCAGCAGAAAGCCATCGGCGTATTCTTCCACGCCCATGTCCTTGAGGTGCGTCGAAAAGGCCCACGGGGCATACGCTTCGACCACGGCCATCGGATCTTCGAGCAGGGCAATACTGTTACCGGTATCGATACAGACACCGATAAACGGGCTGGCGGCCCGGCGCAGGAGATCGAGCAACTCTTCCGTCCGCCAGTCTTTGTGGTTCTCGATGGCCAGCCGCATCTCGTGCCGTTCGATAATGGGCTTGGCCAGCTGCAGCGATTGCCAGCTGCGGTCGGCGAACTGGCGGAAATCCTCGGCGGTGTTGAAGACTTCGTAGCGGCGTCCTTGCAGCATGACCGTGCGGAGGATGGTTGCGCCGCACTGTTTGGCGGTGCGCACCTCGGCTTCGAAGCGTGCCGTATCCGCGTGGTCGCGCGGCAGGGAGATTGACCCTTCGAGATACATTTGCTGCCGATCGAGTTCCCGGCGGAGCCTGGCCGTGTAGCCTTCATCACGTGCCCCGATGGCAATTTGCACGCCGGCAGCACCAAGCTCGCGGCAATATTCGAGAAGCAGCACTGGATCGGTGAAGCGGCGCAGGCTGTAGGAGTGGCTGATGACGCCCAACGTCTTCCGTTCCGGCTCAGCCGAGCGTCCAATCAGGGAAGCGACCGAAACCAGGGCCGGCACAGCGCCGGCACAGCCAACCAACATTTCTCTTCGCGTCCAGTTCATGGCTTATCTCTTACACCCATCCCTTTGAGTAGGGCGTCCCACGGCGAACGATAAGGGCGAACCAACCCTTGGGCTGCTTCCGCATCGTCAATAATTCTCTCGTGTTCTGCGTCCCAGCGGATCTTGCGTCCCAGGCGTAGCGAGAGATTGGCCAGGTGGCAAATCGTAGCCGTACGGTGCGCACTTTCGAGGTCCGAGAGCGGCGGCCGGCGCGACTTCACGCAGTCCAGGAAATTGCGAACGTGCCGTTTGAGCTGGTCGCGGCTGTTGCCCGATTTATCCTCGATCGGCTTGGTCCAAAGCTCAGGCGGTCCCGCGACCTCGCTGCGGACCGGGCCGCCAGTCGGGTGTGCGTCGGTGAATTGTGGAACGGTATTGCCCGGCGGCAGCTTGCGGTCGGGGGTCACTACCAGGCCATTACGCGATAAGGCCAGACTTCCTTTCGGGCCAAAGAACTCCAAACTCCCTCCAGGGGTGGTCCGTCCGGCACTGGCTTCGCGATGGGACCAAACGGCCGTCCAGCCCGGAAACTCGATCAGCGTATCTTGGGTATCCGGCGTTTCCCCGTTATCCAACAAGCTGAAGCGGCCACCCGCGCTGGTCACTGCCCTTGGCCTTTGTTCGCCGAGGCACCAGTCGACGATATCCAGGGAATGGGCCGCGAGATTGGTCATCTGTCCACCCGAATAATCCCAGAACCACCGGAAGTGATAAATCGCTCGGTTGACGTTATATCGATGCCACGGTGCCGGCCCGAGCCACATCTCCCAGTCCAGCTCTGGCGGCGGCTCCTGATCGGGCGGTGAGCCGTAACCCGGCATGATATTGCGGTAGGCCGCCATGCGCACGGAGCTGACGGGGCCGAGATATCCGCTGCGAATCAGCTCCCGGGCGCGCTGATAGTGGGGTCCGGAGCGCTGCTGCGTTCCCACCTGAACGATGCGCTGGTGGCGCTTGGCCACCTCAATCATCCAGCGGCCCTCGCGGACAAACAGGGTCAACGGTTTCTCGACATAAACATCCTTGCCGGCTGCGCAGGCCATCATCGTCATCAGGGCGTGCCAATGGTCCGGAGTCGAGACGACCACGGCATCCACACTCCGCTGGTCCAGCAGCGCACGGAAGTCTCCGTAGCCTTTGGCAGAGGTGCCCATCAAGGAGGTTGCTTCTTCGCGCCGGCCGCGGTGCGTCTCGGCAACGGCGACAAGGTCCACGTCGGGCTGCAGCTGGAAGTCGAGGACATGCCGTTTGCCGATCAAGCCAAAGCCGATAAAGCCGACACCGATCCGCTCATTGGCGCCCCAGACGCGCTGCCAGCTTGCCGCCGTCAGCACCGAGGCGGCGCCGGCTTGAACGAACGAGCGCCGGTTCAAGGGCAATTGCGGGGACAAGGATTGGCGGTTCACGATCGCTTCCCGGCTTTGCAAGCAGATAAGGGATCTCACTGGCTCAAGGCAACTTCGCTGACTCTACCAGGTTAGTGCACGATGTGCAACCGGACGGCAAGGCTCAGCACCTCCTGACGCTTGGTGCCATTCCTCCAGCTTCAGACCAGGATCCCGGCTGAACTCACTCGTGTTATGGGTAAGGAGAATGAGCCCGTTTGCCAGGGCGATCGAGGCAATCATCAAATCATTGGTGCCCATGAGCGTGCCCAGACAGGCGAGTTGCGCTCGGTTCCTGCCCTGTTCGCCGGCAGCGGGGTTATCGAACGGCAAGGAGATAAATTGTTGCTGAGGGCGCGTTATCAAAGCGAGATTAGCGGCTTGCCGTATGGCCGCGCTGCGATAGGCTCCGTATGGCAACTCCGCCAATACTACCGAGTACAGGGCAATGTCCGGCGGATTCATACGCAAAAAGCGTTAGACGAGCTGCGCGTTGCTTTGCCGTAGATAGGCAATCGATGCATTCGTGATCCACGGTCCGGCTGAAGGCGTCCGCTATTGTTTAGCGGCGGTGCGCAGAACCGTTTGGGGATGCGCCCCGCGCGGTTCTGCGCACCGCCGCTAAGCAGACAGCATGAACGGGACCGTGGATAAGACCATCCCTTCGACCCCGCCCTGGCAAATTCCTCGCGATGGCTTGATCGCCTCTACAGTCTCGGGAATGGGGAGTTACTTCGACGTATCAAGCCAGCGCACGTTCGGCCACAGTTTCCGCGCTTTCCGTGTCAGGTAGCCACGGATTTCGCCAAACGTCTTCATCTGCAAAACTCGCTCGGTGATCTGCTGGGCGCTAGGTAGCGTCGTCCGGCGAATGAGTTCTTTCAGGCCAGGAACAAAAGCCGGACTCATGCTCAAACTGCGGAGCCCCATCCCGAAGAGGGGCAGGAAGCAGCGCGGCCGGCCCGCCATCTCACCGCACAGCGTGACGTGGGTGCCCCGTGCATTGCAGGCTTTGATGATTTGTTGCAATAGCCGCAAGATGGCTGGGCTAAACGGCTCGCACAAATGGGCCACCTTGGGATTGTCGCGGTCGGCAGCCATCACGTACTGAATCAGATCGTTGGAGCCGATGCTCACGAAATCGACCTCTTCCAGCAAGGCGTCGATGCACAGGGCTGCCGCCGGTACTTCCAGCATGACACCGACCGGGATTTGCTCTCCGAACGCAATCCCTTGCCGCTGCAAATCGGATTGCGTCCGTGTCACGAGGCGTTTCAGGCGGTGGACTTCCTCCAAGGTGCTGATCATGGGAAACAGCAAGCTGACCCGGCCATAGATTCCTGCCCGCAGAATGGCGCGTAACTGAGTCTGGAAGAACTCCGGATGGGCGGTGCTGAGGCGAATGCTCCGCCAACCCATGAACGGGTTGGTCTCGTGTTGATTGCCCAGATAGGGAACCTGTTTATCCCCCCCCAAATCCAGCGTCCGAATGGTCACCGTATGGTTGGGCGCGGCTTCGATGACCGCCCGGTAGGTTGCCAATTGTTCTTCCTCACTGGGTACTGTGGGGTGAGTGAGGAAGAGAAACTCGGTCCGGTACAAGCCCACGCCGCTGGCGCCAACCCGCGCCGCCATGGCCGCATCCGCCGGACTGTTGACGTTGGCCAACAGCTCCACGTGGATGCCGTCCAAAGTGACCGGCTCCAAATCTCGATTCTCGATCAGCCGATCGCGCAGATCGACATATTCGCGCTGGAGTTTGCGGTAGGCCGACTCGACTTCGGGACCGGGATTCAAATAGACATGCCCCTCGCGGCCATCGAGGGCGACGAGATCGCCTGTGCGTACCTCGCGCAGAATGCCGCGCAAGCCGGAGACGGCCGGGATCCCCAGCGATCGGGCCAGGATGGCGGCATGGCCCGTGGTGCCGCCGGTCTCCGTCACGATGCCAGCCACGTGCAAACGGTCAAACGCCAGCGCCTGCGAAGGCAGGATCTCCGAGGCGACGACGATGACCGGCTCATTACATGCCAAGCGAAGTTCGGTTTCCTGGCGCGTCAGATGGCTGGCAATTCGGCCAATGACATCGCGGACGTCGGCCATGCGCTCCTTGAGGTAGTCATCATGAATCTGTGCAAAGAGCGTCGAGTACTGCTCCAGCGATTCCTGGAGCGCGGTGCGGGCATCGACGTGTTGGTTGACGATGATCGATTTCACTTTGTTGAGCAAAACCGGGTCGCGAAGAAGCTGACGATGGGCGCGAAAAATAGCCGCTTCCTCTTCCCCGACCTGGGCGCTCACGCGGGTGATGGTGTGCTCCAGTTCCTGCGTCGCCGCGGCGCAGGCGGCTTCGAGACGGTTGATCTCCGCGGGAATAGCGATGCCATCCAGCTTATGCGGTTCACGGTTGGCCGGCAGATCGTCCATGACGCAAGCGCGGGCCACCGCGACGCCCGGCGATACGGGCACACCTTTCCTCATGAGTGTACTGTAACAGCGGCCGAATGGAGGGTCAATTAGCTGCCGGGACAAGGCGGGGAGGAGGTGAAGGGGTGTTTCGGATGCCGGTCTTTAGGCCACGATCCGATTACGTCCGGCCCGCTTGGCTTGATACAGCCTCTCGTCGGCCAGGCGAATTAACTCACTGGGGGTGAGCGACGCCGCATCCGTGATCGCCGCAATTCCCAGGCTGATCGTGATATGGAATGACTGGTTCTCAAAAACAAAATCGTGTTTTTCCACCATCGAGCGGATGCGCTCGCCGACGCACAGGGCGGAATCGAGCGTGCTTTCCGGCAGCACGACGACAAACTCCTCGCCGCCGTAGCGAG
>DATGIQ010000560.1:0-20370 GCA_035295665.1 Gemmataceae bacterium | reverse complement strand
CGGTCACAGGCAAGATCATTGCCCATTCGCACCGGATCGAGCTGCCACTCGATACCTTGCCCACGCGGACCCAATGGCAAGAGCGGGCTGGGAGAAAGGACGCGGTTGGCTACCATGCGCTGGTCCAGCTTGCTCGGCTCGATCGCGCGGAATCCCTCCGCACCAAAATCGACTATCAAGTTCAAACGTGGGCATTCGGCGATTCGCTGGCGATGGTCTTTCTGCCGGGCGAAGTCGTTGTGGATTATGGCTTGCGCCTGAAGCGCGAGCTGGACGGCCTCCGCCTCTGGATCAATGCCTATGCCAATGATTCCCCATGCTACATTCCTTCCGAACGGATCCTCAAGGAAGGGGGTTATGAAGGTGGCGGCGCGATGGTTTACTATGATGTGCCGGCACCGTTCAAGCCGGGTTTGGAGCAGCACATCATCGATGCGGTCCGCAAGCAGTTGGAGACGCACTTCCCATCCTCCTTTGATCCCCACCGGACGGGCGGGTCGCGGCCAACTTCCCCCCAGCAATCCCTGGCGGATATCCATACCAAGCCTGACTTGGCCGTGGAGCTAGTAGCTGCCGAGCCGTTGGTGCGCTCTCCCGTGGCCATCGATTGGGCACCGGATGGCAAGCTTTGGGTTGCCGAGATGATCGATTATCCGGCTGGGCAGCGAGGCGACTACAAGCCCGGCGGCCGCATCCGGCTATTGGAGGACACGCACGGCGATGGCCGTTATGACAAGGCGACGGTGTTCCTCGACAATATCCCCTTCCCGACCGGCGTAACGGCCTGGCGCAAAGGGGTGTTGATCTGTGCGGCCCCTGACATCCTCTATGCCGAGGATACCGACGGAGACGGCAAGGCGGACGTGGTGCGGAAGCTGTTCAGCGGCTTCGGCACGGACAATTATCAGGCGCGGGTCAACAGTCTGGAGTACGGCCTGGATGGGTGGGTCCACGGTTCCTGCGGCATGTTCGGCGGCACAATCCGTTGCTTTCCTCTCGGCCCAGATGCCGCGCACCCGACGCGTGTGGAAAAAGAGGCGTCCGGAATGAAGGGCGCGCTGATACGGTTGGGGAATCGGGATTTTCGGATCCAGCCCGATCAAGGGGTCCTGGAACCGGCGACAGGGCGGACGCAGCAGGGCCGGGTACGCGATGATTGGGGCAACTGGTTTGGCTGCGACAATAGCAATCTCTGCTGGCATTACCCCCTGGCCGACCATTACCTCCGCCGAAATCCGCATGTCATCTCACCGCCCTCTGCGGTCCTTGTCTCTGATGCCCCGAATCCGGACCGTCTCTACCCCATCCGAACGGAGCTTCAGCTCTTCAAGCTGTCGGGCCCGCCCGGGCAAACGACGGCCGCTTGCGGACTGGGCATTTACCGCGATGACCTCCTGGGACGGTCCTATTCTGGGAATGCGTTTGTGTGCGAGCCCGTCAATCTGTTGCTTCATCGACTCATCCTGTCTCCGCGGGGCAGCACGTTTTCCGGGGGGCGGGCCGGTGACGAGACCAAATCCGAATTCCTGGCTTCGACCGACAATTGGTTTCGTCCTGTGCAGGTCCGGACCGGGCCCGATGGTTGTCTGTGGATCGTAGATATGTACCGCTTCGTCATCGAGCACCCGCGGTGGATTCCGCCGGAAGACCTGGCGAAGCTCGATGTTCGCGCTGGCAGTACGATGGGTCGGATTTACCGCGTGCGGCCCAAGCACGAGGAGCCTCGGCCGATCCCGCGGCTTGACAAGCTGAACAGCGCCGGCTTGGTAGCCGCGCTCGACAGTCCCAACGGCTGGCAGCGCGATAGGGCCGGACAGATGCTGCTCTGGCATCCGGATGCCGCGGCCGTGAAACCGCTGGAAGAATTGCTTGCGACCAGCAGGCGGGCGGAAGCCCGGCTGCATGCCCTTTGTGTCCTCGGCAACTTGGGCTCGCTCCAGCCAAGGACCGTTCTCCATGCGTTGGGCGATCCGCATCCGGGCGTCCGGCGGCACGCGATTCGGCTCGCTGAGCCATTCCTTGCCACGTCTAAAGAGCTTGGCGAAGCACTGGTGAACCAGGTCGAAGATTCGGATGCCCAGGTCCGCTTGCAATTGGCGCTTAGCTTGGGGGAGTGGCGGGATCCGCGCGCCGGTGCTGCCCTGGCGAAGCTGGCACTGGCGTATCCGGAAGATCCCTTTCTGACCACGGCCGTGTTGAGCAGTCTCCATGCCTACAATGTTGCCGTGGTCCTTGCCGGCATTTTTGCGCGACCGGCAGACCAGAGTCCACCGGAGCTTTTGGCGCAGCGGTTCCTGGCCGTTGCTACGGCACTGGGCGACAGAAAAAGTCTGCCGGAGATTTTGCGTGCATTGGCCATGCCGCGGGATGGACGGTACGCCGCGTGGCAATGGGCCGGCCTGGCTGGTGTGCTCGATGGGCTCTTGCGGAGCGGACAGTCGCTCACCCAATTGCAGGATGACCGCGCGACGGAACAGATCCGCCATATGCTGGCGGAGGCACGCCGTCTCGTGGTCGAGGACAGCACGAACGAATTGGAGCGCTTGGCCATCGTCGCGGTACTCGGTCGGGATGCCGCCGAACGAGCGGCCGACCTGCCGGTGCTGGCCAAGCTGCTCGTCCCGCAGAATCCCGTCTCTCTTCAGAAGGTAGCCTGCGAGGGGCTGGGCCGCATTCCCGAGGATCGTGCCGCGTCAATCCTGATCGCCGGCTGGAGAAGTTACACGCCAGCGTTGAAGTCGCATGTTCTCGATATCCTTCTGAGCAGAGATACCTGGCAACGGTCGTTGTTGCAGAGTATTGAGGCGGGCGCGGTACCGGCTGCCCAGGTTGACGCCAAGCATCGGCAGCGCCTGCTGTCCCATAAGGAGAATTTGGTCCGAAGCCTGGCGACCAAATTATTCCGGGAAGGAAGTAGTCCAGACCGGGAAAAAGTGCTGGATGCTTATGGAGATGTGCCGGCGATGCAGGGGAATCCGGCCCGAGGTAAAGCCATCTTCGCCAAGACCTGTGCCGCCTGTCACCGCTTGGAGAATGTCGGCAACGCCGTGGGGCCTGACCTGGCCGCAGTTGCCAACAAGACGCCACACTATTTACTGACCGAAATCCTCGCTCCCAACAAGAATGTCGATACGCGGTATCTCGAGTACATGGCCGTCACGAAGGCCGGACGGACGTTTACCGGCATCTTGGCTAGCGAAACCGCCACGGGGATTACGCTCCGCGGTCAGGAGGGCAAGGAGCAAGTGCTGCTGAGAAGCGAACTGGAGGAACTCCAGAGCACGGGGAAATCCTTGATGCCCGAGGGGCTGGAAAAGGATCTCTCCAAGCAGGATTTGGCGGACCTGATTGCTTACCTGACCGCCCGGGGAACAAGACCCACGAGTCCATAACTCAATCCCGGCGCCTCCCCATCGTCTACGGAGTGAACTGGCATACGCTCATGACAAATGCTGCGGCGACATTTCCAGAAGTGATCGAGACTGAACAAGACCTCGATGACGTGCTGAGTCGACCGAGGCCGGTGCTCATCGAATTCATGCGCAGGTTGCAGGGCCCGTTGGTGATTCTCGGTGCGGGCGGCAAAATGGGCCCCACGTTGGCCTGGCTTGCGCACCGGGCGGCCGCGGCGGCTGGCCGTGCCCTGGATATCTTCGCGGTGAGCCGGTTCTCCGACGATGCGACCCGGTGCTGGCTTCAGGAGCGCGGTGTGCAAACGCTGAGTATCGATCTGCTCAATCGTCAGGACGTGCAGCGCTTACCCGATGCGGCTGAAGTTGTTTATCTGGTCGGCCGCAAATTCGGCACGGCCGAGAACGCGGCCCAAACTTGGGTGATTAACACCCTGGTTCCTGCCTACATTGCCGAGCGATATCGTCATTCCCGCCTTGTTGTTCTTTCAACGGGGAATGTCTACCCATTCGTCTCGGTCTCAACCGGCGGCTCCGTTGAAACGGACGCTTTGACGCCTGTGGGAGAATATGCCAACGCGGTGGTTGCCCGTGAACGCGTCCTTGAATTCTTCGCCCACCTGGCCTCAACGCCGCTGACCATTCTGCGCCTGAACTACGCGGTGGAACTCCGTTATGGTGTTCTCGTGGACATTGCCCGCCGGGTCCATGCCGGGGACAGCGTAAACCTGACCACGGGCTATCTGAACTGCATTTGGCAAGGGGATGCCAACGACATGGTCCTCCGATCCCTTGGGCTTGCAAGTTTTCCTCCACAGATCCTGAACCTCACCGGGCCAGCAGTGCTTTCGGTTCGCGGACTGGCACTTCGGTTCGGTGAGCTGCTTGGGCGGACCGTACGGTTCGAGGGCACGGAGTCGGAGACGGCGTTGCTGAATAATCCGGCTCGAGCATGTGCCATGCTTGGTGCCCCGGCTACTCCTCTGGATCGGGTCTTGCGCTGGACTGCCCACTGGGTGAGGAGCGGCGGCCGTTGTCTCGATAAGCCGACCCATTTCGAGGTGCGCGACGGGAGGTATTGAATGCCCGACTTCCGGCTCGCTCCTGATTGGGTTGGCAATGCTCTCCGCAAAGGGATGGTGATTCCGGCCCATCCGCTGGCACTGACGGATAATCGCAAACTCGATGAACGACGGCAGCGGGCCTTGACCCGCTATTACCATGCCGCCGGAGCCGGCGGCGTCGCCGTGGGCGTCCACACCACCCAGTTTGCCATCCGCGATCCGCGGCATGGGCTGTACGAACCGGTCCTCTGTTTATCATCCGAGACCATCTCGGCCTGCGATCAGGCGACGAATCGGCGGATGGTTCGCATCGCCGGGCTCTGTGGCCCGACTGCGCAGGCTACGGCCGAGGCAGCGTTCGCCCGCTCCATTGGATATGATGTCGGCCTCCTCAGTTTGGCCCAACTGCGGCAGGCCAGCGACGAACAGCTCCTGGAACACTGTCGAGTCGTGGCCCGAGAATTACCCCTGTTTGGGTTTTATTTGCAGCCTGGCGTGGGCGGACGCGTCCTGTCTCGGAACTTCTGGCGGGGGTTTGCGGAAATCCCGAACGTCGTCGCTATCAAGGTGGCCCCGTTCAACCGGTATCAAACACTTGATGTGATCCGTGCCGTGGCGGAGGTCGGCCGAGCCGGCGAGCTGGCCATCTACACCGGAAACGATGATTCCATTGTGTTCGATCTGGTAAGCGAATACCACGTTCCAACGGCTCACGGAATCCAATCCGTGCATATCGTAGGCGGTTTGCTGGGCCACTGGGCTTGCTGGACGCAAAAAGCCGTGGAGTTGCAGCAGATGTGTCAACAGGCGTCTGTCCGCGGCACGATTCCGAGCCGGCTGCTCACCCTGGCCGGACAGGTAACGGATTGCAACGCCGCCCTGTTCGACGCCACGCATCAGTTCGCGGGCTGCCTGGCCGGCATTCATGAGGTGTTACGCCGGCAAGGCTTGCTCGCAAATACCTTGTGTCTGGATCCGCGTGAAGGACTCTCCCCAGGCCAAGCGGAGGAAATTGACCGCGTTTGCCGCGCTTACCCACACCTCACGGATGATGCCTTTGTGGCCGCGCATCGGGATAGCTGGCTTGCGTGAGACGGTCCAGGCTGGAAGGGAAGACCCGACTCAGGTTCCGACGGTGCGTTCTAGAAGTCCGTGCAGTTTATCCACCAATCGATTCAGGTCCTCTTGCTCCTGTTCAGGCAGGTCGCGGAGCAATTCCACGAGGCGATCGGTGCGTAGGGCCTGATACTGGGCAAGTGCC
Source organism: Gemmataceae bacterium (assembly GCA_035295665.1). Classification (GTDB taxonomy): domain Bacteria; phylum Planctomycetota; class Planctomycetia; order Gemmatales; family Gemmataceae; genus DATGIQ01. Next base: position 14,635 of record DATGIQ010000560.1, on the reverse strand, counting down.
TTTTCGCCCACTGGGGTGAGACAAACATCGACCTTGCGTTTGTCGCGGGCATTGATTTGGCAGGAGATAAGGGGCTGCGGCCGGTTTTCGAGGGAGCGAATGATGCGGGACATTTGTGCCGGCAAGACGCCCAGCAGCCGCTGGATGTCTCCGACAATCATCGTGCCGCGTTCCTGCAGAATGGCCAGGGTGAGGAACTCGACTTCCTTCAAGTCCCCGGAGCGGCGGCGGCCACGCAATGCAGTCAGACCGAGCTGCGTGACGACCTCAAACAAATCCCGTGCCGTTTCTTCGAGCCGAACGATCGAGCCGGGGGCCACCATTTGCACACTTTCCCTCGCTTTCCCTCGGGCGGTCGGGCCACACCGCCAAGCTGGTACGTTTCCAGTATAGCTGCGCAAAAGTTCGCAAGCTCGGATTATATGCTAGCCAGCATATAATCGCTGACACAAGACTGTCAATGATAAAGAGATGGGAAATGCGCAAGATCGGCAAAATATACCGGCCCGTATGGGATGGATCGATATTTCTTAAACCCGCGAGGAGTCCGGCTGACGACGGCGGCCGGCAACCTTGCGGTCAGAGCGTAACTTCTTTTCCGGGAGGGACACTGAATGCATCCGTAGCGGCTGCAGCGAGTAATGCCACCAGGCGAGCCAGATGGCCGCCACCGCAAGCAGGCAAATCATTTGCTGTGGCCAAAGATATTGGATCTTACTCCAGGCAATGTTGACCGCGATGATTGCCCCCAGAAACAACACCACCCCGGGATGATCGCGAATCGTGGCGCCCAGCAGCCGTAGGCCGTGCCTCCAGCCCCTTTTGCGGCGGACCACGTGCAGTTGCTGACGCAGAAAGAGCCGGATTTTCCGGAGCAAGGAATGGCCCGCCTGCCAATCCCGAGCCAGGGCTTCCCGTTGACTGGGAAGGAGCGTTTGGAGAGTGGGGACAATCATCTGCTGCCGGGCCAGGGCCAGCACCAAATAGCCCGGTTGCCCCGCTTCACCCATGAGCGGTGTCATGGACGGGAGCAATTCGCGAATCACTCCCATGTGGTGAATAAGATCGGTTGCCTCCGCAGGACGGCTTACCAGACGCGTCGGACGGCTCAGATAGGCGCCGGTCTGTTCCCAGGCCCAAAGCAATTGCCGAGTTCGAGCAATCTCAAAGTATAACGCCCCCTTGCTTCTCAGTTTGAGTCGCGAAAATCGGCCGCGTAATTCCTCCTCGGCCGATGGCGCTTCGGACTCCAAGGGCGGAACCGGTGGCACTTCCGGGAACGTATCCCCAGGGCCCGGAATTGGGAGGATGAGATTCGAAACCGTCTCCTTGCTCATGATTTCCAGGGAAGGGGGCAAGGTAAACGGTTGCAAGCCGCGCGGTGGCGGCGGTTCCGTTTGCCAATCGAAAACCTTTAGCTCTTCCGGCGTCGGCGGAGCGCCCTTTGATCCCACAGGAGACACGGTGGAGACCGAGGCAGGAGCCGGCTCATTGGCCGCCACGGTTACGGCCGGCGGAGCTGGTTGCTCCTCGACTGCGTGCTTGCCAAAGAGCTGTCGGTCGTAGGCCGACTTGGCATTGGGATCGGTCAGACAAACCAGAGCCTGGGCGATAGTGTTCATGGCTTGGCTCGCCAGCTCCGGGTGTGTCAGCTGGTAACTGCGCAGCCGCTGCATCCGTTCGTGGACCTGCTGCTCAATTCGTACGGCATCCCCCTCACCCGGTTTCAGACCCAGCAAGGTATAGTGATCAGGAGGCCAGTTCCCTGGCGGCAGCTGCAACCAACTTTGGATCAGTTCACGGTCCATGACCGATCGGATACTCGATACTTGGGCGTCGGCTCTGTGCGAGCATTCAGTTTGGCGAACGGCGTTGGGCGATTCGATTCCTCCTTCCGTGGAGCAGCCGAGTACTTTCCTAGCAAACAGTTTGCCCTATCTGATTAGGATGCCAAATTTGCTCAGAAAACGCAAAGGATCTCTGCGAATTTGCGCCATTTTCCTGGGCGGCACGTCTGAGAAGGCGTCTTGTTCACGTTTGTGAAATCTGCTACAAACTTCCGGCCACGCGATCCACACCTTTCTTGGTTGTACCCTAGCCCCAAACCGGCTCGCCGCATGAAGAACTTCCTTCGAGGACTGCGCTGTGCCTGGCCCTACCGTGGCCGACTGATGCTCTCGCTCGCCTGCGCACTCGTGGCCGCGATCCTGTGGGGCATGACTTTCACGGCCGTCTCGCCCGTTCTGAAGATCCTCGATAGCAAGCGCAACCTCCAAGCGTGGCTGGACGATTGTCTTTCGGAGACGCAGAACAACATTGCGCTCATCAATTCGGAACTTCGTGACGTCAACCAAGAATTCGACGCACTGAATAACCAGCCGGAAACCCCGATGCGAAACAAATGGCTTCGGGATGTCACGCTGCGCATGCACAAGCTGGAGAGCGATCTCCGCTCCGCCAGTTTTGAATCCTACGTGTACCAGTTGATCAAATGGCGGTGCGTCCGGTTTCTTCCGGAAGACCCGTTTGAGACCCTTGTTTGGGTGATGAGCTTGGTTGTGTTCGGCGTGCTGATCCGGGGCATTTTTGAGTTTTGGCAAGAATCGCTGGTCGGCAGCGTCGTCAACTTGTCGCTCTTCGATTTACGAAATCGCTTGTACCGCAACGTCATACACCTCGATGTCAATAACTTCAGCGAAGAGGGAACGGGCGAGTTGATGGCCCGTTTCACGAACGACATGGAGACTCTCGGCAACGGTCTCAAGACTCTCTTCGGTAAGGTTGTTGCCGAGCCGCTCAAAGCCATTGTCTGCGTGTTACTCGCCTGTTGGTTCAGCTGGCAGCTTACCCTCATGTTCCTGGTCCTCGTGCCGGTGGCCGCGTTCATTCTCATGAAGATTGGCCGCCTCATGAAGCGGGCGACCCGCCGTCTCTTGGAGCGAATGTCCAGCATCTACAAGATCCTACAAGAAAGCTTTCAAGGGATTCGAGTCGTCAAAGCGTTCACGATGGAGCCTTATGAGCGGCGTCGCTTCTGCTCCGCGACCAAGGACTACTATCACAAGGCCATGTGGATGGTGAACCTCGACGCGCTCACCGATCCAATCATCGAGTTCCTTGGCCTGGCGGCGATTGCCGGCGGACTTCTGGCGGGAGCGTATCTCGTGCTGCGGAATGCGACCAATGTATTCGGGATACCGCTCACCAGCCGGAACATGACCCATGAGTCGCTTTTTAACCTATTTGTCTTGTTGGCCTCCATCGCCGACCCGGTGCGGAAGCTTTCCAGCGTCTATACTCGAATTCAGTCCGGAGCGGCCGCCGCGGACCGCATCTTCGCCTTCATGGATCGGCAACCGCGGGTCCGGGGCAATTCCAACTCGCCACGGTTGCCCCCCCATGCGTCCTCCATCGAGTTCCGCGATGTCTGCTTTTCTTACGAACAGGGAAGGCCCATCCTCACCAATGTCCACTTGGACGTTCGCCACGGGGAAACGATCGCTCTCGTGGGAAAGAACGGCTGCGGCAAAACTACCCTGGTGGGTCTCATTCCCCGTTTCTACGATCCGGATCATGGCTTCATTCTTGTGGATGGACACGATATTCGCACCGTGAACCTGCGTAGCCTCCGCCAGCAAATTGGTCTGGTGAGCCAGGAAACGACCCTCTTCGATGACACGATCTACAACAACATTGCCTACGGCAACCGCCGGGCAGGGCAGGCGGATATCGAAGCGGCCGCGGAACGGGCTTTCGCCCATGATTTCATCCGCGAATTGCCCCACGGCTACCGGACGCGCATCGGCGAAGCAGGGTCCAAACTTTCCGGCGGCCAGAAACAGCGTCTCGCTTTGGCCCGGGCGATTTTGCGCGACCCGCGCATCCTGATTCTGGACGAATTCACGAGCCAATCGGACGTCGAAAGCGAAGCGTTGATTCACAAAACGCTTCGGGACTTCATGCAGAATCGTACCACTTTCGTCATCACCCACCGCCTGAATACTCTGGAGATTGCCAACCGGATTGTGATGGTAGAGAACGGCCGAATCGCCGCCGTGGGCACGCATCAGGAGCTTCTTTCGAGTTGTCCCGAATACCAACGCCTGCACCAGGCTCAATTCCAGCGGCTTTGTGCGTGATAGAGAATCCCGTTCATGCCATCCGTTTTCGTTTGCACGGCTCCTGACTGAGGAAGAAGATGGAGGGGAAAGTAGAGAAGCTCAGCAATGACCGCCCACCGACCCCCGCCCCTCGAATGCGGGCCACGATCTTCCACCCGCTGTTTTCTGTAATTTTTCTCATCGTCCTGTGCGGCTTCCTCTTCTTTTATCGTCTGGCGGACCGCGATTTGTGGAGCAGCCACGAAGGCCGGGCGGCTCAAGATGCCCAGACCATCTTGCGTGAGCATCGATGGGGCCTGCCAGGATTGTTTGACGGAAAGGTTGAGCTTCAGAAGCCGCCCCTCTACTACTGGCTGGTCGCCGGCCTCGCTGCCCTCGGTAACGGGCAAGTCGATGCCTTCTCGGTCCGGTTGCCAGCAGCGGGAGCGGCTCTTGGCTGCGTGTTGCTGCTCTTCGGGCTCGGAATCCACCAGCACCGGCGGCTGGCCGGGACCGTTGCGGCAGCCATGCTCGCCACCGCCATCCACTACACCTGGCTGGCGCGCACCGGCCGCATCGATATGCCGCTGACCTTTGCCGTAGCCGTGGCCTTGGTTGGCTTCTATCTCGGCCACCAGTTCCGCCGGCAGCTGCGATCGCGATGGGCCTGGGCATGGCTGCTGGTTGCTTACGTCGCGATCGCAGCGGCGGTATTGCTGAAAGGACCGATCGGAATCCTACTGCCGGCTGGCGTTGCGGCGACCTCACTCTGGCTCGAAGGGGAGCTGCCCCGGCTTGGAGAAGGACGACGCTGGGTCCGCTTAACCGACGAGCTCGGTCTGTGGTGGGGGATACCGCTCGTTTTGGCCCTGGACCTGCCCTGGTATATTTGGGCCGACCTCGCGACCCGAGGAAATCTCGTTCGGGTTTTCTTCTGGAAGCACAATTTCGAGCGCGGCTTCGGAGGGGGAACGCTCGCGGCTCATCCGTGGTGGTTCTATGGCCCGCGGTTGGCCTTTGATTTCCTACCGTGGAGTCTGGTGCTGCCCATCGGGGTCTGGCTGGTCATCCGTCGCCGGTGGTGGCAGGAGGATCCCGAGGCACGCTTTGGTCTGGCCTGGCTGGCCGTAATGGTTGTTCTCCTCTCGTGCTTCCGGTTCAAGCGCGCGGACTACTTGCTCCCGGCTTATCCCGGAGCTGCCTGGTTCCTCGGCTGCGTGGCCGAGCGCTACTATCGATCGGTACAGGTCCGTGGCCGTCTTGTCGCCGGCTTTGCCTCGATCCTGGCCGCGTGCACGCTTGGATGGTGGGTCTATCTGGGCTATGTGCTGCCGGGAGAGGAAACGAGCCATGAATTCCGCCGGTTCGCCGAGGAGATTCGCCGCCGCGCACCGGCACCGCAATTGATCCTGTTTTTCCGGGCGGAGGCCCATGCTTTGGCGTTTCACGTTGGGCCGCCCGTGGACACGATCCTCGAATGGGAGAATCTGGATATTTGGTCTTCCCGTCCGGGAACATATTATGTGGTTATGCCGCCCGAGAACGCCGCCGAGTGGCAACGGTACTTAAAGCTGGGCCAGCTCGAAGAAGTGCTCCGAAGCAGTGACCTGGCACAAGGGGGACACGCCCACCCACTCGTTCTGCTCCGCACACGCCCCGGTGCTGGGCCGCTTTCCGCCTCGGAGGGCAGCGATTCATACCCTGGATTCGGTACTCAGAAAGCTCATCCATGTCCGACCTCTTCGAACGATCGCCGATCGCGCAGGCCCCACTGAGTGTGATACTGCCGGCCGATCACGTGGCAGCCGCCGACCTGGAAAAGACGGTCGGTGAATGGAACGACTATTTGGGGACTCTCCGACGCGATTATGAAATTCTGATGGTCGGTGCAGGCAGCAGCGACGGCACGGTCGAGGCCGCCCCGCTGTTGGAAAGCAAATATCCGCGTTTCCGTCAATTGCCTCATCCCCCCGGGCAAGGCATCGGTGCGGCCATCCGCACGGGGCTCGCCGCGGCTCAGCACCCGCTGCTGTGCTACGCGGAATGCAGCAGCACTTACCAGGCAGAGGACCTGGCACGGTTCTTGGAGGTCATCGACAAGGTCGATGTGGTGTCCGGTTTCCGTGTCGGGCAGGTGAGCCGCCTTCGGCACATGGGAGGCCGATTCGCTTACCGCGGCTTGTTACGGCTTCTGTTTGGATTACGGCTAAGCGATGTGGATTGTCCGTTCAAGCTCTTCCGTCGCTCGATATTTGCTCGCATTCCGATCCAGTCAAATGGTCCCTTCGTCCATGCAGAGATCCTGGCCAAGGCCAACTTTCTCGGATGCATCATGACCGAAGTTCCGGTGCGCTACGAGCCAAACAATGGCCGCGGCGCCAAGCCGTCCCTTCCCGTTTCCTGGCGGCGGGATGCTCGCCGAGTCTTTTTCTACCCGGATTTCGGCCCCCCTGTATTGCCGGAGCAGCCGCCCCCACCGCCTTGAACCCTGACTCGGAGCGAACCCGTTGCGGCATTCCGTGTCTAACCACTGCATGGCCCACGGACCCAAGACGCTGGAGCCAGACGGCAAGGCCACCGGCTGCAACCCGGTTCAAGTGGGTTCAACTCCCACCGGCGTCTCTTTCCATTTGGCCTGCCGGAGCCCTGGATTGACGGCGGTACTCCAGATGCTCTTCCAGCACTTGGCGAAATTCGTGAATATCCACATCCCGCTCGCAGCAAACGAGCATTAAGGCGCCATCCGAACGAAAGTTCCCGTCCCATTCCTGCACCCGCTCATCGCTCCAGCCCGGATCGTACTCCGCCAAATGTTCCTCGTCCAGGCTGGCCAAGTAGGCGCGCAGGCTAACATCGGTCTCGTCCATCGGCACGCCGCGGGGTAAGTGTTCAAAATCCACACTACTGTTCGCATTCATCGGAAATGCCTCGCCTTCAATAGCCACACGTTGCGCTATGGACTTCGTACGATTTTCGGACCTTTTTGGAGCCGGTCGAATCATGGCAGTTCAGGCAAATCTCGCCTGGGGCAACGCGGTGATGCTTCAAGCTCGACTGCTTGTGCACATCATGGCAGGTAAGACAAGTGACGTCTTCCTTGCCCCCCAGGACAACCGCGCGGACGTTTTCGAGGACATGCCGGTCCGCCGGGTTCAAGGCCGCAATCCGAGCCGGTGACCAATCGACCTGGAAATCGCGGAACAGATTGTCGCCGGCAACGAAGTTGTTGGAAAAGGGCAAGCCTGTGCTGCCCGAATGGCCTGTGCGCGCATGGCACTGGGCACACACGGAGATCACCATTCGCGCCGGGTCCCGCCGTTGCTTGGCCAGGAGCATGAGCGACGGATCCTTCGAATGCGCCAGACTGGCATCGCCGTGACAAACGTAACAATCAAGGGACAAGGACGAAAACGTCCGATTCTTGGAATCGACACCGGTCGCATGACAGCCGGCGCAAGCATCGTTAAACTTCTGCGGGTCCCAATGAGGCTGATCCAGCGAGAGAAGCTTACTGGCTTGCGTAGGGGTGCCGGGCGTCCAAGCAACCGACAGAAGTTCGAGTTTGCCATAACCCTTGGCCGGTTTGAGATAGCGCACCTGCCGCTTTCCACCGAGCAGCAGCTTTACTTCCCCTGCAAACGGCTGCAGAGACAGTTCATTCTTCAGCGCGGCCAGGGGAGCAGAATCGGTCTCCGCCTCTCGAACCGTGCGCTGGTGGCGGTTCTTCGTCCACGCCGGCCCCACATCCGCGCGATGGCAGAAGAGGCACTCGTCCCCCGTGACATACTCAGGAACCGGCTTGCCGACGTGGTCGCTACCCCAGGCCGCCGGGTTGAGTGCTTGCCGAGGCTGGGGCGATTCGCCACGGAGCATACGGACGCCGCCAAGCAACAGGCCAGCTGCCGTGGCCACGGCCATGAGGCTCATTCCTACGGTTCTTCTCATTCGCCGGCTTTCTGCTTTGGCCAAATCGTTACGCATCTGCGCGCACCCAGCCATAAGCGGCATTTTCGCGTTGTCCACCCTGCTCCAGATACGCGGTTTTGAGCTTGCTGAGCGCATCCTTGGGCAGGGCGTTGCGCTTGGCATTCACATCGACGCCGTAGAGTCGGGCTGCGTTGAGGCCGAAGATTTTCGCCTTGTCCTCCTTGGTCAGCTTCGAGTAGCCGAACTTGTCGCACAGCTCATCGGTAATCTGGAAACGCTTGAACGCATCGATGACCCACTGAGGCGCCCCCCACCACAAGCAATCGGTCCCCCAGATTACATGGTCCACGCCATAGTTTTTGATGTTCTTGCCCATCAAGTGCATGCACATGATCGGGTGGGCGATGGCCAAGGTGCCGAAGGCGGAACCGATCTCCGGGTAGACATTCTTCATGTGGGGATGGCGCTCTTTGATCTTCATCAGGACATCGTGCCAGGCAAAATCGCCGGTTGTAGGGTTGAAGAACTTCTCCTCATCGAATTCCGGCTCGCTTGGGCCATGCTTGATGGCGGAGTGATAAATGATGAATGTCAAATCTGGATTGTCGAGGGCCGCTTTCTCGACATCCTCGGGGTTGGCCAAGTGACCCAGGGTCCGCGACTGGGATGCGTACCCTTTGTGGACACTGAAGATCTTCAGACCCAGTTGACGGGATTTCTCGTAAAACGGATACGTCATTTTTTCGTCATCGAGTCGAAAACCGTTGCCGGACCGACCGGGGTCCGTATGGCAGTACCATTTCCAGGAGTCGATGCCATAGGTTTTCACTTCCCGCTCCATTTGCTCGAACAGAGCCGGCTGATCGGCTGTGTTGGTGGAGCGATTCCAGTAATGGTTGGGGGCACAGTTTCCCTGGCACAAGGCCCGTTGGCAGCCAGCCAGCTCGTTGATTTCTTTCTTCCGTCGGGACATTAACCAGCTCGGCAGCAGTCCGCCGCCGCGCTTGGACGCTTCCAGCACTCGGCCCTGGGCGTCCTTGTTGTTCTCTTTGCCCGGGACGCCGGAAATAACGATCATGTTCGTCTCGCTGTCGAAAAACAGCTCCTTGACGAAATTCGGAAAGCTGTAGGCCGATTCATCGTTCTTGAGACTGAAGCCCATGTTCTTGATGAATTCCATGTTGCGAAAGCCCAGCGCGAAACCGTTGGTGAAATGCGTCTGCACATCCATGATGAAGTATTCGCCCTTGGGCCACTTTTCTTCGCTCGCGGCCGGCTCCAGCGTCTCGGCCGCCGATACTTCCCAGCATGGACCATAGACCATGTTGCTGGCCAGGAATGCCGTCGCCATCCCCATCGAGCTGGCCATGAAGCTGCGGCGATCCATGCCGAGCTTTTTCGCCTTCTCCTCCGAGAGCACACCGATAAGACGCTCGACCTCCTTTTGCTTCGGGTTCTGTGGCCGGGGAATGAATTCTTCGTTCGAAACCACTTGGGTCGGGATAGGTGAATCGACGCCCCTCTGTCGATCGCGCTGCCATTTGGGAATCCACATGAGGAATCACTCCTATGAGCGTGTCCAATCTGTTTCGCCGGGGTTCGCGAGAACTGCCGCGAAACGGACTCGGGGCGGGAATGAAGCCGCATCCAAAAAGCTGGACATCGCTTCATTCTCGCCCCGAGGGGCATTATACTTCGGCGTTCGTTCTTGTCCCGGTGGGGGCTGGTCATCCGGATCCAGGCGTGCACCCTGAACGGAACACTCCCACCGGTTTTCGATCAATCGGTTCGCCAGGATGAGCAGCGGCCGGAACCTCCGACTTCCGCGCCGCGAGCATCCAGCCCGGTCACGGCGCTGTTCCCTTCACCCACAGGGCAAGGTTGCCGGGAGATTGCACATCGCCAGGAGCGTTTCCCATGAGGGGATGCACGCCCCCAAATACGGTAATATTCGCCGGATTCTGGTTGTTTACATTAAACGAACCAGCCCCGTTCACGGAATCAAACGGACCAGGCCCGACATCGAAGAACGAGCGGCCCAACGGATTCGTGTTCAGTGCGTCGCCGAGACCACTTCCTTGGCCGGCACCGATGTCCTCAATCCATGGGTAAATGTTGGGCGCGACACCCGGGATCATCACCGCGGCATAAAAGATGTTGCCCGTACCGACCGGCACCGGAGGATTCAAGGTGATGGTGACGGTATCGCCGGGCGTGGCTGAAAACGTGGTATCGGTTTCCCCCAGCAAAATGATGCCGCCGCCTGCTGTGGGATCGGTCAGACTGAACCCCTGGTAGATGTAGGCCGAGATGGGTTGGTTGGTGAAGGTTGCACCAATCGGGAAAGTGATTGATACGATGTTCGAATTGCTGCCTGCTCGAAACGAGTTGGCAACCCAATTGTCCTCCGGCTCGTTACCCGCGCTGTCGTTGAATTGCCCCGCCCAATCAAGGGTATAGAGGGTCTGGGCACGAGCAAACGTACCGGTGAACAGCAGGGCCGTGCACACGCACAGAGCCCTCACACCCAAACCCCATGGTCCAAACGGTCCTTTCATGAGATTCCCCCCGCAAATAGATCGGAAAAGTGAACAACGTGTACGGGCTTCCCCGCTGGTCGCCCGCACATGGTCAACCAAGTGAAACTGCGTCGTCGGTCTTCAGATAACTAAACGCAACTGGAGTGGCAAAAGGAGCGCACCCGCCTGCGAGCCTCCGGCCCTGGAACAACGGAAATTCGTATCCGGGATGGGGCAATCATGTGCCAGCAAAAGTGATTTCTTCAGCGGCGGCCGGAAAGGTGCGCAGTTGTGGGGATAACACGCAGGTTCTTCGTGGACAGCGGAATTGCAGAGCCCGTTTGATCTATCACTGCCCGCTGTATGGACTTATGCCCAGGGTACAGCCGCGACAAAACGAATCCTTGCATCCATCCACGCACAGAAAATGGATGTTGAATGCCACCAACTTACGCGGCCCTCCGTTAAGGGAAATTAACAGCGAATCGCTGGGCCGTTAAATTTAGTTTACATCTCGGAAACAAGCGCCGCCGCGGCTGCCTAATCCGTGGGCACACGGCTACTTCAAGGGAGCAACCGCCAAACTGCACCGGCACCCAAGTCCGGTTTTTCCTGGCGCAGGGCTCGCCGGACCTGCCTTGCTCACAGATGGCAATGGCTTCGGCCGTGCTTTTCGAGATAGCGCTGATGATACTCCTCCGCGCGCCAAAAATCCGAAGCCGGCACGATTTCTGTGACGATTGGCTTCTGAAAGCGGCCACTGCGTTGCAGGTTCTCCTTGAGCGCCTCGGCGGCTGCCTTCTGTTCTGGCGTGTGATAGAACACGACCGAGCGATACTGAGTCCCGACATCCGGCCCCTGTCGGTTCCGGGTCGTCGGATCATGATTGGCCCAGAATACGTTCAGAAGCTCCTCGTAGGATACCTGCTCAGGATCGTACTCCACCTGCACGACTTCCGCATGGCCCGTTTGATTGGTGCAAACGTCTTCGTAAGTCGGATCGGGTAGTGTTCCTCCCATGTAACCGACCGCGGCCGACGTCACTCCCTTGACACGGCGAAACGTTGCTTCTACACCCCAGAAACAGCCGGCTCCGAACGTGGCCTTTTCCATGATCAGGGGTCCTTTTCTACATGGTTGTCGTTTGATCACCGTTTTCCTTGACTATATCAGCAAGCGAGGAGCGCGGCGCCGCCGTTTGATACTTCTCCACGGAAGGCCGCGGTTCCGTGGCACACCTGAGGCGTCAGCAGACGGGTCACCGGCTGCCGTCAGGATCAACTGGGCTAGCGGGTCCGGGACGATGCAGTACTCTCCAAATCCCACCCGTCGGAGCCGCCATTTCCCCGCGCTGATGCCAAGTGGGCCCGCACCATGATCAAGCCGCGGCGATCCAAGCGGCGGTCGTGAAGCCCGATCCCATCGTTTAAAACTTATCCGGCAACAGCAAGACGGCCGGGTTCTGCAATCGCCGACACAGAGCATTCCCAAACGCTGCCCCGATTGCGCCATCCAGCACACGGTGATCAAATGAAAGCGACAAATAGAGAATGTCCGCCGGCCGGATTTGGCCAGCAGCATCGAAGAGCGGACGCTTGACCACTTTGCCGACGCCCAGGATCGCGACTTCCGGATGGTTGATCACCGGGGTCGAGAACAGCCCGCCGACACCGCCGATGGAGGTGATGGTAAACGTGCCGCCACGGAGGTCTTCGAGACGTGCCTTGCCGGTTCGGGCCTCCCGACTAAGCCGTTCGATCTCGCGGGCAATTTGGCCGAGGTCCAGGCGATCGGCATCATGGATCACCGGCACGATCAATCCAGTCGGCGCTGCAACGGCGATGCCGATATGGTAGTGATCGTGCAGCAGGATCTCTCCCGCTTTTTCCTCCAACGTGGCATTGACGATCGGCACTTCCTTCAAAGCCGCGGCCACCGCTTTGACGAAGAAGGCGAGGTACGTGAGCTTGATGCCCGCTTGCTCATAGGTTTCGCGCAAGGAATTTCGGAGTCGCACCAGCTCGGTCACGTCGCATTCATCGACGTAGGTATAGTGAGGAATGGTCCGCTTCGAGTGCACCATGTGTTCGGCAATCTTCCGACGAATCCCTTGCAGCTTGATACGGGTCCCCGGCGTGCCGTAATCGGGGCGTGCTTCACGAGCTGGAGGTTTCCCTTCGGGCTGTGCACGATCCAGGAAAGGGGAGAGATCGTCAATTAACACCCGACCCTCAGGTCCACTCCCACGCACCTGCTGGAGATCAACGCCCAGCTTTCGCGCCAGATACCGCACCGAGGGCGCCGCCCGGACAGCCAGCCCGTGCGGTGGGGAGGCGGTAGACGGAACTGCGAATCGACGTGCTGCAGAGGCGACTCGTTCCCCGTCCTGGGTCTTGCGTTCGCCGTCCTCGTTCCGTTTGCTCGCGCTGATCTCCGCCCCCGTGCCGTCCCGCGGCTCTTGCTGGCCGGCGGGTGTATAGGTCAGGACGACATCGCCGACCTTGATGGATTGACCTGGCTCCGCGCGCAGCTCAGTGACGCAGCCGGTGAACGGAGCAGGCACTTCCATGCTGGCTTTATCCGTGAGGACTTCCATAAGGTTTTGGCCATGCTTTACAGAATCCCCGACCTTGACCAACCAGCTGACCAATTCCGCTTCGTAAACGCCTTCGCCGAGTTCCGGCAGCTGGAATTCCATCGCGGTTTCCTCCCTACCTTGACGCCGTCAACGAGGAAGTCAGCACCTTTGCTTGGCCGTGGCCTGGGGAGCCGCGCAGTTCTGCGAACCGCTGCTAATCAATCTGTTCACGCTTCTTCGCTCGCCAGCTCATAGAGCGCGGCCTTGATGCTTGGCAACTGCGGGACGCTGTTCTGCTCATAAACACTGTTGAGACCGATTCCCGGCAAATGTTTTCCCAGGAGCACCCGAGGCCGCACCAGCAAGTCATAAAAATGCTCATCGATCAAGCGCCGCAGCAGGTGTTCGCCGAAGTTGGTAACCTCGGTGTCCTCATTGACGATCAGGACGCGGCCAGTTTTGAGGACGCTGCGGCGGATCGCTTTCCAGTCATAGGGAAAAATGCTGCGGAGATCGATCACGTCCATTTGCATCCCGTGTTCGCGTCCCAGCTCGTCGGCAGCCTGGACGCACAATGGCAACGTCCGGCCATAGCTGATCACGGTGGCATCATTCCCTTCACGAGGAAGGGCCGCCTGGCCCAAGGGCACCACGTATTCCTTCACGTCCGGCCAGCGCGGTTGCCAATGGCTGCGGTCGCCGACCGGAGCATCAATCATTTCCTTGAGCTGGTTAGAGTCGGCCGGCTCGCCGGGAATCAATTGTTCGCCCCGTACCCGCAGCAGCGCCTTGGGCAGCAGCACCAGGACCGGATTCGGATCAATGATGGCGGCGAGCATCAGTCCGTAAGCATCCAGTGCATTGCTCGGCATCACGACCTTCCAACCTGCCAACTTGCTGGCCCAGCTTTCGAACGAATGGGAATGGTAAAGGCTGCCGCGGATCCCGGAACCGCTCGGGGTCATCACGACGATGGGCATGTCATAGTTGCCCGCGCCGGCCCAGCGTTGGTTGCCAGCCACCTTGAGCAGGTCGATGGTATTGAAGCCATAATCGCAGAATTGAATCTCGGCCACCGGCCGGCCGCCGCCATAGGCGATGCCCATCGCGGTGCCGATGATGCCGCGTTCGTCGAGGGGCGAGTTCCAGGCGGTCCTGAGCCCTTGCGTCGCCGTGAAAACTCCACCCAGGGGAGGTCCCACATCCTCGCCAAAGATGTCCGTGACCCCGAGATAGGTCTCACCGTAGTGCAGTGCCAATCGGACTGCCTGCACCAATGTTGCCATGACCACATGCCCCACTGTTGTCAAGCCGGTAAGCCGGTGTAATCCTCTGGATAAACTACATCAACCGGGCTCGGAGCATAAGTATGCTCGTAAACGTCCGCTGGAGAAGGCTTTGGTTCGGCCAGCGCCTCCGCGAGGGCAGCTTCCGCCTCGCTCTGGGCCGCGACATGAGTCCGATCGATGTCCTGTTGGTCGAGCATGCCGGCGCGCAGCAGTCGTTGTTCA
>DATGIQ010000559.1:0-3480 GCA_035295665.1 Gemmataceae bacterium | reverse complement strand
GTTCTGCGAATCGCCGCTAAGCAAATAAGACCACGGCCGCCTCGCCCGGGATCTGCCAATTCTCCTCCGTTTCGAGCGGAGCCGTGCCCCCGCCGCCGTAGCGATACGCCTCACTCGACCAACGCATCTGCCAGGCACTGCCCCCCGGCGGCGCCAGGAGTGGTTCCGGTGCGGGATCGAGGTGCAGATACCGGCCAAGATTCACAATCAGCAAACAATCTTTGCCATTGTCACCAAAATAGCGCAGGACAAAGGTATGCGGGCCCAGGACCGCACCATCCACGCCATGCTGCCGCTGGGCGCGGAACGCCGGAACTTCCCGGCGGAGGCGGAGCAGGTCCCGATGCAGTGCGTAGACCTCGGCATGGGTTTGCCGTTCAGCAAAATCAAGCTTACAGCGTTCGAAGGTACGGAGGTCTCCGGGGTTGGAAAAGGTGGCCTGCATTTCAGGCGTTGCCAGGCTCCGGAACTGAGATAGAAATTTGGCCCGGCCTCCGCGGACCAGCTTGGCCAGTTCGGCTCCATGATCGGCGAAGAACAGAAACGGACTGGAGGCGGCAAACTCTTGCCCCTGGAAGAGCATCGGTGTGCCGGGGGACAGCAAGAACAAGGCCGTCATCGCCCGATATCTGCCGGGGCTGGTCAACGGATGGCAGCGCAGGCCGCGCGCGGAGTTAGCAACCTGATCGTGATTCTGGATATACGTGACGAACCGAGCCGGTGACTGCTCGAGGACGGGCGAGCCACGCCGTTGGTTCTGCCAGGAATAGCGCTGCCCCTGATACAGGTAGCCCCACTTCACGGCAGAGATGAATTCTTGCGGTTGGCCCAAGTAATCTGAATAATACGCCTCCTTTTGGCCGGTCAACGCCACCATCGCACTGTGGTGGAAATCATCATTCCAGACCGCGTCGATTCCATATCCGCCCCGATCGAGCGGCTGAAGGAGCGTACTGTTTTGGGCTTCGTTTTCCGCCACGATCAGCGTGGCCCGGCTGCCGGCCGCCTGGCGTACCCGCCGGGTAATGGCCGCCAGGATGTGATCCGGCGAGTGATCGAAGATTTGCTGCGTGGCATCCAGTCGCAGGCCGTCGATGTGATATTCCTCGATCCAGAAGGCAGCGTTGGCAAGGAAGAATTCGCGGACGGGTCCGGAGTTGGGCCCATCAAAATTAATCGCTTCGCCCCATTCATTCGCGTAACGGTCCGTGAAATAATCGAAGGCGAACTGCTGGAGGTAATTGCCGTCGGGACCGAAATGGTTGTAAACCACATCGAGAAGAACGCCCAAGCCGGCCGCGTGGGCGCGGTCCACGAAGCGGCGGAAATCGTCCGGTTCGCCATAGAGCCGGGTGGGCGCGAAAAGATTGACGCCATCATATCCCCAGCCGAATTTGCCCGGAAATTCCGCGACAGGCATCACCTCGACCGTAGTGATGCCGAGCCTCGCCAGCTCTGGTAACTGTTGCGCGGCCGCTTCCCAGGTGCCGGCGGCGGTGAAGGCGCCGATGTGCATTTCGTAAAGGACTTGGCCGGGCAACCCCGTGCCGCGCCAAGCGTCGTCGGTCCAGCGAAACTGGCGCGGATCGATAACCTGGGACGGCCCATGGGGGCCTTCGGGCTGAAATCGCGAGGCCGGGTCCGGGTAAGCCTCTCCGCCATCCAGGCGGTACCGATACCGCGAGCCAGCCGTTGCTTCGGCGACCGGACCGGAAAAATAGCCGTCCGACTCGGCTTGCAGCGGAACCGGGCGGACTTCGCGGTGGGGGTGCGGGCCGGCCGCCGGCTCGAGCACGACTTCCACCTGTTTTCGCCGCGGGGCCCACACGCGGAAATGAACGGTTCCGCTGGGGAGGATTTCGGCCCCAATGGGCAATCGCCGCTGCTGCGTCATTCGCTTGGCCTCCGGCTCGTTCATCGATGGAGTGTATGGTGCCTACGGAAGAGCAAATGCCGTGCCCATACCCGTTCCGGCCACATTTGACCTTGCGTTCGGCCCCCCGTCTGTCGTATGACTGCCGCCCTTCAACGTCCTGGATATCTGTCCCGCCAATCGGCTTGAATTCCCACGTAGGCTTTCAGGATTGGCGGCATGGCACCGGACCGGGGAGTTCGACCGTGGGACTGTTCCTCCATTCCATGATCGCTGGCCTGTCGCCCTTGCCGCTGATGGTCTTTGTGGCCGAGCTGTGCGTGGTGACGATCAGCACGATGCGGATCATTTTTGTGTCGCGGGGCATGAAGGTCCTGGCTCCGATCCTGGGATTTTTTGAAGTCAGCATTTGGCTCTTCGCCATCGGGCAGATCATGCAGAATTTGAGCGATGTGGGCTGCTACCTCGCCTTTGCGGGGGGATTCACGATCGGCAATTTCCTGGGCGTGCTGATCGAAAAGAAATTGGCCATCGGGAACGCCGTGGTGCGAGTCATCACGCCAAGAGATGTGACGGCGTTGCTCGATGCGCTGCAGACGGCGGAATACGGCGTGACCACGCTGGATGCCCGCGGCGGCACCGGTCCGGTCAAGATGGTATTGACGGCGGTGCGACGCAAGGAACTGGATAAGGTCGTCGCCATCATCAAGGAGTTCGACGCGAATGCGTTCTATTCGGTGGACGATCTCCAGTCGCTGGCAGCAGGGATTTTCCCCTCGGCTCGGGGGCGGGTACGGGCGATTGTCCCCGGACCGCTACGGCTATTTCGGTTCACGGCATGAGCCCAGCCGCGCAGCCGCAAGCGAACGACGGCGGATGAATCCCAAGATCAGAATGATCACCGCCGACAGTAACGGTCCGCAGGCGATGATCCGCAGGGCGTGGGAAAAGCTCGCGACGTTCCCCTGGCTCACCTCGGCGGAAGCGTATTTTCCGACGACCATCGGGCCAAAAAACCCGCCCAAATTGCCGATCATATTAATGAACCCAATTGCCGAGGCCGCGGCGGTGGCCCCCAAGAAGATCGTCGGGATTGGCCAAAACGCCGGCAAGTGAGCGTACATGAACGCGCCGACACCAAGAATCATCACGAGCACTGCCAACCAGCCATTCACGGCGGTGGCCAACCACATGGACAGGCTCACGAGGAACAAGGGCACCGCGACATGCCAAATGCGCTCTCCCGTGTGGTCTGAATGCCGGCCATTGATCAACATGCCCAAAAAGGCCATTGCATAGGGCAGGGAGGCCAGGAGGCTGGCCACTCGATTTGAGATGCTGCCCGTGAGCTGGGCTTCGATAATCTTCGGCATGAACATGGAAAGCCCATAGCTGGAGAAGTTCAAGCCAAAGTACACGGCCGTCAGGAGCAGAACCATACCGAGGTGATGTACCCAGGCCCAATGGCCATGCCCTTGCTTTCCCTTGTGTTCGCGTTCCAGCTCGGCCATCAGCCAATCGCGTTCTTCCGCGGGCAGCCATTTGGCCTGGGCCGGTCGGTCGGGAAGGAAAAACAAGGTCGCGAACCCCGCCAGGACCGGCGCGAC
>DATGIQ010000558.1:0-6088 GCA_035295665.1 Gemmataceae bacterium | reverse complement strand
CGCTTGAATCCGTTGTCGGTCCGTGGCGCTGAGCGTCGCCGGCAACTTCGCCAAGAAGCGGTGATACTCCTCTTCTAGCTCGCGCTGCTTCTTGAGGGCCTCCTCCCAACGCGCCTCCAGGGTTCGCACCACAAGTCGATTCTCGGGTTCCACGCCGTGATATTGTCGCTCGGCTCTGCTGACCTCGTACTGCACACGTTCGAGTTTCAGGCGCCACTGATCGTGCAGACGCTTACGCTCCTGCTCGACGTTCTCGATGGCGCGGAGACTGAGTTCCAGGGCAGCCGGTTCCAAAGCGCGCAGCAATTCCCGGACGACCAAGTCGTCCAGCGTCTGGGCTGTGATGCGACCGCAACACTCCTGCAAATCCGAACGCCAATACTCGCTGCAGAAATAAGCCGGTCGCTGCCGGGACTTGTAGCGCGTCGACATGCGATGACCACACTTGCCGCACACGACCAGCCCTTGCAGTAAAGCGGCGCCACGCTTGGGTGCCCCGCGCGTCTCGTGAAGGGAGCGATTCTGCTTGAGGCGTTCTTGATTGGCGAGGTACTGTTAACCTAAGGAGCCGCGAAAAAATAATCTGGTCAATTTCTCTTCTTGCGCGGAGCTATAATGTAATTCCATTCTCCATGAAAATCGCATGCGGTTAAGCGGAGGCCTGCCATTTCTTCGTCACTTACTTTGAGGCCTGTTTCATAGACGTTGGTATCCAAGGCTGCTTGGACGATTAACCCTGTTCTGGTGGTTGTGCTGGCAATGAGATTCACGATGGCTTCATGACTCACGAGGGGCTGACCACGGGGTATGATCGAAAGTTGTGGATAGCGGGAGGAAGAAAGGCGGCGTACTCTAGGTGTATCTACTTTCACCAACCGGCCGACACGGCCAGGAGTACGCCACCATGGTTCACTGTACGGAAGAGATTCGCGTTGTCCCACTGCCAGGGTCTACCGACCTGCTGACCGAGGTTCTCCGGGCTGGGGCCCAGAAGCTGCTGGCCCAGGCCGTCGAGGCGGAAGTCGCCGACTGGATTGAGCAGCACCGGCACTGCGTCGATGCCCACGACCACCGGCAGGTGGTCCGCAACGGCCATCTACCGGCGCGGACGATTACTACCGGGGTCGGCCCCGTGGAAGTCCAGCAACCGCGGGTACGGGATCGGCGGCGCGCCGACCAGGCCGAGAAATTCAGCTCCCAGATCTTGCCGCCGTACCTGCGCAAGACCAAGGCGGTCGAGGAGCTGATCCCCTGGCTGTACCTCAAAGGGATCAGCAGCGGCGACTTCAGCGAAGCCTTGGCCGCCTTGCTCGGCCCCCAAGCCCCCGGGTTATCGGCCTCGACGGTCACGCGCCTGAAAGGCATCTGGCAGGAGGAGTACCAGCAGTGGAGGAAACGGTCGTTGGCGGGCAAGCGCTACGTCTACGTCTGGGCCGACGGGGTGTACTTCAACATCCGCCTGGAAGGGGGCCGGCAATGCATCTTGGTCCTGATGGGGGCCACGGCGGAAGGCAAAAAGGAACTCATCGCCATCCAGGACGGGGAGCGGGAAAGTGAGCAGTCCTGGAAAGAGCTGCTGCTGGATTGCAAGAGCCGGGGACTGGAGATCGAGCCCAGCCTGGCGATCGGGGACGGCGCCTTGGGATTCTGGAAAGCGCTGCGGCAGATTTGGCCGGACGCCCAGGAGCAACGCTGCTGGGTGCACAAGATGGCCAATGTGCTGGATAAACTGCCCAAGGGCGTGCAACCGAAGGCCAAGGGCATGCTCCATGACATCTACCTCGCCGAGAGCAAAGAGGCAGCCGGGAAAGCCTTCGACCTCTTCGTGACGACCTTCGAGGCCAAGTATCCCAAGGCCACCGAGTGTTTGAAAAAGGATCGGGAGCAGTTGTTGACGTTCTACAACTTCCCGGCGGAGCACGGGATGCACATCCGCACGACCAATCCGATCGAGAGTGTGTTCGCCACGGTGCGGCTACGGACCGACAAGACGAAAGGGACCGGCACACGGGAGGCCTGTCTGACGATGGTTCATAAGCTCATGGAATCCGCAGCCAAGAGCTGGAGGAGTCTGAACGGTTCCCACCTTCTCCAGGAAGTGATCAAGGGAACCGTATTCGTGGATGGAGTGAAGCAACAGGACGCCGCCTGACCAAAATCTCCAGCCACAACAATTGACAATAGCCCTACTTATACTTCGGCCGCACCCTTAAGCGGACCGAGGCTCTGCGGGGACGCAACCTCGGAAGGAATAAAGGGTGTGGGGCGACGGTGTGTTACCGCCGAGTCCTGGGAGATGTCACGGATGAACTTTGAGCTTCTCCCAGGACAACCTTTTCTCGTCCTTCGTGTCCGCCTTCGGTTCTTGGCTTTGACCACGTGAGCCTCGCCCAAATCACTGGTCGCTTCCTCTTGGGTCACGGAGTTCCGTGCTCCGGCGGAATGCACTTGAGCCCCCTCATGCCTCAAAAAATCCCGATGCACGGATGCATCGCTCTTCGGCATGGATGCCTGGGGCGTACTCCCGCTGAAGTGGCACTTCAAGGTGTACGGGAATCTTCGGATTTCAGGAACTGGAGTAGTTGTGGTAAACTGGTCTTACGGGCCGTAGGTGGAGAAAGGTCATGCATACACAGAGAGAATCGACGAGCAGCGAAGTTGCTATCTGGTCGCGGGTTATCGCCCCTGAAAAAAACGGCCTCTCGCCTGATGCAGCTCGGCTTGTGCTTGAGCAGTTCACATTCAGCGAAGCGGACGAAGCTCGCATGGCAGAACTTGCGGAGAAGTGCAACGAGGGCAATCTCACGCCAGAAGAGCGAGCCGAGTACGAAGCTTACGTCAAGGTTGGCGACGTACTCTCTCTGATTCACCTGAAGGCCCGTCGGTCGCTCAAGAGCTAGACCGTTGGAATCCACGGATGGACGAAGCGACCAAGAACGCGGTTCGCGAGCGAGCGAAGGACTGCTGCGAGTACTGCCAGCTTCCGGCTTTGCACGTACGACCGAGGAAATTTCACTTCGAGCACATTCGAGCAAAGAAGCATCGGGGAACGGATTCGCTCGGGAACCTGGCATACTCGTGCCACCGATGCAATCTTCATAAAAGCTCTGACCTCACGGGGATTGACCCCAAGACGCAGAAGCTCACCCGAATCTTCAACCCAAGGCGTCATCGTTGGTCAACGCACTTTGCCTGGGAGGGTGCAATTCTTGTCGGCAAAACGGCTATCGGGAGAACCACCATCCTTGTTCTTGCGATGAACGACCCGCTGAGGGTAGCAATCAGGCAAGAACTGATTGGGCGTAACCGCCTCCCCGTGTTTGCCTAACTGATGTATTTATAGGGGTTTGGTGCTCGGCTCTGGCTGGCAAGAGGGGCCTCCTACGGATAGGCTTGTAGCTGTAGACCTCAAGCTACCCCCAGGAGACCCATCCATGAACATCGCAGAACCGCTTACGCTTCTCAAGATGGAATTGCAACAAGGCGTTCTTCCTCAGATTATCGACCTACTCACGTCTGCGCTCCGGGACGGCCGGCCACTTCATGAGGTCGAACAGGGCCTCTGGGACTTGGTCCTGCAAGTCGGCCGACGCGCGGTGTCGGCCTTTCTGGACAGTCATGGTAGCGGTGACCTCGGCGACACGGTGACTTTGCCGGATGGACAAGAAGTCCACCGCCTGGAGGAGTTACACAGCCGTCGCTACGTCTCGATCTTTGGCGTGTTCGTCTTGCAGCGCACCGTCTAGGGCAGCCGCGAAGGCCAAGCGTTGCAGTTCGTGCCCTTGGACAATCGCTTGCAACTGCCTGCGGGGGTGTTCTCCTACGTGTTGCAAGATTGGGATCAAGCGCTCGCCGTGGAGCAACCCTTCCACCAGGTGAGCCAGACGATCGAACGCATGCTCCAGTTACGGCAGTCCGTCGATAGCCTTGAAGAGATGAATCGCCAGCTGTCGGCGTACGTCGGCTGGTTTCGTGATCTCCAAGGCTCGCCGGCCGCGGCGGAGGAAGGCAAGATCGTCGTGGTGACGGCGGACTGCAAGGGAATCGTCATCCGCGGCCAGGGGACCCCGACGGTCTGCGGCGGGGAGCGTCCGCAGGGCCAGCGGGCCAACCAGAAACGCATGGCGGCGGTGGGCGCCGTGTACACGGTCGATCCCTTCGTCCGCACCCCCGATGAGGTGGTGGCGGCCTTATTCCGCGATCCGGACTACGCGGCGGCGCCACGGCCCCAGCCGTGTCACAAGCGTGTCTGGGCCAGTTTGCCCCACGAGGCGGAGGAGCCCAAGAGCAGTATCGGTATCGTCTTTGACTGGCTGTGGTGGGAATTCGCCCAACGCAATCCCCAGGGGAGGCGTCCGACGGTGTGCGTCTGTGATGGCCAGGAAGCGCTGTGGCAGGCGTGTGCCGAGATCATCTTGGACCCCGAGCGCGTGGAGATTCTGGATTTGCTGCACGTGACGTCACGACTGTGGAAAGCAGCCAAGTTGTTGTACGGCGACAAGGGAAAAGAGGTGTTGCCGTTGGTGCGTGAGCGTGTGCTGCAGGTGTTAGAAGGCAAGGTCGAGTCGGTCGTACGTAGCCTGCGCCGCCTGGGAAAGGAGCGTCGGCTCTGCAGTGCCAAGCAGAAGGCATTGCGTGGTATCTGTAGCTATTTGCACAAGAACCGGCAGCGCATGCGTTACGACGAGTATTTGCGTGCGGGCTATCCCATTGCCAGCGGCGTCATCGAAGGGGCCTGCCGGCACTTGATTAAAGATCGCATGGAGCGCGCGGGCATGCACTGGACCCTGGCCGGCGCCCAAGCCATGTTGGACGTGAGGAGCGTGTGGATCGGTCACCAGTGGGGAGCTTTCCAAGCCCAGCGCATCCAACGAGATAGAGAAGAGTTCTATCCGCACCGGGCTCTGGTTGCTGGCGAGGCCTTCTTCGCTAATGCAGCGTAGCGGGCGGGCGGTTACGCCCAATTGTTCGTGCCATTCTTCCAGGTCCAGGCACACGACGTTGCGCAGCTCCCCATGTTGAAGGTGCTCCCAGCCTCCTTCGTCCCAAGGGTTCAAATCCGGAGCGTATCCCGGCAAAGCTTCTACCCACACCTTGCCACGGGTGCTGGACACAAATTCCTTGACCTCGGCGCGACGGTGGATGGGCGATCCATCCCAGATCACCAACAACCGTTTCCCCGCGCCGCGCAACAGGTGCAGAAGGAACTCAACGCTGTGCAGCCCATTCAGCCAGACCTGCCGTACCAGGGTGTAGACCTTGGCTTGCGGTGTCATTCCACCCATGACCGACAGGTGATCGCGCGTCTGCTTCTCCCACAGCACCGGCGTCAGCCCCTCGGGAGCATACGTCCGCACGACTCCCGGCAGCAAGTAGAAGCCCGATTCGTCCTCGAAAACCAGCACGCGGCGCTCGCGCCGTGCTCGCTGTTGCAGTTCCGGCCAGACCTCCTTCCGCCAGCGCTCAATCACTTCCTCGTCCCGTTGAATAGCCCGCCGGATCGGCACTTGGGGCGTCCAGTGCAACTCCTTGAGCAGCCGGCCGACGTGATCTTTGTGGTAGCAGACCCCGAACTCCTCCTCGATGACCCGGGCCACCCGCGCGCAGGTCCAGACCTCACCCCGAAATCCGTACGCTTCCGCGCCATGCCAGAGGAATTCGGGGATCAGACGCTTTTGCGCAGCCGAGAGTTTGGGCGGTGGCCCCGGATGAGGGCGAGCGTGCAAGGCCTCTGGCCCGCCGTCACGAACCCACGCGAACCACCGGCTGACACTCATCGGGGAGACGCCGAGCGCCTCTGCAATATCAGACCGAGACCAACCTTGCCGCTTCAAGTGCAACGCTCGAAACCTCCACCATTCCAGCCCATCAGCCGGAAGGACATGAACGGTCTCCATACCCCTATTCTATGCGGCGACGAGAGTAACCTTTACTGCGCAGCGGTCAGTAGGTTGGCCGGGACGGAGGCGCGGATTATGGTTGTAGGTTCCAGCGCTAGGCGCGGTCGCCGACCCCGGAAAACGCCGTTCTTCCCGTTGGTTGCTTATGGCCCGTTCATCGCCCCGGTCCTCCGATGGTCCCGCGCCAT
>DATGIQ010000557.1:0-3828 GCA_035295665.1 Gemmataceae bacterium | reverse complement strand
CCGATCGGGGTCAAGGTGACCAAGGAGCAATACGCATCCATTAACCTGCAACGTGCGGACTTTCATGGCGATTGGAATTACACCATCACACCACACTAAGTCTTAGGGTATTGGCAAGATTATTTATGCGCTTATCCTTAGCAGAAATCGTATACGGCGTATTCGGCTGGAGCGTGTACGTCCCGGTACCGTTCGGGACGACGGACCCATCGGCGCCGTAGACGACCAGGTTCCCGTTTTGGGAAAGATGGATGGCACCCTTGTAATTGCCGCTTGTGTCTTGGAAATTGACGATGCCGCCCTCGCCGCCGTAGCCGCCACCACTCACGGCGCCATACTGGAACAGGAAGCTGTAAGAAGCCGTGGGTAGGTTGTAGTAGCTGATCTTGTCAGGCAGGCGGATTTCGGCATTGGCCACGCTGTTGCTGCGCGACAGCAGCAATGAAAAATGGCCGTCGAGCGCCGGGCTGTTGACAATCGCGGCCCCGGTAGAATTGGCGGTTTCATCCGCCAGGTCCTTCTGCATGTTGGTCTGCTGGGTCGGGTCATCTGGATTAAGTATATCTCCGTAGTTCGTCTCAAAATTGACGAGATTGACCTGCGTAGGGTCCTGGTAGTCCTTCAGCCCCGTGACAAGGCTGAGCAAAGAGCCGGCCGTGAGTACGGTTTGCGCCGCGCCAATTGGGGAAGCGGAAGTGTTTCCGTTTGGATTGATCGCCGTGATTTTAGGCGGTATCCCCGGAACTCCCAGCGTGTCAACAAAGATCGTGCTCGGACCGTACGGGCCAATTCCGACAGTGACCCCGTCCGTACCAGCGAAATTGTTGTCATTGGGATCATTCATATCATAGTGCGAGATAGTCGTCAGCGCGTCCGAAGGTATCGTGCCCAAAGGAGGCACCTGCACTACGGCCCCCTGAAAGCCGCTATCTCCTTCCGTACCTGCATAGCAAGTTCCGGTGAGAGGGTCCATGGCCAGCGCATCGGGCCGGCCCTGTTCCTCGGGATGCGGCTGGCTCTGTTGGCTTGTCGGGAAGTCGTGACCGAATATGATCGTTGACGGGCTGGTACTTGTGACTGTAGCCATATATACTTGACCGAATACATCAGCATCTCCGACATTGCCTCCTTGATCCAGCACAAGAATATGGTCGGGATCCAAGACGCCTTTGTTGTAATGAGGTGCAATGCCCGATAGAACCTTCAGGGAACCACCGCTTGAGTTCGGCGAGGGAAGGGGAAGGTCATTGACATCGCTCTGGTCACCGGTGTTCGGATCCACCTGGACGAGACGGTGGACCACTGCCGATGAATCGCCGGTATTCATGACGTAGAGTTCGTTATTAACCAGCGTTATGCCGGTCGGGCCATTCAGGTTTTGGCCCCATGCCAACAGCGTCGCCTGGCCGCTCGGCTCGACTTTGATGATGGCGCCCTGTTCGAGCGCGCTCTCGTCTGCGACGTACAGATTCCCCTGCGAATCCTCGACGACGTCCTGCGGTCCGCAGAACAGCCCCGGAGCTCTCGTCATCGCCGTGTCTGCAATGTTGAGGGCGCCGCTGTTGACCGTCATGTGGATGACGCCGGTTGGGAACGCGGTCGATCCCGGCTGAGACAATATGGCCGTCTGACCGCGGGTCATCGTAGCCGCTGGACTGGTGGCGATGTACAAGCTGCCATCGTTGCCAACCAACATTCCGGCTGCCAGGCTCAGGTAGTTCGACGGTACCGACAGGGGCACTGGACTGGTTGTCATCGGACTAACGCTCCAGACGGTCACCGCACCGGTGGTGGAGGTGGAGTCAATCGCATCGGAATAGATCGTGCCTCGGGTCGAGCCCATTGTGTTGTCCACCGTGAGACTCTCCGCCTTCATGCCGCTGGGCAGCGGGCTGGCACTGTACACCGATTGCGCGCCTGAGGGGGTAACCTGAATCAGTGTTCCATCCTGGTTCAGGACAATGAGATTTCCATTGGTGCCCATCACGATGCCAACGGGGTCATTGAGGGAGTTGCCAGAGGTCAACCGGGAGGGCGCCTGGCCTACGAAATTGCCGTTCGAGTCAGCCGTAAACTCCCAGATCGTCGGCGGCGCGTCCGGTTCGAGGACTCGTCCGCTTGCTCCTGCATCCACGACATAGATGTGGCTTCCGCCGTCCGTGGTTATGCCGGTGGGATTTCTGAAGTCGTTACTGCCTGGACTGTAGTTGTTTGCACCGCCCCCCGGACCGTATACAAGGGTTTGATTCTCCCCTGTGGCCGCCACGCCGTGGGGATCAATTCGGACAAGGTCGGGCGGCCTTGGACTGGTATTGGTTATTCCCCAGCCCGCGCTGCCTGAGCAAATGACGTAGAGATAACCGTTCAGGTACACCATGCCGGCTGGACCAAATAGATACGTCTGTATCGACCCTTGTGCGGCAACCACGGTCTCCGCGCCACTCGCAGAATTCACCTGGAGGATGCCGCCCGCACCCCGCCCGAATGCCGTTTGATCCGCGACAAAGATGTTTCCGCTGTTGTCTTGGGCGACCGAAACCGGGGTGCACATCAGACCTTGGCGGGTCGAGAACGCGGATTGAGTGCCCGTAGGAGTGATGGCAATCAGGCCGGTATACTTGGACTCCAAGCCGTCATACGTCGACTGACCCTGTACGGACGGACTGGTCGCCACCAGAATAGTTCCATTAGTAAGGGACAGCATCGTCCGATTTTCCAGACCCTCTAGCAGCAGGGATTGCGTTGGTCGCCGTACCGATCTACGGGTCGCACGGGATCTTGTCATCAGTGATAAATACATAAGAATCTCTCCTTTTCCGCCACCCACGATGGGAAGACGAGGAGCATGGACGATTTGGCCGTGCCAGGCTCAAGGCCTAGCAAGGAATGCCGCGCTCATGCTTCCGGCCGGGGTGCAGCGAAAGCGCACACTCGCAAGGTGGTCATGGTTCGTTGAGCTGGCGTAACCTTCGGGGAATGCGATCCAGGTCGAGGAGAAAACTGGACGTGATGTTCGGCTTGTGGATGGATCCTTTCGTTCCGAAACGGTGAGATTACCGAGCGGGACCCATGCATGTGCAAAGACAAGCGAGGTCCCGTGGTAACCTGGGATATCCGCTCACCTTTTCGGTAACCTGGCGACCCACGTGGGGCCCATGGCTTTGCGTCCCCGCCTTGCGACGGGTTTGCCCTTGTCGAAGATGAGAGGCCGCCGCCGGCCTCAGCGCGGCTCGGGAAAGGGAATTCTGCCGTTGCCGCGTGCACGCCCCACCGTCTGCACTGAACTGTAGCCCAGCGATCCGGAGTCGTCAAATTGCCCAAACACCTCTTTGCGATGTTGCTTGCCAGCCCCAGACGGCGTTGGTTCAACATTCGCCGCTCTCACATTGCCACATTGGACATTGCGACATTGCGACATTGCGACATTGCGACATTGCGGCGTGGCGACTTTTCCTTTGACTGCCTTGGGAGCGCTAGCTACACTGGAGGCTGGTGGTGTCGGATATGAGCGTGCGCGATTCGGGGTGGGGGCCGCCATCCTGATGCAGTTGCCTGCGCAGGCCAAGAGACTCTCGGAGGATGATCTGCAGCGTGCTGCTAGCGGCAGATCTGTCCCCCGTCCATCGCGGTGGTCGATCCATGCAGATTCCTTCTATGCGGACTGGTGTCGCCCGGCAGGTAGGAACGGAGAAGGGCGCGGGAGCGCCCGCGCTCTGGAGATGGCTACCCAGCCGATCGCTGGCGGCCGCGTTGTTTGCTTGCGCTGCGGCTCTTGCGATGGTTCTTCTCGGGCAGCCTGTGGCAGCGAGTTTTGTCACCGCGCCTGTC
>DATGIQ010000556.1:0-17748 GCA_035295665.1 Gemmataceae bacterium | reverse complement strand
AGGTTTCTCATTACAATGGAAGATTGTACCAGCTAACCAGGGGACCCGCCCGTGAAAGTGAGTACCGCGCTGCCGCGCAAAGTTCAGCAATTCCTACGCGGCGTGGAGATCGGTTGCCGGCCGCTTGTGGTGGCCGTGTCCGGTGGCCCGGATAGCGTGGCACTGCTGCATGCCCTGGCGCACCAACGGATCCCGAACCTGGTCATCGCCCACCTGAACCACCAACTGCGCGGCCAGGAAAGCGATGCGGATGAGCGGTTCGTGAACGAACTGCATAAAACGCTCAAGGACCGCGGAGCGGTGCAATCCGAACTCCGGTGCCAACGTGCCGATGTCGCTGCCCAGGCTCGGCGGGAAGGTGGCAATCTGGAAAGCATCGCCCGGAAGATTCGCTACGGCTGGCTGATCCAGGTTGCCACGGAAGTTCAGGCGCCGTTCGTGGCCACCGGCCACACGGCCAACGACCAAGCCGAAACGGTCCTGCATCGCCTTCTTCGAGGGACCGGGTTAAAGGGATTGCGGGGCATTGCGGCCCGGCGACCGTTGGCGCCGGGGATCGAGCTGATCCGCCCGCTGTTGGGAGTGACGCGCGCCGAGGTGCTCGCCTATCTGGAAGCCGAGGGTCAAAGTTACCGAGAAGATGCCACCAATCAGAACCGAAGCTACACCCGCAACCGAATCAGGCATGATCTGTTGCCGTGTCTCGCCCAGGGCTATAACCCAGCCATTGTGTCCGTCCTGTGCCGGCTGGCGAAGCAGGCGGCCCCGACATACCAACATCAGGAAACGCTTGCCGAAAACCTATTGGCCGGGGCCGAACGTTGCCGGGCCGGGAAACTGCTCGTCTTGGCGGCCCAGCATTTGACCGGGCAGCCGCGACAACTGGTTCGTGAGGTTTTTCGCCTCCTCTGGTTGCGTGAAGGTTGGCCGTTGGGGAGCATGGGGTACCGGGAGTGGGATCGACTCGCGGCGGTGGCTTTCGGTGAAGTCGTGGCCGTGGACCTGCCCGGTGGCATCCGTGCCCGGCGTCGTCAGCATGTGGTCCAGATTGGATTTCCGGACAAGTCTGTTTAGAACCTGGAGGGCGATCTGTTTATGGCGCTTCGCACTATCCGCCGTGCTTTGCTCAGTGTCAGCGATAAGACCGGCCTGGTCGATTTGGCCCGTGTGTTGGCCGAGCTCGGTGTTGAGTTGATCTCGACAGGGGGAACCCGAAAATCGCTCGAAGCCGCGGGGCTCACCGTTCGCGATATTGCCGATCTGACCGGCTTTCCCGAGATCCTGGACGGCCGGGTCAAGACGCTGCACCCGCGGGTTTATGGCGCGATCTTGGCCGTGCGCGAGGACCCGCAGCACCAGGCCACGCTTCAGGCCCATCGCATCCCACCGATCGATCTCGTCGTCTGCAACCTCTATCCCTTCGAAGCGACGGTGGCCAAGCCGGGGAGTAGTCACGAACAGATCATCGAGGATATCGACATTGGCGGTCCAACCTTGGTCCGTGCCGCCGCCAAAAACTACCACGATGTCGCCATTGTCATGGAGCCGGCCCGCTATGCCATCATCATCGACGAGTTGCGGGCCAATGGTGGTGCCCTGACCCTGGAGACCCGCGAGCAACTGGCCGCAGCCGCTTTCGCCAGGATTGCGGCTTACGATCGGGCAATCAGCCATTATTTCCAAAGGCGGTTGGGCGATGAAATCTTGCCGGCCCAGCTCGATCTTCACTTCGAACGCCGCATGCCTTTGCGGTACGGAGAGAACCCGCATCAGCAGGCCGCGTTCTACATCGACCCCGATGAACGCAGGGCCAGTGTGGCCACGGCCAAGGCTCTGCACGGCAAGGAGCTGTCGTTCAACAATCTTCTCGACCTCGATAGCGCTCTCAATCTCATCCGAGAATTCGATGTGCCGGCTGCGGTGGTCATCAAGCACAACAACCCGTGCGGGGCGGCCGTCGCGGCCAGCCTGGAGGAGGCTTTCCGCAAAGCCTACGAAGGCGACCCGCTCAGCGCTTACGGCGGCATTCTCGGCTTCAATCGCGAAGTCGATGAAGCGACCGCCCGCCAAGTGACCGAGCCGAACCGTTTTGTCGAATGCGTCATTGCCCCGTCCTTCCATCCCGCGGCGTTCGCGCTTCTGACGACGCGCCCGTCATGGAAGAAGAATGTTCGGCTTCTCGAGACGGGCCCGCTGACCAATGAGAGCCGGGATGGGGCCGCCGGCTATGATTTTCGCCGAGTAGACGGGGGTCTGCTCGTGCAAACAAGGGATCTTGCTCGGGCGGATGAATTGGCGCAGATGCAGATCCCGACGAAGCGTGCTCCCTGTGCTGAGGAACTCGCCGATCTCCGCTTCGCCTGGGTGGTCTGCAAACACGTTAAGAGTAACGCCATCGTCCTGGCCAAGGATGGAAGGGTGGTCGGCGTCGGGGCCGGCCAGATGAGCCGGGTCGATTCGGTCCATTTAGCGGTGCGCAAGGCGGGGGAGCGAAGCCGGGGATCGGTTTTGGCCTCGGATGCGTTCTTCCCGTTCCGCGACAACATCGACGAGGCGGCCAAGGCCGGCGTGACCGCGGTTGTGCAGCCGGGTGGTTCGATGCGCGATCCGGATTCGATTCAAGCCTGTGACGAGCATGGGATGGCGATGGTGCTGACGGGGGTGCGGCATTTTCGGCATTAACAGCGGCTTGCACCATCCAGCCGCTCTCTGAGTGGCATGCTTTCGCGGTCCTCGTTGCCCCGGGGATGTCCTGTTTCGACATGCCAGGCTGCGAAAGCATGTCATTCGGCAACGTCCTTTAAGATTCCACGGCCGTGCCCTCCCAAGGCGGGAAGTGCACTACACGCGGTGCGGATCGACGACGATGAGACCCGGTCCATACCCAGCGAATCGTGCAAAGTGTTGCACGTTGAAGGTCAACACATGGCTGATGCCGTAGACATGGCACACCGCAACTAGGCGTGCGTCGTGCACCTGCTTGCCAATGATTGCCAGCGCCTGCACGAGGGCCTTCCACGCGGGGTAGATGTCGGGTGTCTCCGGGAGGAGAGGAAAAAGCGATTCAAACGCTGCGCCTTTGATCTCTGCCACGGCGGGCGGCAGCCCCAAGCCATTGGCACTCCCTGGGCGTGTGGCACAGTTGCGAAACTCAATCAGGTTTTGCGGCGAGGTTCGTAGAGTTTCCCCCTGACGGTGCAGTGTGAGGACCGCGTGTGAGGCGACTGCGTAATATACGTCCGAAGTGTTCGCCAGGCGAGCGAGGATGCTCGTTTCCACCAAGTAGGCCATCAGTCATACAATCCTTCGCTACCAACGGCTTCATGTGGCAGGGAGATCCCGCAGCTGGTTCCTGTATTCAGCAGCGTGCGTTCCCAGTCATCCAGCGCTTGCGGCGGAAGCGGGGTGGCGGGCCGGCATGGTACGAACTTCTCGCGTAGGACCTCAAGCGCAAGGGATTCCGGTGTCGTGCCGCGATGCTGTGCTTCCTCGATTACCGCTTGCTCAATGTCTGGAGTCAACGTGATTGTCATCGCTCGGCCCCGTTCTGCCCTACCGTAACGCATCGGTTTTCTTCCTTTTTGTCCCGTGCGCGTCTTGCACCATTGTACGGAACATCGTGAGTGGCTGTAGCGCGGACCGGATAAGAGTAGGCGTTGAGCGAATACAGCGAAAAATCAGGGGACACCAGCTTCGTTGGCGAATCCCAGGCCAGGCTTTCCATCGCCTCAAGCGTTTCGGCAATCTCTGCGTGGAGGCTTGCCCGACGGCCTGTGACGGTGTCGATCACGACAACCGCGACACCCTGCCATTATACCTTGAAGCTCGTCCCCTCACGACCACTGCAAAATGATTTTCCCCGACTGTCCCGTCAGCATCTGCTCGAACGCTTTCCGATACTCGGTGTAGTGGTACCGGTGGGTGATCACCGGACGGATGTCCAGGCCGCTCTGGAGCATGACGGTCATCATGTACCAGGTTTCATACATCTCCCGTCCATAAATTCCCTTGAGCGTCAGCATATTGAAGACGACCAGGGTCCAATCGATGGCCATTTCCTTGTCGGGGATGCCCAGGATGGCAATCTTGCCGCCGTGGCACATGTTGGCCAGCATTTCGCGGAACGCAGCCGAACTCCCGGACATCTCCAGACCGACATCGAATCCCTCCTTCATGGCCAATTGCTTTTGCACGTCGGCCAGGCTTCCGTTGCGAACATCCAGGGCCACACTCACGCCCATTTTCTTGGCGAGTTCCAGGCGGTAAGGGTTCATGTCGGTGATCACCACGTGCCGGGCCCCTGCATGGCGGACCACGGCGGCGGCCATGATGCCGATGGGGCCGGCTCCGGTGATGAGCACGTCTTCGCCAAGAACGGGAAACGACAAGGCCGTGTGCACCGCATTGCCAAACGGGTCGAAAATGGCGGCCACATCCCGGTCGATCCCCGGATCATGGTGCCAGACGTTGGTCATGGGCAGGGCCAGATACTCGGCAAAAGCACCGGGGCGATTGACGCCGACGCCGCGCGTGTGAGCACACAGATGCCGGCGACCGGCAAGGCAGTTGCGGCAACGTCCACAGACCACATGGCCTTCGCCGCTGACGATTTCGCCGGGATGAAAATCGGCAACATTGGAACCGACCGCGACGATTTCCCCCACGAATTCGTGGCCGACAACCATCGGCACAGGAATGGTCTTGCGAGCCCAATCATCCCATTTGTAAATGTGCACGTCAGTGCCGCAAATGCCGGTGCGATCGACACGGATCAACACATCGTTGACACCGATCTCGGGTTCCGGCACTTCTTCCAGCCATAGCCCCGCCTCGGCTTTGCTCTTGACGAGTGCTTGCATTGCTTGAATCCCACGACCCCTCGGCCGGGCCGGCAGAAGCAACCGTGGCCTTACGGATGACTGGCGGCCCGAGTAACTGCCGTGCTGGTTTAGGTTTTCCGGTCCGCGCAGTCCAGTGCAGTCCGCGCGGAGATGACCCGGAGGCGAAGGCTCCCTTTACCCCGGGCCGGTGTGCCTCTAAACTGAGCGCTCGATGACCATCCGAAGCGTTTGAGGGCGCACGCATCATGATCCGGACCCGGTTTGCCCCAAGCCCCACTGGTTATCTCCACATCGGCGGCGTCCGTACGGCGCTCTTCAATTGGCTGTTTACGCGCCATCACGGCGGCCGGTTCATTCTGCGGATTGATGATACCGATCAAGAGCGCAATGTTGCCGAAGCGCTCCAGCCGATTCTGAACGGGTTCCGCTGGTTGGGGTTGAACTGGGATGAGGGGCCGGACGTTGGCGGCGACTTTGGTCCTTATTACCAATCGCAAAAACTCGATCGTTATCAGGCGGCCGCGCGGGCCTTGGTGGACAAGGGGTTTGCCTATTACGATTACGCTACCCCTGAGGAGCTGAAGGCGGAGAAAGTTGCGGCCGACGCCGCCAAATTGCCCAATCTTTACAGCCGGAAGTGGATGGCCGAGACTCCGCAGCAACGAGCCCGATTCGAAGCCGAAGGCCGCAAGGGCGTCGTCCGGCTCAAAATGCCGCGCGAAGGCGTTTGCCGCTTCACCGACCGGATCCGTGGCGAAATCGTCGTTGAATGGGCGCGCGAGCAGGACCACGTCATCCAACGCACCGACGGCACGTGTCTGTACAACCTCGCTAGTGTGGTCGATGACCACGACATGCGCATCACCCATGTGATCCGCTCGGAAGAGCATCTGTCCAATACGCCGAGGCAAATCTTCATCGCGCAGAGCCTGGGTTGCGAACTGCCCGAATACGCCCACCTTCCCTACGTCGCCGAGCCGGGGAGCAAGAACAAGCTCAGCAAACGGAAGATTCCGCAGTACCTCAAGAACCCCGATTTCAAAAAGATCTACGAGCACGGCCAAGGGATCGCGGCTACACTGGGGGTAAAGACTTCGGCCGACACGTTTAACCCGGTGATCATCGACTTCTACCAGCAGGTCGGCTATTTGCCGGATGCCATCATCAATTACCTGGTGCTCCTGGGATGGTCGCTCGATGACCACACGGAAACCTTCACCCGGCAGCAAATGATCGACCTGTTCTCGCTCGAGCGGGTCAACCGAGCCCCGGCCAGTTTTGATCCGAAGAAGCTGTTTGCCTTTCAGGAGCGCGCCATGCAGCAGCTTCCGATCGAGCAAAAAGTGAACCTGGCGTTGCCGTTTTTGCAACAAGCCGGTTTGATCGCTGCGCCGCCCACCCAGGAAATCTGCGATCGCGTGACTCAGATCATTCAGGCAGCTCTGGACCGGATCAAGGTTGCCGGAGATATCCTGGAATACGCGGGTTTCTTCCTGAGCGATGATCGGTTGCCCTATGACGAGCAGGCATTCGAGAAGCGCATCCGCAAGCCGCCCGAAGCGCCCGCCCTCCTTGCCAAGTTCAAGGAGGAATTGGCCCGGACTGAGCCGTTTACGGCCGCTGCAATCGAGAAACACCTCCATGAGTTCGTTCAGTCCCAAGGCGTACAGATCGGACAGATTATCCATGCTCTGCGTGTAGCCGTGACAGGCAAAGCGATCGGTTTCGGTCTGTTCGATAGCCTGGCTATCCTCGGGAAAGAGCATTGTTTGGCACGGATCGACCGCGCCCTCGTCCATCGCTAAAGTTCGAGAACTGCTTCGGATGGCACGAATCTTGCTCCGCTTGGGCCTGATTCATCGCCTTTGTCATCCTCGCAGCTGGGGCAAGGGTGGAGTCCGTTGCCAGGGCTTGGATGGAACTGCCTCGCGAACTCAACCGAGGAGCTTGAGTCATGAAAGAGGTACTTCTACGCAGCCGGTGGCTCAAGGGTCTGGAGGGCAGCAATCTCAACCAAAGCATTGCAATCACGCATTTTCCTGCGCTCGTGGGGCGAAGCTCCGATTGCAATCAGAAGATCGGCCACCCTCTCATTTCCCGCCACCATTGCACCTTCGAGCTTCGTGATGGCCAGATCTGGATCCAAGATCTCGGCTCATTGAATGGCACGTTTTTGAATGGCCAACGGGTTCAGCAGCCGCAACCGCTCCACGACGGGGATCGACTGGACCTTGCTTTCCTGCCCTACGAAGTGTGCTTACCAAAATCCCCGGAAGCATCGATCGTGCAACCCGATGCCGTATCGCAGGCTCAGGGCGAAGCAATGCGGCCTCAGGAGGTGTTGGTGGTGGACGACAACGCCGAGGCGGCCGAGACCTTGGCCGTGCTGCTGGCAAAATGGGGGCATCACGTGCATGTCGCTCACAATGGTCCCGAAGCGGTTGCAGCTGCGCGGATCCACCATCCCGACACGGTGTTCCTTGATCTTCGCCTGGAGCGCGAAAATGGCTGCCAGGTTGCCCAGCAACTGCGCGCGGAAGCGGGCCTGGACAAAGCCGTGATGGTCGGCATTACCGGCTACGGTCCGGACGACACCTTGGAATGCTTGGAAGAGGGGAAGTTTCAGCATTTACTGACCAAGCCGGTCGCCACAGAGGATCTCCAGGAGGTGCTCAGCCGCCCTGGATAAGATCGGCCAATGGATCACCCACCTGGTTGAAGATGGTCCACACCCCGCCGCAAACCCCAGGCTTGCGGCGGCCATTTTAAGCTCCCCTGATCGCAAACTGGCGGATTCACGGATTGCGCAAGCCTTGGCAATTATGCCACCAAAAGGAACCAAATGTGCAACGATTGCTAAGTATTGACTGAAGAAGATAGTTTGCGGGCTTGGCGAAATCTGGGAAGAGTGGGAAAATAAGCAAGGTCTGGTGCTGTCGCACGGAAACGGTTGAGGTCTCCCTGATCTGGTGGAGGTTCGCTCTGCGGTGAAGAAACTTTTCCTGATTCTGCTGCTCGTGGGAATTGCTCTCGTCGCAGCAGCCTACTGGCTCAATCATGCCTGGTCCGGCCACAACAGCGAGGAAGGGTTCACCCTTGCTCCGACGGAATGGGGGGCCATTGTCGAAACCGTCAGTGCGACGGGCCTGGTGCAACCGCAAGAGGTCTTCGCGGTGGGAAGTGAGCTTTCAGGACGGGTCGTAGAAATTCGTCCCCATGCGGAAATCAATCAGGACGTCCAGGAGGGGGAGCCGCTGCTGCAACTCGATAGCCGGCTGGCACAATTCAAGCTCGACCAAGCCAAGGCTGCCCTTCAATTAGCCCAGACCGATGTCCGCAAAGCGGAAGCTGCTCGCGACGCCGCCCAGATCCGTGTCCGCAAACTCCGGGAACTGATCGATAAGGAAGTGGGCAACCAGAAAGATCTGGATGAAGCCCAAGTTCATCTGCGCGTCGCCGAGACCGCCATCCGTGAAGCCGAGCTAAAAGTTGATCAGGCCACGCTGGCCCAGCAGCAGGCCCAATATGGCCTCGACCTGACGGTGGTGCGCGCGACCGCCGGGGAGAACATCGGATCCAGTCCTTCGGCGTCAAGGCGCACGTTCACGATCATCGATCGCAAGGTGGTCCAGGGCCAGCTCATCGCTCCGCCGACTTCGGCACACTTGTTCACCCTTGCCAGCCCTCTCAAGCAGATGCGCGTCCATGCCCAGGTCAGCGAGAACGATATTGGCAAGGTGCGCTCCGGACAGCTCGCGACCTTCACGGTTTATGCGTACAGCGAAGATGAGGCCCGGTTTACGGGCCACGTCGTGGAAATCCGCCAGCCGAACAACGTGCATGGTGCCGTTTTTTACGACACGCTTATCGATGCCGCCAATCAGCGCGATCCCAAAACGGGAGATTGGCGGCTCCGTCCTGGAATGACCGCAGCTGTGGACATCGTCTTGCGGAAGCACACCAACGTATGGAAGGTGCCGGCTGCAGCGTTGAGCCTACAACTGGACGAACAATACCAGTCCGAATCTGCCCGGGCCAAGTTGGCGGAGTGGCAAGCTCCCGGCGACCGCGACGACTGGAAGCCTGTCTGGATTCTGGATGCGCAGGGAAAGCCCGTGCCGATCTTCATCCGCATTGGTGGCCGAAACGCTATCGGCGAGACCGGCATCGAGGATGGGCAATTTGTCGAAGTCTTCCAATGGGATCCGCAACTGAACCCGCCGCCCAATCCCAAGGACCGTTCAACGTATCCTCAGCTGATCACAGTTGCGCCGCCCGTTAAAAAACGCGGATTTATTGAACCGAACGTGAAAGTCTTTTAGAATCGCGGACAGATGTCGGGGCCAGCATGGCAGCGTTGATCACGCTCGACAACGTGGAAAAGATCTACGACACCGGGGCCGTCAAGGTGCCGGCACTGCGGGGCGTATCGCTGCGCATTGCCGCTGGCGAGTTCGTGGCCATCATGGGTGCCAGCGGGTCCGGCAAATCCACGTTGATGAACATCATTGGTTGCCTGGATCGGCCGACCAGCGGTACCTACTCATTTGATGGCCAAGATGTTAGTCGCCTGAACCGGACCAGCCTGGCCCATGTGCGCAATCACAAGATCGGCTTCGTTTTCCAGGGGTTCAATCTCCTCAAACGGCATAGTGCCTTGGAGAACGTGGCGATGCCCTTGCTTTATGCTGGGGTGTCCGTTCAGAAGCGGCGCCAGCTTGCCCGCGATATGCTCCGCCTGGTCGGCCTGGCCGACCGAGCCCATCACTTGCCGAACCAGCTTTCCGGCGGACAGCAGCAGCGTGCCGCCATTGCCCGGGCCCTGGTGAACCAACCGCAGGTCCTGCTGGCCGACGAGCCGACCGGCAATCTCGATTCACGTACCGGCGCCGAGATCCTGCGCGAGTTCCAGCGCCTCCATCGGGAGCGTGGCCAGACCATCATCATCGTCACGCATGATCCGTCCATCGCCGAATACGCGGCTCGCCTGGTGACGATGCGCGATGGCTTAGTCGAGCAGGATCGGTCCAATCCGAATCATTCCTGGCCCCGTATCGACTCCGATACCCCCGTGAACCCGGAGCCGTCCAGCAATGGGAGCAAGGAACACTTATTAACCCCTTGAGTTCGTAGTCCGTGGTCGGTAGTCCATGGCAGGCTGGCTACGGACTACCGACCACGGACTACGAACGAAACAGAACGATGAGTTTACTTTCTGCACTTCGCGTAGCTTTGGAAGCGCTGCTGGTCAACAAGGGGCGATCCGCGTTGACCAGTCTCGGAATCGTCATCGGCATCAGTGCGGTGATCGCCATGGTCTCGGCCGGCAGCGGCGCGCGGGAGAAACTGGATGAACGGCTGGAGACGGTGGGGAAGAACCTGATCCTGATTCGGGCCGGCGCACGCACGCAGCAGGGACTCGTGGCCGATTTCGTCCCGCTGAGCCAGGACGACGCCTACGCCATCCGCAAAGAGGTCGGATCGTTGCTGCTGGGAGCCACCGCTGTGCAAACCACGCAACGCCTGGCCCTGACCCGAACAGGTAAGTGGCCCACCGACGTGGTTGGGATTACGCCGGACATGCAGCACATTCGCAACTGGCAAGTGATGCTCGGCCGCTACATCACGGACGACGATGTCAAGAAAATGGCCCCGATCTGTCTGATTGGACAAACGGTGCGGCGAAAGCTTTTTCCCGGTAAGGCAAACCCCCTCGGGGAATGGATCCGCATCGATCGGCTCCGCGTGCGGGTCGTTGCCGTGCTCGGTGAAAAAGGCCGGTCGCCCACGGGGGCAGATCAAGACAATCAGATTTTCTTGCCGATCACGACGTTGCAGCGGCGGCTGGTGGGCGAAGAACGCATTGGTCTGGTCCTGGCGGCGGCGCGGTCCGAAGGCAGCATCGAACGGGCCAAGGCGGAAATTGTCCGCGTCATGCGGCAACGCCATCATCTCAAAACCGGCGCACCGGATGATTTCGATGTCAGCACGGTCCGCGAGATGGCCCAGGTGGCCGAGGTGCTGGCGAAGACGCTGACGATCCTCGTCGGAATCATCGCCTCGATCTCGTTGGTGGTCGGCGGCATCGGCATCATGAACATCATGCTCGTGTCGGTGACCGAACGGACGCGAGAAATCGGCATCCGCATGGCCGTCGGAGCAACTTCGGTGGACATTCTCAGCCAATTCCTCCTTGAAGCGATGGTCCTGGCCCTGATTGGCGGGCTGCTTGGAATCACCTTGGGGATCAGTGCAGCCGCGGCCCTGGCTGCATTTGCCAGCTGGCCGATCGTCGTTTCCCCATTCATCGTCAGCCTGGCATTCCTGGTTTCGGCGGGCGTGGGTATATTCTTCGGATACTACCCGGCTCTGAAGGCATCGCGGCTTGATCCGATCGTGGCACTGCGTTACGAATGAAACGCTGTCCATAGAAGCCGCCGCGGATTCGTCCCGATCCGGCCGCACTGCCACCCTGCGCTTGGCGCGGGTCTCCGACCCCGCCGCTACCGGAGTTCATTGGCCATGAAAGCCATCGTTTTCGATCAATTTGGCGATCCCGCTGATGTTTTGCGGGTTCGCGATGTGCCCGTGCCGGAGCCGGAACGCGGGCAAGTGCGTGTCCGCATGCTTGCCAGTCCTATCAATCCATCCGACCTGCTCAGTGTGCGCGGTCAGTACGGCCGCCGGCCCGCGCTGCCGGCCACGCCAGGATTTGAAGGCGTGGGGGTCGTTGATGCTGCCGGCCCTGGTCTCCTCGGCCGTTGGCGGCTCGGCCGGCGTGTTGCCGTGCTCAATAGCCAAGGAGGCAACTGGCAGGAGCAGGTGATCGTGTCTGCCCGCCAGGTCGTGCCGATCGCCGGCGATGTTTCCGATGAGCAGGCGGCGACGTTTTTCGTCAACCCGGCCACCGCGTTCATCATGACCCGCTTGGTCCTGAAGGTCGCATCCGACGCATGGGTCCTGCAAACCGCAGCCGGCAGTGCACTCGGGCGGATGGTCATTCGTTTGGGTAAACATTTCGGTTTCCGTACGCTCAATGTGGTTCGCCGTCCGGAGCAGGCCGAGGAACTGCTTCAGGCGGGTGGAGACGCGGTGATCTGCACGAAAACAGAATCGATCGAAAAACGCGTGGAGGAGCTAACTGGGGGGGCGGGAGTGCCCTTTGCCCTGGATGCTGTGGGCGGGGACACGGGCTCGGCCATCGTTCGCTGCCTGGGAAACCGTGGCCGGCTCCTGATCTATGGCACTCTTGCCGAGGAGCCGCTGTCCGTGCATCCGCGGATCCTGATCGTCGGTCAAAAGCGGATCGAAGGCTTTTGGTTGTCCGAATGGGCTCGGCAGCAACGTATCTTGAAGATGCTACGGTTATTCCGCCAGATTCAAGGGTTGCTGGCGAAGGGTATCCTTGCGACTGAGATCGGGGCGACGTTTGCTCTGGACGACATCCAGGCGGCGGTTCGCCAGGCTTCGTTGCCGGGCCACCGTGGCAAGGTGCTGTTGCGGATCGCATCGGCGTAACCGTCCCAGGGACTCTTGGCGAAACTCGCTGGCGCCGTAAGTATAATGGCAATCGTGAATTGAAGTGTCGCAGACGACCCGCGCCACGCGCTGGCCGTATTGCCTACTGAGTTGGAGCCGGGGATGGGGACAATGACCGACGGGCGGATGCAGGCGGTGACGGGCTTGGTGCCACCGGAACTGGGTGAAACGACGATCCGCGTGGTTTGGCCATCGGTGGCTGCCACACCTGCGGTAGCCGGCCTCGGCCATGCGTTGATGCGTACCATCATTTTGGCTCCCCTCGCCTGGCTTTTGCTGGCCCCGTTTTATTTCAAGAAAATCCTTCCCGGACTGGCCTGCCGCTACACACTCACCAACCGTCGGCTGATGATCCAAAAGGGATGGAGACGGACCCCATCGAAGCAAGTTGCCTTGGCAGACATCGACGAGGTCCGCCTGCAATCGGGCAGTTCCGATGGGTTTTATCGGACCGCCAATCTGGAAATCGTTTCCAAGGGACACGTTGCAATGACGTTGCCGGCTGTCCCCAATGCGGAATCATTTCGCCATGCTATCGTCAATGCGTACAAAGCCTGGATTCCTGCCAAGGCGGATACTGGCCATTTCTTGCCAGCGTCGGCGAGCAAACCGGGTAAAGCCTGACGGCAAGCATGTGCACCCTCATCTTTGTCTACGGCACGCTGAAACGTGGCCAACGCAATAACGGCTTCCTCGCCGGTCAGGAATTTCGCAGCGTTGCACAAACCTTGCCCCGCTATCGTCTGGTTGACAACGGCGCCCATCCCTGTTTGGTGGAAGATCCGGGACACGGTGTAGCCGTGCAGGGCGAGCTTTGGTGCGTCGATGAGGAAACCCTGGCCCGACTGGACAAATTCGAGGAAGTACCACGGCTCTTTGACCGCCGCGCGATCGATCTCACGGGCATTTCCACGGTGGTCTTCGCTTATTTCTACCAGGGTGATACGGCCGGCATGAAGAATTGCGGCGACTGTTGGCCCGCTCCCTCTCAAGGTGCATGCTGATAAATAATCTCACACAGTTCGCCCAGTGCTTTCCCCTCCCGTGTGGATGTCACGCCCTTCGGTAACGGAACGCCGTTGACGTACAACGCCACGATCAGCGGTCGGCCATTCGCCGTGGTCATGGTGCCGGCCAAAGCTTTGCTCGTGAGGAGACTGCGGCCATTCATGAGGTCATCCCAGGTCAGCGTTCCGGTCTTGGCATGGACCTTGCCTCGTGCGGGGCTGTCCGGTCCAACGGCGTCTGCCAGCGTCCCATCCACCCCGAGGATCGGCAGCCCGGCATGGAACAACTTGTAGTCGGCCCGCTTGGCTAACGCCCGCAGCAAGTGCACCGTGGCTCGGGGCGTGACCGCATCGGCATTGGCGCCGCCCGCCCCGCCGCCGAAGGAAATGCTTTCCGCATCGATCCCCAAATCAGCCAGGAACCGGCGTTGTTGGTGTAGCCCATCCGCCACCGTTTTCTGGCCATTTTTGGCCGCGATAAGGAGTGGAAGCGTGCTGGCATAGAGGTTGTGGCTGACCTTGAGAGTCACCTTGATGATCTCGGAAAATGGCGGTGAGGCGAACACTGCGACACGGCTCAGGTTGGTATAGTTTTCCTTCTCGGGCAGCTGCGCCGCAGGCGCTTGCAATGGACTGGCGGACACGCCGACTCCCTGTCCGCGCAAGGCCTCGATAAACAAGGCCCGCGCAAACTGTGCCGGGTCGTCCACCGCATAGATGCGGACCAAGGGCTTTGCTTTGATTGGTATCCGTCCCCGAACCGCGAAGCCGTGTGGGCCCGCTGAGCGGACATCGACACGAAGCCGCTCGGCTTCGCCCACCGTATCG
Organism: Gemmataceae bacterium; assembly: GCA_035295665.1. GTDB lineage: Bacteria > Planctomycetota > Planctomycetia > Gemmatales > Gemmataceae > DATGIQ01. The sequence continues at coordinate 3,533 of DATGIQ010000556.1, read as the reverse complement.
ACCTGGGCATCCATTTGCACGAAGGCCGTTTCTGGCCGGATCCGTACGCTGGCCGGCTTGCCGGGCTTGTCCGCCGGAGTCACCACAATGTCGACGACGTTATCATTTACGACAATGGGCGTGAGCAGCCCCGGTCCGCTGCCGCTCCCCCGGCTGTGGGTAAAGAGGCGATCATCGATGAGCACGTCTCCCTGAACGTGATGGATTCCCGTTGCCGCAACTTGCTGGGCCAGGGACTTCAACCCGGCGAGCGGATCGGTATCGGTCAACTCGGCTCGGCTGTTGCCGTTGGCGTAGATGTGGTCGTAGTCTTTGAACGCCATCCGGCCGTTCGCATCGGTCCGGCCCCCTAGCGTCAAGTCGCCTTGGGCCACGAGGATCAAGTCTCCTTGAAGCCGGCCGTCCTTCACGGTGCCGCGGCGGTAAACGGGGGTCTCGAATCGGTAATCCGCTCCCAAGGCGTCCAGAGCAGCGGCACAGGAATAGAGTTTGGTCGTGGAGGCGGGGAAAAAGAGTTTATCCGGGTCGTGGGCGTACACGGTCTCACCGCTTTCGGCATCGACGATGAGGATGCCCCAGTGCGCCGGACGATACTCGGCCCGACTGATCACCGCTTCGATTCGAGTAGCCAAGTCACTGCCGGCACCGGCACAAGGCAAAAGAAGGAATACCAAACAGGGAACCAATGTGTTGCGAACTCGTGACATCGTCTGCTCCCAAATGAGCGGGCTGGAATCGGGTTGAGGACACCCTAGCAGTGGAGAAGAGGAAGGTCAACGTTGGAGCGCTCACATCTTCAGACGGCTTGGTAATCGCGATTCACAATTTCCTACTGGCATTCCGGTCGGCGCGCTGGTACTTTGCAAAGTGCGTCGGCTCGCCACGTGATCACCGTTTTTTCGCAAGGGAGGTCCGCATGGAATCCAAGAAGCATGTGTGCCCGGACTGTGAAGCTGACAATGATGTTGGCCTCGACCGTCGGGACTTCCTGAGAACCGTTGGAGTGACGGCCGCGGCCGCCTCGACCGCTGGCCTGCCTTTGTGGGCGACAGCCAAGATTCAGGCTGCCGCCACACCGAGCAGCGCTGCCGAGACGGCTGTCAAAGCCCTGTACGACAGCCTGAACGACGAGCAGAGGAAAGTGATCTGCTTCGACTGGGACTACAAGGACCCGACGCGCGGCCTGCTGCGGACACATGTGTCCAACAATTGGCAGATTACCAAGCCGCACGTCATTAGCAATTTCTACACCCGGGATCAACAGACGATCATCCACGACATCTTCCGCGGGATCATCAATCCCGAATGGTACACGCGCTTCCTCAAACAACTCCGCGATGACACCGGCGGCAAGCCCTGGGGCGATGCCCAGAGCGTTGCCATTTTCGGCAAGCCGGGCAGTGGCAAGTTTGAGTTCGTCATGACCGGCCGGCACATGACGATCCGGGCAGACGGCAACTCGGAATCGCACGTGGCGTTCGGCGGCCCGATCTTCTATGGCCACGCGGCCAGCGGTTTCAACGAAAAACCGGGCCATCCGGGGAACGTCTTCTGGGAACAAGGGCGCCGAGCCAACCTGGTCTACCAGATACTCGACGGCAAACAGCAGAAAAAAGCCCTCGTCGACCACCGTCCCCACGAGGCGGCCGTCGAATTTCAAGGCAAAAACGCCGATTACCCCGGCATCCCCGTGTCGGAACTCAGCTCCGACCAGAAATCCGAGCTGCAAAAAGTGCTGCTGTCCCTGGTCGAACCTTACCGCAAGGAAGACCGCGAAGAAGCCCTTGCCTGTTTGCAAAGACAGGGCGGCCTCGACAAGTGCAGCCTGGCCTTCTACAAGGACGGCGACATCGGCAACGATGGGGAATGGGACAACTGGCGCATCGAAGGACCGGCTTTCGTCTGGTACTTCCGCGGCGAGCCCCACGTTCATGTCTGGGTCAACGTTGCGGATGATCCGTCCGTGAAACTGAATGCGAAAGGGTAAACGAAACGTACTCCGGTGGTGGAGTCGGGGGCGGGCCGCCCGATTCGATTCGCTGCCGCCCACCACTCCACCACCGGTACCACCTCGATCACTTCCGCCTTCCTCCGCCGATAACTGCCCTCGCAACCAGCGCCCTCCAAAATGGAGTTCGTTTGATGATCCGATCCGCGACTGTCGCCGACACACCGACGATTGCCCGTCTGATCCGCGCTCTCGCCGAGTATGAACGGCTAGCCCACGAGGTTGTGCTCGATGAGGGCCAACTTCGTGAGCACCTATTTGGTGCTCGGCCGTTTGCCGAAGTTCTCTTGGCGGAAGAAGCGGAAGCGGTCGTCGGCTTTGCCTTGTTTTTTCACAATTATTCCACGTTCCTGGGCAAGCCAGGCCTCTATCTGGAAGACCTGTTCGTCTTGCCGGAAAAGCGAGGCAAGGGCCATGGGAAGGCTCTCCTGATTGCCCTGGCCCGACTCGCCATTGAACGGCGCTGCGGCCGGCTGGAGTGGTCGGTGCTGAACTGGAACGAGCAAGCGCTACGGTTTTATCGGGCCCTGGGTGCAGTGCCTATGAATGAATGGACCGTCTATCGCCTGACCGGAGACGCTCTGCGCGTGGTGGCTACCCAGGCAGAACGCGAATCAAGCTAACGAACTACTGCGAAGAATCGTTTCGCCGCTTGCGTTCTGCGCTCGGAAAGGACGACCGAACGCGAATTGCAAACGGTCCCAAGCTTCAATCTGCGCGCCCGCCAGGCGACAGCGCAGAAGCCCCGCCGCCCACTGTTGGTGCCGGGCGATAACGATCCCACATGCTACGGGGACCAGGCAGCCCCAGGCCCGGCACCTGGAGTCCATGCTTGCGCGCCATGATGGCCAGCTGCCGGGGATACCTCGGCCAGACTCCCTCGGCCTTCTTCAGGAAGGCAACCTCCTCTTCCTTCAGGACCGGAGTCAGTTGCTTTTCGATGAACTGGACCACGCTGGGCGGAAACTCTGCCGGATGGCATGGGCCGAGCTGCTTGGGGAGTAAGCCCAGTTTATTGAGCCGAACGAATTCCACGACAGCCAACGCATAATCCGGCCATTTGCCTTCGCTCTGCTTCGCCCCCTCCGACGGCCAATCCTTTGCCTTCTTCAACATCTTCTGCACTCCGGGGGGGAGCTGCTCGAAGCGCGCCGGTCCAGTCGGAGGACCAGGCAGTTTCATGATGTGTTTGTCGGCCAATTCCACGAGCGTTTTCAAGAAGAGCGGGTTCTTGCCTTGGGCCTGCTGGAGGCGTTTGTTCTCTTCCGCCGTTAATACCGGCAGCAGGAATTCATCCACATATGTCTTGACGTCCGGTGTCAGGTCTTTCAGACTGGTCTGTGGCCGAATGAGCGCCAATTCTGCCCAGTTGCGTATCGCGGCTTGCCATTCACCCTGCCGCTTTCGCTCTTCTTTGTGCAACTCCGCAATCCGAGCGCGCCGCTGATCCGGGGAAAGGTTCTGCAAGTCTTCACGCACCGCCTTGGGCAGGCCATTGACCCATTGTTGCTCCCGCAGCTGGCGG
>DATGIQ010000555.1:0-11289 GCA_035295665.1 Gemmataceae bacterium | reverse complement strand
TCCTGGGACGTACCCCGGCCCAACCTGAGGTCGACGGTTGGGTCAATGCCCTCAACGCCGGCACGCTTTCGCGGATCCAGGTGGCCAGCGCGTTTCTGCTCTCCCCGGAATATACGAACCGCCTCGTCGATGCCTACTACGCCGCTTACCAGCCGGGCGGCCTCAACACGCCGCCGGCCGACGATCTGGAGGCTATGGGCATGGACCTGCGCAGCGGCCACACGGAGGTCAATGCCCTGACGCAGATGCTGACCGCCAACGGCGATTACGTTTCCACGCAGCCGCAGGGCTCCTGGGTGCGGGCGCTCTACCATGATGTGCTGGCCCGATCAGCCGGCCCCGGCGAGGTCGCATCCTGGCTGACGCTGATGGAGGGCGGTACGCCGAATTCCGCTGTTGCCAACGCGATTGTTTCCTCTCCGGAAGCCGAACGGCAAATCCTCTCTACGCCCCAGTACCCGCCGGGACCGGTACGGGTTGGCGACATCCAGGGTTACTATGAGCACTTCCTCGGCCGGTCTCCGTCGCTGGCGGAGGCCGGCGGCTGGGTGAATGCCCTGAGCAGCGGCACGCCGCGCAACGACGTCATCGAGGCGTTCCTGGGCAGCGACGAATACTACAACCTGGCGGGCGGCACACCGACCGGGTTCATCAACAAGGTCTTCAACGACCTGCTCGGACGGGCGCCCTCTTCCACGGATCTTCAGCACGGGCTGAGCGAACCCAATATCCGCACCGCCTTACCCGTTCAGATCCTGGTTGGACTCCCGAACGAGTACTTCATCGATGAAGTGACGATGTACTACAACGCCTATCTGCACCGATTCCCCAACACGCTGCCCGACCAGACCCGCCTCATTGCGAGCATCGTGCCGTTCGGCGGCCAGGTCTTCGTGGATGCCCTCAACGCCGGCGCCAATCCGATCAGCATCCAGCTCGGCATCCTTACTTCAGCCGAGTACCAGAATGTTGCCCTGTACAAGGAATTCTGGGGCGGCGGCGGCCGTTGGTTGACGTAAGAATTTTCCGGGGGCGGAGAGCGGGCCGGCCTGAGGACTTGCTGAGATATTGCATGGCCTCGGCCGGCCCAGTAGCTTACGTTGGTCCTTGGTCGGTGTGGAGGGATCTTCATGACGACGCATCTGGAGCTCACTTACCAATGCAGAACCGACTAAAAATCCGGTCCAGCAGATCGTCCGTGTAAATCGCGCCGACCATTTCGCCCAGTTCGTCCAGCGATGCACGGAGATGTAACGCAAGCACTTCGCCCGGTTCTTCGAACAACACCGCCTCGTGCGCTTGGCGGAGATGGTCCAGGCAGGCTTCGACGTGATGCCGGCAACGGCTCAGACTGGGAGCCAGGGCCGGCCGTGCCCGCGCCTGGGCAGATTTGGCTAATAATGTCCTCAGGGCATCGATCCCGGCTCCTGTGACGGCACTGGTGGCTAGCCGGCCGGACGGCGGAGCTGCCAGGTCGCACTTGGTCGCCACCGTTACCACGGGTGGCACATCTCCACGGAGTTGTAACCGAGTCTCATCTTCCCCGTCCGGTGTGCCGGCTTCGATGCACAAGAGCAGCAAATCGGCGTGCTCGGTCTGCTCGTGACTCAGTGCCTGGGCCTGCTCCTCGATCGTGCCGGCACCGCTTTGCCAGCCGGCAGTATCCAGGAGCTCCAAACGGACGCCGTTGTGTTCCAGTCGCCGCAGCAAATAATCGCGCGTCGTTCCGGGCTCGGCGCTGACCAGTGCAGCCGGCGCGCCGGCCAAGGCGTTGAACAGGCTGCTTTTGCCGGCGTTGGGCCGGCCGACCAGGACCGCACGGAACGGTCGTTCGCTGAGTGCCCGCTCTGCGAGCTGCTTGCGCAGCAATTCGAGCTGGGCCAACCCCTTGGTCAGGCGGTGCAACCATTCGGTTGGTTCCAGGAAATGGATATCCTCGTCCGCGAAATCCAGCCCCGCCTCGATATCCGCCAACAAGTTGAGGAGATCGTCCCGAAGCACCTGGAGGGGCCGCTCCACCCCCCCGGCGAGCTGAGCGAGCGCCCGCAAAAGCTCTGGACGGCTGCCGGCTTCGATGATGCCGAGCACGGCCTCCGCCCGCGTCAAATCGAGCTTCCCGGCCAGGAAAGCACGTAGGGTAAATTCCCCCGGCTGAGCCGCCCGCGCCCCGACATTCAGGAGCTGGGCGATCAGGAGATCCACCAGGGGCGGCGCAGAGAACGTGTGCAGCTCAACGAGCTCTTGTCCGGTGTAGCTGCGCGGAGCGGGCCACACGTAAAGATCAGCCGGCAGCAGAGAATGCACGCCCTGCAAGCGTACCTGGCCGGTGTAGCAGCCCCGCTGGGTCCGAGCGAGCGTTTCGGCGGATGTGAATAGCGGTTCCACAGAGCGCAGCGCCGCCGGCCCGCTTATTCGGATAATGGCACGGGCGCCCGGCCCCGGAGCCGACGACAGGGCCACAATCGTGTCCTGGGGATCAGGAATCATCAGCATGCACCAGGCGGAGACCAATCGGCAGCGATTCGCCGAACATCTGACTTTGCTCTTCTCCTTCCAGCTCCGAGACCTCCTCCACCATGCGCACCCAGTGGGGCGGGACCGGCAGAGAGCGCAGTACGGTCAAGACGCTGTGGCGATGACTTTCGTCAATATCCAGGGCGCGCTGGCCAGTGCGGCGAGCCAGCTGGGCCAGGCAAAACGCCCATGACATCCGTTCGCTCGGATGCCCCGGCTCGAACGCCACCAGCGCATCCAGCCAGCGCTCGACAATCTCGTGATGGACGATGGCGTTGAGCGGACCGTAGAGAAGCACCCGTGCCCCCAGCCGGGTCAAGGCCCAAAATCCATAAGTCGGGACCGGGCTGCGCCGCAGCGGCTTGAGCAAGGCTTGCCCCAACGCTTCCTTGTGCTTGACATCAAGGCGTTCCAGACTGGCGGCGGCACGCCACATTTCAGCCAGCTCGTTGGCCCCGGGCTTGACGCCAGCTTTGCCCTTGCCCGGCAGCAATGCCGGCCGGAGCCGATCGTAGAGTGCCTGCTGAAGCGAGGCATTCACCCCCCCGGCCACCCGCCGCCACATGATCCAGTAATCGGCTCCCCCCTCCGGCAAGTGCGGCATGCCCCGGCCTGTTTCACTCCGCAGCGGCGTTTGGATCAGCTTCCACAGCTGCTCGACGCGGTACTTGTCCAGCGGATCGCCGAAACCTGGACGCAGGCAATAGCCCACCAGATGATACCAGCGACTTAGGTGAGCCGGCGACCGGCGGCGGTGCTCGGCAACCTCCGCCAAGAACTCCCACAACCGGCGGCACAGACCGGTCGGCCATTCATGGCGCGGTGCTTCCAGGGCTGTCTCCAACGCCTTGGTCAGATTCGGGGGAGGGGGTTCCGGCTGCTCCGCGGTATACGCATCCCGGATCAGCCGGCCAGCCTCCTGGACCTGGGCTTCAGGCCAGACATCGGTAACCGCCGGTGCCTGCTCGCCGGAGCCGGGTTCGCCGGCTGTTTCTTCCTTGACGATATCGCGGACATTGAATTCCAGCCGCCAGCGGTTCGTGCTTTCCTTGGCCACGCACCACAATTCGAGGGTGCCGATCTCGGTGGCCCGTGCCGCCAGCGTGACGGGAACGCGCCGGGTGCCGCTTCGTTTGCCGCCGCGGAGGATGGTGTGCAGGGGCGGCAATTGCAAGAGCTGGCCCGGCTGGACTTGCAGGAGGTCCCCCGCCCGGTCATTGGGGCGAACGGTCGAAGTGTAGAGCGGAAACGACACCGGCTGACCAAGCGCCAGCTCCAGCTCAGGTTCCTTCAGAACGATTTCCTCTCCTTCTTCCAGGCGCTGCGGAACGACGCAGAGGACGGCCAAGGCTTCGGACGGAACGGTCGGCGGCCCGGAAGCCACGCCGACATAGTAGGAACGAGCGATGCCCCCACCGATGCGCCGCCCGCCACTGTGCCGGAGCCAGCCGTAATACGCCGCCCCCCACGCCACGGCCAGATCGAGGGACGGATTCGCCAGGATCAACGGCTGCCAGGGACGCCCCTCCGAGGCATACCAGCGTTGCATGACTTCGACCAGCCGCTGCCGCAGGGGAGCCGGCTGAAAGACGCCACCGTTGAAAAGCACCGCGTCCGGAGCCGCCTCCGCGCCGGTGGCGCCGGCGTGCCAATGCTTTTTCAGGAACGCCGCCAGGTGCCGCGTAATGGCCGGATCGCTGACGTAGGGCAATCCCATCTCGTGCAGCCCCGTTCGCGGACCGCGCATCGGCTCGGCATCGCGCGGCACAAACGGCAGGAACCCCTCGAACAGGATTTGCCGGACATCGTCGGCTGTCAAGGAAGCGTGCTGGGCGCCTCCAATCACTTGCCGGCCACGACCCATCACCGTTACGGTGTAGCTGGCCGGCGGCTCGGGGCCGAGCAACGTTTCCTTGGCGGTCCGGCATGCCTGCGTAAGCATGCCGTATTGGGCGGCATCGAGCCGGCCGGCGCCCGGCAGGCGCGTTTCCACGAACTTGGCCAGGGCGAGATCCATGTTGTCGCCGCCCAGCAAAAGATGGTCGCCCACTGCCTCGCGGACAAACCCAAGCTCGCCCTGCTGCTCGATTGCTCGGATCAGGCTCAGGTCGGTCGTGCCGCCTCCCACGTCCACGACCAAACAACCGGCGCCGGCTCTGAGCTGGTTGGCTTGTCCGGCCGCTTGCACCAGCCAGCAATAGAAGGCGGCTTGGGGTTCTTCGAGGAGCGTCAGGTTTTCCAGGCCGGCCTGGCGGGCCGCTTCGACCGTGAGATTGCGGGCAACTTCATCGAACGAAGCCGGGACCGTGAGGACGACCGGTTGCTTTTCCAGCCGGTCGTCCGGCCGGTCGCGGGCCATGGCGAAATTCCAGCTCTCCACCATGTGCCGCAGATATCGGGCGGACGCCTCCACTGGGGAGATCCGCGGCACATCCGGCGGTGCACCCCAGGGCAAGATGGGAGCGGACCGGTCCACGCCGGCATGGCACAACCACGACTTGGCACTGGTTACCAGCCGTCCCGGGACCCGTCCCCCGTGATTGCGGGCGAATTCCCCCACGGCATAGTTCCGGCTAGGGTCCCAGGGCAAGGCCACCGAACCCGCGGGGAGATCGTGAGCCCCCGGCAGGTAAAGGAAGGAAGGGAGCAAAGAGCGGCTGGCCAGCTCACCGGGGGCGACTAGCTGCGCAATCGTAAACGTCTGGATCTCCGGCCGACTGGCTTTGGATTTCCGCTGGAGATCGACGTAGGCCAACGCGCTGTTGGTGGTGCCGAGGTCGATACCGATCAGGTAACGAAACATAAGCTCATTTCAATCGTTCGTGGTCCATTACTCAACTTGCCCAATCCCCCGCCCCCTCGATACTGCTCTTGCTTGGGGACGCCGAATCGCTAGACTGCTCGGTCCACGGGACACGGAGGAGAGCACGATGCCACGCCATTCCCAGAGGATAAGATATAGGCACGCGGTCCAGCTGGTGCTGCTTGTGTTCGTCTTGACAAACAGCGGCTGCCTGCTGGCGACTGCTGGGGTTGCGGGCGGAGCGGTGGCGGGGTATGCCTACTTCAAGGGCAAGCTCTGCGATACCTACAACGCCAGTTGCGACGATACCTGGGCCGCCGTGCATGCCGCCCTGGCCGAACTCGGCATGCCGATCGTGAAAGAAGAACGCAAGGGCACCGAAGGGTTCATCGAAAGCCGGACCACCGACGGCGAGCGCGTGCGGCTCACCATGCAGACCGAGGCAAGCCCGATCCCGGCCGAAGGTCAGATCTGTCGGGTGTGTGTACGGATCGCCACGTTTGGGGATCGACCGGTGAGCGATCGCATCCTGGATCAAGTGGGAATGCATTTACCCCCTTCGCCCGGGCCAGCCGCGTCGCCACCCGCGGCAACCATGGGAGTCATCCAAACGGGGGCCGTGCCTGCTCCGCAGACAAAGCCGTTGATCGAAACGGCGCCGCCGCCTTTATTGCCGCCGGAACCGGTCCCAACTCCCGCCCAAACGTCAAAGTGAGATGGGACACCAGCCCGGAGCCGGGTTGGCATCACACGGCGGTTGCCAGATCCCCGGTGGAAGGATGGCCATGGCGCGTGCCGTGCTCGGTCTGGATATCGGAGGCGCGAACCTGAAGGCGGCCCACTCCGCCGGCGCAGCCTCGCTTCGACCGTTTGCCCTCTGGAAAAATCCCGATGGCCTCTCCGCGGCGCTGGCGCAATTGATCCGCGAGTTCCCCCCTTACGATCGCTTGGCCATCACGATGACCGGCGAGCTGTGCGATTGTTTTGCGAGCAAGCGCCAGGGAATGGAAGCCATCCTTGCCGCCCTGGAGACGGTGGCCGGCCGCCATGCGGTGTCCATCTGGCGTAACGATGGCCGTTTCGTGGACGGAGACGGTGCTCGCGCCGAGCCGTTGGCCGTCGCGGCTGCCAATTGGCTCGCCCTGGCCACGCTTGCCGGCCGGTGGGTACCCGAAGGACCGGCGCTCGTCCTCGACATCGGCTCAACGACAACCGATCTGGTGCCGTTGTTCGATGGCCAGCCGATCCCGCGCGGACGAGTGGATCCGGAGCGGCTGCGGCACCGCGAGCTGGTCTACACCGGTGTTCGCCGGACGCCGGTCTGCGCGCTGCTCGGCCCGAGCGGCGCCGCCGAGTTCTTCGCAACCAGCCTGGACGTTTATCTGATCCTGGGCGACATGCCGGAGAATCACTCCGATTGCGACACGGCCGATGGCCGCCCCGCCACACGGGCCGCCGCGTTGGCCCGGATGGCCCGCATGGTTTGCGCCGATCGGGACACCCTCCCCGAGGCGGAAATCCAGGGATTGGCCTTGCGCATCCACCACCGCCAGCTTCGCCTCCTACGGCGGGCTATCACTGCCGTATCCGCCCTGCTTCCTGCTCCTCCCCTCGTGGTGGTGACGGCCGGCTCCGGCGAATTCCTGGCCGACAAACTGCTTGCAGGTTGGTCTGATTCACCACGGCGGCATTCGCTGGCGCAGAATCTTGGGCCGATGATTTCACAGTGTGCCTGTGCCTATGCCCTGGCCATCTTGGCGACGGAGCAGAGCGACGATGGACCATGAGAGGCGTTGGCCAGCCGCCGTGGTCAAGGTCGGTGGCAGCTTGTTTGATCTGCCGGACCTGGGTCCGCGGCTCCTGAAATGGTTGGCGGAAGAGGGAACCGGCGCCATCCTCCTGGTTCCCGGCGGCGGCCCGGCCACGGATGTGGTTCGGCAGTACGATCGGCTGCATGGGCTGGGCGAAGAACGGGCCCATTGGCTAGCCCTTGGGGCCCTGGCTCTCAACGCACGCTTTCTGGCTTCGCTCCTGCCGGGGGCCATCGTCCTTCCGCACGTGCGACCCGGCGGCGATCGGTTCCAGGGAACGATTCCGATTCTCGATCCGTATACCTTCGCGCAAGCCGATGAAGGGCAGCCGGGATGCCTGCCGCATTCCTGGGCAGTGACCAGCGATTCCTTCGCCGCCCGTGCCGCTCGATTGGCCGGAGCCCGTGAATTGATCCTCCTCAAGTCGGTTTCGCTCCCGCTAGGCATCGCCTGGACGGAGGCTGCGAAATGGGGCTTGGTAGATAACCACTTCCCAGAAGCTGTCGGAGCGGGACTAGCCGTCCGATTCATCAATTTCCGTCATTAGCCGGCCGTGTGATCCGACCAAATGGACCAGCCGCCCGACAGCGCCGGGGTCGATGGCCTGTTCGCGCCGGCCAGCCTGGCAAACGGCACCGCGCACCGCGAACCAATCGGGGTCCGCCGCACGCAGGATGCAGATTTGGCTCGGGCCCAGCGACCCGGCGAAGGCAACACGAATCCCGGCCCGTCGGCAAGTTTGGCAAAGGCGGCTGGCTTCGTCTGAAGAAAGCCAATCGAGAAGCGTCGTGCCATCTTTGTGCCAGGTGTCGAGAAGGAACGCTCCACACGGATGGGTGCAAGCAAAAGCACAAACATCTTCAGGGTGGGGAGCCTCGGCGCGGCGCCAATCGGCATACGCCACGGCGACGGTCTGGCAACCGGAGTTGGCTTCCTGCAAGTGGGCGACGGTCTTGGCCAATGCGGCTCTCCAATCCGTCCGCCCGCCGCAGCCGGCAAGGCCCCATTTCAGATAGCGTAACCCTGCCGGTGCAAAATAGGGCAATCCTTCTACGAACTCGCCCATGGCAGCACTCACCGGCCGGCGTCCACCGATGGCTCGGAGGATTCCCACGATCGTGGCATCCTCCGCCCGACCCAACGAACCGCGCGCAGGCTCCTTCACATCGATGACCGAGGCACCTCCCACCAGCGCTGCCTGAGCCTCGTGCAGGGAACGCACACTTACGAGCAGTTCGGCCATATCGGTTTGCTTCCTGCGCCCGTATAGGTCATAGCGTTGAATCTTGCCGGAGGCCAGAGGCAAAGCCCACGCTGGATCCCAACCGAGATATTTTCCACACCACCCGCGCGACTGGACAGAACAGAAGTACACAATTGTTTCGAACGTAGGGCGTCTGGCACATGGCTTGCGTTGCATGGTTTGCGGGCGAGCCAAGTCGCTTCCGAAAGGAATAGGCGAGATTGGCACCGAGCTTGCTGTTGTATGGATTTCTAGCTCAGCTGTACTGCTAGCTGGAGCGAACAAAACGTGTGATTTTTCCGGTGTCTATCTCGTCCTCTCTGTGGATAACGGAACCTGGGTTTCTCCTATTTCCAACAACGAGTGCAAATGATGTCGAAACGGCGGCTGAAGGGATTGGGGTCGGAACTTCGCTTAATGATCAAGCGTGCGCGGCAGGTTTGGCGTCTCGTTCCAGGGCGGCGCAAAGGTGCACTGGGCGCCGCCGCTTTTATCATGGCCCTGATCAGCCTCTGCAACACCAGCGTGCCGCTGTTGTTGGGCAAGCTGGTGGATGAGGTCAAGATAGGGACGGAGCAGGGGAGCACCCACAACGATCTCTATCGCTTGGCGGCTTGGTTCCTGAGCTTGATCGGCTTGGCGTACCTGCTGCGCGAAGGATTGAATGTGCTACGGCGTTACCTGGTGGACAATGCGTGTGCTTCGATTAACCGGCACATGAGCGTCAAGCTCATGGCCCACATGATGAAGGTAGATTTGGCCACGTTATCGAAGACCAAGGTCGGTGCCTTGCACGGCCGAATTTACCGCAGCGTGGAAGGGTTGGTTCGGTTCTTGCGTCTGCTGTTTCTCGATTTCATTCCCGCGCTGCTCACGGGTCTGTTCGCTTTGGCCGCGGCCACGATGAAGCAGCCGGTGCTCGGCCTCATCATGGCCGGCGTGATTCCGACGGCTGTCTTTCTGACATTTCGGCAATTGCTTTCCCAAAAAGGGGTCCGCCTGAAGCTCTTACGGAGTCATGAGGCAATCGATGGCGCGGTCGTCGAACAATTGAGCGGCCTGGAATATGTGCGCGCTGCCAACACCCACCCGTTGGAGATCCGCCGCCTGGCCCGAGCAACAGAAAAGCACCGCATCAAAGAGGTCTACCATCTTTTTACAATGTCTTGCTTCGGCTGTGCCAAGGCGCTCAATGAAGGCTTCTTCCACATCCTCGTTCTCGCCGGCGCAACCTATTGTGCGATCGCCGGGATTATCACTCTTGGGGATGTGCTGACGTTTTCGATTCTGTTCGTCAGTGTCATGACGCCCTTGAGCGAAGTGCACCGCATTCTCGACGAAGGGCATGAGAACAGTCTCCGTGTCGGCGACCTGCTCAACTTGTTGGCCGAGCCGGTGGACCAGTCGTTTCACACGGTCGCCCAGCAGCAACCGAAACTCCAACCGGGGCGTCCGATCCTGGTGGCGGAGAATTTGCAAGTCGAATATGCCGCCAACGACGGCAAACCGGTTCGCGCCCTGGACGGCATCGCGCTGTCCATCCGGCATGGGGAAACCATCGGCTTGGCCGGCCGCTCCGGATCAGGCAAATCCACCTTGCTGAAGGTGCTCCTGCGCTTGACCCATCCCTGCGGCGGAACGATTCGCTTCGGCGGTGCGCCGCTGGAGGCCGTGAGCCGCGAGGACTTGGGCCGGCTCATCGGTTACGTGGGACAATCTCCGTTCGTCTTCGCCGGCACCATCGCGGAAAACATTGCCTACGGTACGGACAATCCCTCCCCCGAGAGCATCCGCCGGGCTGCCCAGGCGGCCCATCTTCATGATGAAATCCTGTTGATGCCGGACGCCTACGAGACCCTGGTGAATGAACGGGGACAAAACCTTTCCGGCGGACAACGGCAGCGCCTTGCCTTGGCCCGCATCCTCCTGAAACAGCCGCCGGTCCTGATCCTGGATGAAGCGACCTCGGCCTTGGACAACATCAGCGAACGCCATGTCCAACGCCAACTGGGGCTGACCAATACGGATCGCACGACCATCTTGGTGGCGCATCGCCTGTCGACGTTGCGCGATGCGGACCGCATTTTCGTCTTCGACAGCGGTCGCATCGTTGAAACAGGAACGTTCGATGAATTGCTCCTGCGCGGCGGCGTCTTTGCGGAGCTGGTGCGGTCCGCCGAGCAAGGGGTGAAGGAAAATGGGAAACCGAGTCCATCACGGCCTCAGCCGCAACCGTGGTTGACGATTCCGCCGCAGGTAGTCCCCCAATTCGCTCCGGTCAACCATGTCTCGTTTGGTCGCTAATGGCGCGATCAACCAAGGTCATTCCCAAACTCCGGGTTTGGTAACGCGAAGAACCAGTGCCCGTGATTCGGCAGCAAAGAGACCTCGGGAAGGGGCTTGCGCAATTTCCAGCGCTGCTCTCTCGTGCCAGATTCTGCTCAGACCAATAACATCTCTTTAGCGAAGGAATAACCACGGCACGCACTCCACGGCGCGGGCCGCGGTGTTGTGCAAACGTCCTCCTGAAGGAGTCGTGATCGGTCCGGTGCATGGAAACTCTCCGGCTGCCCGGTGATGCACGTGAGGTGTGGCATGATCCAAGAGATACGAGGCGGGAGGTTGGCTCTCCTGGTCGGCGGTGGCCCCGCACCAGGAATCAATGGCGTCATCAGCTCCGTCACCATTGAAGCGGTCAATCACGGCATGGAAGTGATCGGCCTTTGCGATGGCTTCCAGTGGCTGGTCGAGGGGGATACGGGGCACCACCGCATTCTGAGCATCAAGGAAGTCAGCCAGATCCAGCTGCGGGGCGGCTCCATTTTGGGGACTGCGCGCGTCAATCCTGCCAAGTCGGAAACCGACATGCGCAATGTCCTCGATGGCTTGCGCCATCTGGGAGTTACCATGCTGGTGAC
>DATGIQ010000554.1:0-6049 GCA_035295665.1 Gemmataceae bacterium | reverse complement strand
ACTTCCGCGACATCCGCGCTGTGCATTTCGGCGCGCTTTACCTGGTGCCCTGGTTCTTGAGCCTGGCCTACGCCTTCGATAAGCTGGGCGTGCCGGATTGGCACTGGATTTTCTTTCCCGCAGGACTTGGAGCGTTGGTTTTTTTCTCCGGGGTGGCCTACTTGTTTCCTCGGCCGCCCGGACTGGACTCTTTTTACTACTGGACCCGTGGCTGGCCGATGGTGCTTTCGCTGTTCGGCCTGGCTTGCCTGGTCGTTGGTCTGCTTTGGACAGCTGCCATCTTGGTGCTTTACGCCGTGGTTCATAGCACACCAGCTTGACGCGTCAGCGAAGGACAGCGGGATCCTTCGCTCGCGCTGCAGGCTTGTACTCCTGCCTGAACGCAATGGGAGGAATTCATGATGCGTTTTCTCATTTCCGTGGGGATCGGGATGTTGCTTTGGCTCCCCACCCAAGGCCAGAAGCTTGCCGGCCAAGCAAGTGACATCCGGAAGGCACGGATCAAGAAGATCGACCTCGACCGCGGCGTACTGACACTGACGGTTGAAGGCAACGATCAGGATTTTCTCTTGACACCGCAGACAGTAGTGGCGGGCGCCGCCGGCAAGGACCTCAAGGAACGTTTGCAGGGACTCAAGGAAGGAACTGAGGTCTTCTTCAAGACCGGCCGGAAGGACGACAAGGATTATCTCCTCGGTCTGAGACCTGTCGTCGATAGTGTTGGCGGGACCATTTCCAAGGCGGACCTCTCCAAGCTCACGCCGCTGCCCGAACTGGGTACGGGGAAGTATCAAGGCTTTCCGGGCGGGTTGTACCCTGACGGCAAGAATGAACGGCCGGCGGCCCACGAAGCCCTGGGACTTGCGTTGGCCAAGCAGATCCAACCGCTCGGCCTGGACGGCAAACCGAGCCCGGACGGGAAGATAGTTCTTCTTTCGATTGGCATGAGCAATACAACCCAGGAATTCGCGGCATTCCAGCGCCTTGCCGATGCCGACCGGGACAAGAATCCCAAGCTTGTGATGGTGGACGGTGCCCAGGGGGGCATGACAGCCAACCGCATCATGGATCCGGAAGACAAAGGGAATGGCACGCGCTTCTGGACGGTTGTCGATCGACGCCTCCAGACTGCTGGCGTTAACCGGGACCAAGTGCAGGCGGCCTGGATCAAGCAAGCCGATCCGCAGCCGACCCAGGGTTTCCCCAAGTACGCTCAGACGTTGCAAGGAGAGCTGCGGCAAATCGTGCAGCTCATGCATCGGCGGTTCCCTAACCTGAAGCTCGTTTACTTATCAAGCCGCACCTACGGCGGCTATGCCAGGACTCCCCTCAACCCGGAGCCATACGCCTATGAATCTGCCTTTGCCGTGAAGTGGCTGATTGAAGAGCAATTGAAAGGCGATCCGTCGTTGAATGACGATCCCGCTAAAGGGGCGGTCAAGGCCCCTTGGTTGAGTTGGGGTCCTTACCTATGGGCAAAGGGTACTGCCAAGCTCGCCAACGGCCTATCTTACGAAGAAAGCGACTTCGGCCCCGACGGCACCCACCCGTCGGCCAGCGGTCAGCGGAAGGTCGCGGAGCAGCTGCTGCACTTCTTCAAGACTGACTCGACCACCAAGCCCTGGTTCGTCCGTTCGGAAGCGGCCGAGGCAAAATAGGATTCAGAAGCACGAAAAAAAAACGGTGTCTGCGACCTTGATTGTAGAGTTCCAGACACCGTTTTTTTTCGTGCTTCACAAGAAAATGGGAATCTCTGCGAACTTTTTGCCGCGCTGGTGCGTCTACAAAATACACGGCGAGAATGGGCGCGATGCAGGTTCCGCCGCGACGGTTTCCTTGGCAAGCATGGCAACAACAATGATGCAGTCACAACGTCGTTGGAACACCATACTGGCAGTTGGGACGCGGCATGCCGATCAGCCGGCCCAGCAGTACCTTGCTCCATTCGATGGATGACGTCCCCTTCATGCACGTGCTTCATGAGGCCGGGTGTCACCAGATGCCTGGCCTTTTTTGTTAGCCAGGCGACCCAATTGCGGTGTGGCCGAATGGTAAGGCGGCTCCCTGTTAAGGAGACGATTGCAGGTTCGATTCCTGCCGCCGCAGCTCAACGGAAGGGCAAGCCGATGGGCGACGGCAGCCGTCCCGAAAACGGCCGAGCGCTGAGCCTTGAGGGTTCAACTCCCTCTCCTTCCGCTTGCGGTGCTCTTGGCTGAGCGGCACAGGCGCCGGTCTTCCAAACCGGACAGGCGGGTTCGATTCCCGCAGGGCACTCTCGGGGATCGGCTAATGGTAGGCCGGCAGTCTTTGAAGCTGCTCATGAAGGTTCGACTCCTTCTCCCCGAACCTTGCGATGCCCGAGAGCATCGCCGCAATGACCTTTTCCGGGGCAGTCGCTGCTGGTAGTGACGCCTGGCTCTGAACCAGGAGGCCGTTGGTTCGATTCCAACCCCCGGAGCTGTGGCGTTGGTGAGCGGTGAGGGGTAAGTAGGATAGACCCCTCACCGCTCACCAAACCGTCCTCGTGGAGCAGTCTGGAGTGCTCGCCACCCTGTCACGGTGGAGGTCATGGGTTCAAATCCCATCGGGGACGCTGATGGCACGGTACGCAAACCGGCAAAGCGGCCAAGCTCAAACCTTGGTGACCGATTGTGGGTTCGATTCCCACCCGTGCTACCGAAGAGGCGTCGGCTGGGCATTGGCGAGCCTCAGTGGCTGTAACCCACTCGCGAAAGCTGTGCAGGTTCAACTCCTGCCCGATGCACCATGGCCCGTTTGTCTATCGGTACAGGACGCCAGCCCCTCACGCTGGAAGGACGGGTTCGATTCCCATACGGGCTAGTTTTCTTACTTGACCCTCTCCCCTGTTGAAGGGGGAGAGGATAGGGGGAGGGCAAAGCGACCAAGTGGTGGAATCGGCAGACACGCGACGCTCAGAACGTCGTGCCTTCGGGCATGGGAGTTCGACTCTCCCCTTGGTCACTGCGGAGTGGACTGGAGCTTGGTTCCCAGCACGGTCTCATAAGCCGTTTGACGTGGGTTCGAATCCCACCTCCGCAATGGCCGGTGCGGGTGTGTGGTCCACGTTGGTATGGTGCGAGCGCAAAACGCGAAGCGGAAAGCCGAGTACGCAAAGTGGCAAAGCGGCCAGGTCGAGAGCCTGGTGAGCAATTCATTGTTTATCCCTTGATTTACGGCATTTTCTGCCTGCACTTCTTGTAGTGGCAGAGATGACGGCTAGAGATAATCAAGGGATACAATGATAAAATTCCCCAAACCGTTTTTCCGGACGGCCAGGAATTGTTGGTACGTGCAATTCGGGTCCCGGCAGATATCGTTGCGTACCGCCGACCGGCATGAAGCCTTCAAAGAATACAAGCGGCTATTGGCCATCGAGGAAGCCCGGCGCATCGATCCCCGACGAACCAAGGTGTACCAATGCTTCGATCTTTTTTTGGAACACTCCAAAGAAAACCATGCCGAACGCACCTACGCTGGGCATCGTGACACCCTCTCCCACGCCGCCAAATCCTTCGGCAAGCTGCTCATCGATGACCTCAAGGTTCATCACATCACCACCTGGCTGCGCAGCATGAAGCTGTCCGACACGACCCAATCCCATTACATCGGCATGGTCAAGGCCGCGATCAACTACTGCGTCAAGCAAGGGCACATCGAAAAGAATCCCATCGCCCATATGCAAAAACCCAGCTGCGCCGTCCGCGAGCGCATCATGACGCCGGAGGAGCAGAATATTCTCTTTGCTTCCGTCCGCGACAAACGCTTCAAGGATTTCCTGCTCGCGCTCCATGAATCGGGTGCGCGTCCCAGCGAGATCGCCGGGTTAAAGCCGGAGCACGTCAATCTAGAGGGGGGATACTGCGTTCTGCATCGCCACAAGAACGCCAGAAAGACGAAAAAGCCATGCTTCATTTTCTGCACGGACACACTGCTGGCGCTGTTGAAGGAACACATCGCACAGACGGAGCCGGGCGATTACCTGTTCAAGACGCGCCAGGGCAAGCCGTGGTCGCGGCATTCCATGTACAGCCGGTTCCGGGTTCTGCGCCGGAAGTATCCAGAGTTGGCCGGCGTCGTGCCTTATTCCATCCGCCACGGATTCATCACCGACAGCCTGGAAAAGGGCATCCCCGACGCCGTGGTTGCCCAGCTTTGCGGAAACTCGCCGGAGATCATTCACCGCAATTACAATCATCTATCCCAAAAGATCAAAATGCTGAGAACGGCGGCGGCCCTGGCTAGAAGCGCAAATGCTTGACGCCGGCGGGGAGCGCATCCTTTTCCTCGGTCAGCTGGAGGAAATCCGCTAATTGCTTTTCCGAAAAACGGATCGCTCCTTGCTTCGCCGTCGTCAGTCGGTAGCAGCGCAGTCTCCCCGCATTCACCAGGGCATAGACCTGAGCATAGACCTGAGATAGGGATAGCCTCAGCTTCTCAGCCACCTCGGCGGCCGTCATCAACTTTTCCATTGCTGCACCCAAATCCTTGCCAACAGCTGACTACGAATAATCTCTTGAAACTCCTCTTGCGAGCCGCTGCCGTCCGGTTAGGACCCCGTATTTGCTTTGTCGCGCATCATGCTTTGAAAGGTTTTCACGTCGTATTGTTCCGCCGCCCGCCGTGCTTCCTTGAGGGTTTCCGCGAGCAACTCCACGACCTCGGCCATGCCGAGTTCCCTGCCGCTGATGACAATGCTGATATCTCCCGGCAGGGCGATCCGCACCCGCGCCGTCTTGACCACAGCCTGGCCGTTCGTGCCGCTGCGCGCCCGCCGGGCCTGCCGCCGCAACTCCTCGGGCTTGGCCCCGTTCAGCTTGGCGGCGAGCATGTCGTGCTGCTCAGCATCGGACACTTTGGACATGGTGTAGCAGTCGGCCAGCGTGATCCGCTCGGCCTTGAGCGCTTCCTGGATCGCCGGCAGGCATTTCGATGGCGACAGCATGTACGTGACGCTGGCCGGCGTCAGGCTCAGGAAATTCGCCAAATCGACCTGCTGCCACTCGGGATGCAGCTGCATTAGCCTGAGGCAGCCTTGCCATTTCTCATAGCCAGTAAGACCGGCCCGGTGGATGGCCGTTACCAGCTGAATTTCGAGGATGCCCTCCGGCCGCAGGTCCTCGTCGGTAATGAGGAACTCCGCTTCGGTCTCTCCGATCAGGCGCAGGCCCAGCACGCGGCGCGTGCCGTCGAGCATCATGCCATCTGGCCGGACGATCAGCGGATGCACCGGCCGCTTCTTGTACGACCGGGCCAGGCGCTTCAATTCCTCTTCGTCTCCGGGATGGACCCGAAGATTCCCGTTCACCTTGGCCCAGCTTAAGGGCCGCTTCTCGAATCGACGCATGGAACCTGCCTCCGAAAAAAGGAAAGGGGAACACTCTGCGGAATTCTGAAGGGATGAATGGGGAAGGAAAAGGTGATGCAAGCACAGCTGCATCACTTCGGAAACCGCGCTAAGCCAGAAAGCGAAGCGGGCTACGGCTCCTGGTTTAGCCGCTGAAGAATTGGCTTGAGCAGGTTCAACGCGGCACGGGCATGGTCGTTCGGTTTGAGAATCTGCCCCTGGCGGCCGTCGAAGAGCTTCTGGTCGCGCCCCAGAAACGCCGGATCGGCGAGCAGCTTGCGCACGGTCCGAACCGACCGGCTGATCGCCGATTCATGAACGATGTCACCGTGCAGACGGTAGCCGGGCATGTTAGCTGCTGACCGGTCCTCGATCTGCCGCCAGGATAGAGGCTCCGGGCCATTCAGCAGCGTCATCACTAACTCAAAGACTCGGCATTGCCGCAGCTTGGAGCGGACGAGCTTTTCGCGCTTCTGCCAAACCGGGTCGTCGGCAGTAAAGCGGGTTTCCGGCCCGGCCAGATCCCAGACGACATCCACCACGCCGCCGCTCACCGGACCGATGATGCGCCAGGTGTAGAGACCAGCGCCGGAGGAGGCTTCCGGCTTGATCACAGCGCCATAGCCCCGCAGCCTGCATACGTCATGGTCATGCGGGTCATCCGCATGAAAATACAGGCTTGGC
>DATGIQ010000553.1:0-16585 GCA_035295665.1 Gemmataceae bacterium | reverse complement strand
GGGACGGGAAGAGGACAAGGTGAGAGAGGCGATGATCCTGCATTTGCCGGGGGAGCCGTTCGTCGAGTACCAACTTTTCGCACAAGCGCAGCGAAAGGATGCCTTTGTCTGTGTCGCCGGGTATGGCGATGGTGGACCGGGCTACATTCCGACGGCGAAGGCTTACCTGGAGGGGGGATATGAGACGACCGTGGCTTTGGCAGGACCGGGTAGCGAGCGTTTGTTGCAGAATGCGATTGCCAAGCTGCTGAAGGCACCGCCACACTGAATCGTGGTTCGGCTGCTGTCCGTTTCGCGGCGGTTCGCAGAACCGCGCGGGCTCAACGCAGTTCTGCGAACCGCCGCGAAACGAAGGCGATCACGCACAACCGTGTGGAGGATTCCCCGTGATGCATCTGGGCGCCGCGGTGGTGGGAACGGGTTTCATCGCTCCGGTCCATGTCGAATCCCTGCGGCGGATCGATCGACCCGTGATCGGCATTCTCGGCTCTTCGCCCCCAAAAAGCCGAGCGGTCGCCCAGAAGCTCCACATCTCCAAAGCTTACGATCGTTACGAAGACCTGTTGGCGGATCCCAGTGTCGGCGTGGTTCATCTCGCCTCGCCCAATCGGCTCCACGCCGAGCAATGCCGCCTCGCATTGGCAGCCGGCAAGCACGTAATTTGCGAAAAGCCTCTGGGCCTGACAGCCGCGGAAACCGCAGAGTTGGTGGAATTGGCGCGGCAAGCGCCGCGGGTGGCAGCGGTTTGCTACAACGTTCGGTTTTATCCCCTCTGCCTGGAAGCACGGCAGCGTATCGCCGATGGAGAACTGGGACCGATCTATCATGTGACGGGCTCGTATGTTCAGGATTGGTTGCTGCATCCGGTCGATTTCAACTGGCGCGTGTTGGCAGAGGAAGGAGGACCGCTTCGTGCGGTGGCAGATATCGGCACGCACTGGATGGACCTGGTGGCTTTTGTCACGGGTTTGGAAATCGATAGTGTCTGTGCCGATCTCCGAACCGTGCTGCCGGTCCGCTACCGGGCGAAGCATCCGGTCGAGACATTTCAAGGGAAGAGCGAACAGCCAAGCCAGATCCAACCGGTCGCCATCAACACCGAAGATTACGGATCAGTGCTCTTGCGTTTCCGAGGGGGCGCGGCCGGTGGCGTGACGGTTTCCCAGGTAACCGCAGGACGGAAGAATCGGATCCACTGGGAAATTGCCGGGGCCCGTGGAGCGATGGCGTGGGATAGCGAACGTCCCAATGAACTCTGGCTGGGACATCGTGATAAGCCGAATGAAGTCCTCCTGCGCGATCCGGCTCTGTTACACGCGGGGGTACGGCCATTTGCCAATTACCCCGGCGGGCACAATGAGGGATTTCCCGATACGTTCAAACAATTATTCCGGGCGGTGTACGACGCGATTGACGCTGGCGATGGGAACGCGCCCCGGCCCTTTGCCACATTCGTGGACGGACATCGCGAGGCCCTTCTGTGCGAGGCGATCTTGCAAAGCCATCGCCTCCGCCGGTGGATGGACGTGCCGTCGGCCGCGGGTCCGCCTACACCTTGATCGCACGGGGCAATGCCGAATTAACTGCTCCTCCCTTTTCGCTTGGCCACACGCTCCCCCTTGGGTGCCCGCTCCAGAAGCACCAGCGAATGGGCCAAGTGCGACGTACCGCCTCCCATCGGCGTTTCGCGGATGGGCACCCAGCCGTCGTCGAGCAGTTGCGAAAGCACGGGGACATTGCTCTCCTTGCCTTCGGCCGGCTCCGCAGGGCCAAGCGCTAGCCAGCTGTGACCTGCGTTGTTGATGATCACGTAGCAGTACTGCTTCATGGGACTCATCCTCTGGCTCATGGTCGGCAGCGGTTCTGACCCAGGGCTTATGAAGCCGTAATCTACTGCGCGCGTTTGTGGCCAGCAACGAAAAAGCGAAATTTCGCGAGCACGTTTTTTACACTCTGCCGTGAAAATTGATATGGTAGTAAATTGGCCTCCTGTCTCGTTCCCCAGCGCCAGTCGACCATGAACCACGAATGGATCGCCTCTTGCCTTCAGCTCCCTTCGAACCAGTGGCCGCCCAACCACTACACGATTTTGGGCTTGGAGCCCGGCGACGGGGATGTCGAACGTATCGAACAATCCGTCCGCGAACGCATGGAAAAACTTCGCCGTTACCAGCTTGCGCATCCCGAGCAGGTAACCGAAGGGATGAATCGCCTGGCCCAGGCACTGGTCTGCTTGACCGATCCCGTCGCCAAAAAGGCGTATGATGCAGCGCTCTTCCCCCGACCACCAAAGCCGCCGGTCCGCCGGACGAAGTACCACCGGCCTAGCTTGTCGGAAGCCGAAAGCGAACCCGAGGAACCGGTCGTGGCGCGGGCCTCTTCGGGCTGGCTCTTGCTGGCCTGGATCCTTTGGTTATCGATCGGCGCGGTCGGGTTGGTGGCCCTCGCCGTTAATTTCGCGGCCATCCGAGAAAGCTACCTCGGAGAGGCACCCAAACGGACTCCCGCGAAAAAGAGCCCGCTCAAAACTTCCCGCTTGGAGCCGTCGGAACAGCGAACGTTTTCATTTCGGGAGTGAAGCGCATGGACAACATCCTTCGGCATGCCGCCGCGGCCAGGAGCCACTTCCGTGGCCGGCTCGTGCTCGGTGTCGTGTTCCTCCTCTTTGGTTATCATTCGGCAGCGCGCGGCGAACGCTTGCCGCTGCCCGCTCCGCTTCAGGCCCGAGTCAACCAGGCCATCGACCGCGGCATGGTCTTTCTGGAAGCGATCCAGGGACCGTGGGGTACCTGGCCCGCCGACGGCCAAAATCATCTGGTCGGCTATGCCGCCATGCCGGGGCTAACCCTCCTGGAATGTGGCGAACGCAAGGACCATCCGACCATCCTCTTGGCCGCCACCTTTGTACGGCAGAACTGCGCCAAATTGGACAGCACCTATGATCTGGCACTGGCGATTCTGTTCCTCGACCGGCTCGGCGACCCTGCGGACGAAAA
Organism: Gemmataceae bacterium; assembly: GCA_035295665.1. Lineage (GTDB taxonomy): Bacteria > Planctomycetota > Planctomycetia > Gemmatales > Gemmataceae > DATGIQ01. Next base: position 13,589 of record DATGIQ010000553.1, on the reverse strand, counting down.
GCGGATCCAAACGCTTGCCCTCCGCCTGATCGCGGGGCAATCCTTCAGCGGCGGCTGGAGTTACCGCTGTCCCGTGCTCACTCCCCAAGGGAGCCAGCACCTCTTGCAAGCGCTGCGCCCAAAATCCAAGAGCGATTCGCCGCCCGCTTCGCTGATCAACCTGCCTGTGTTCCACCCATCGGCCGGAGTTGTGCTGAACGAACCCCAAGATCAGACGCATGAGATTCGCGGAACCACCGACAACTCCAACAGCCAATTTGCTGCGCTGGCGCTCTGGGCTGCCCGACGACACGGCGTGCCGATGGAGCGGACGTTGACGCGGCTTACGCGGCGGTTCATGACCAGCCAAAATCGGGATGGCAGCTGGGGCTATCATTATGCCTATGGCGGCGGAGATGCAGAACGGCCGGCCATGACCTGCGTCGGCTTGCTCGGGCTGGCCATCGGGCACGGTTTGGCAGCCGATAAAGAGGCAGAAGAGAACCCAGCCGTCGTCCTGGATCGGGCTCGAACCGCGGCCGCGGTCGTCTTCCATCCGCGCTTGTCCTTTCTATTCCTGGCGCTGGACCGTGCGGAGAAAAAGCAGGCACTCGACCGCGCGCAAAAGCGCGGCAAGGACCTACAAATCCTCGGCGGGTTCGTGGCCCTCGATAAACACGTCGGCGAACCCGTCGATCGGATGGATAACATTCCGCAGCGAGATCTGTACTTCCTGTGGTCGGTGGAGCGCGTCGGGGTCCTGTATGACTTGCCGACAATCGGCCGAAAGGATTGGTATCGCTGGGGAGCGGAAATGTTGGTCGCCAACCAGAAACCCCAGGGCAACTGGGCCGATGGGGGCTATCCGGGCACCAATCTCGTGATCGATACGTGCCTGGCTTTGCTGTTTCTGAAGCGTGGCAACCTGGTCGCGGATTTGACGACCAAGTTGCCCTTCGACCCGAAAGCGCTGACTTCCTCGATCAACGAGCAACTCGCCCCTGCCCTTCCCGCGGATTCGGCGACGGATCACACACTGAAAACCGCAGCGCCGCCGGCCGCCCCGCCTGCCGAACCACAAGGCCCTCTGGCCAAAGTTGCAACGGAAGCGCGCACCACACCGCAGACGGAGTCTGCGCCCTCCGAAGACTCCGAAACACGCGGCCAGCGCGGCTGGCTCTGGCTCCTCGTCCTGCTAGCCGTGGTGTTGTTTATCGCCTGTGGCGTCCTCTTGTCGAGCTACAGCCTTTCCCGGAGGAAACGAAGGGAACGGTTTCGAGCGCGCCGGCACGCCAAGGACCGTCCGCGGCGTCCACCCGGCTCCGCGAAACCATCGCGCCGGTAAGAGAAGATCCTACGGTGTAAGTGCGACCCGCTCCGCACAATTCACGGGCCCCAATCTGCCCCATTGAGCAGGATCGTCACCGTGCCGGGAGCATTGGCCACCGCCAAATCGGGAAACCCATCGCCGTTGAAGTCGCCAATTGCCAGGGATGTAAGGGCGGCACCGGCCTTGTAGTTTTGCATCCCGCGCAAGGTGCCATCGCCATTGCCCAGGAAAATGCTCACCGTATCCAGAAAGGCATTGACCGCAACCACGTCCGGAACCCCGTCGCCGTTGAAGTCGCTCACCAGGACGCTGGAGGTGCCCGGGCCAATGCTGTAGTCGTGTGCTGCCTGGAAGGTGCCATCCCCGTTCCCTAGCAAGATGCTCATCGTGCCGCCAAAGATGCCGACTGCGACCAGATCAAGCTTGCCGTCGCCGTTGAAATCCGCCAAACCGAGGTACGTTGGATCGATCGCATTGCGAGAAACAAAGCTCCCGGCTGCCCGAAACGTACCATCGCCCACGCCGAGGAACATCTGGACCGTTGCCTCAACCGCATAGAAACCGGCGAGCACGGCCAGGTCAGGCACGCCATCGCCATTGAAGTCGCCCACAACCATGGACGTGGGATTGAAACCGCCAGTGTAGCTTTGCGGGGCCTGGAAACTGCCGTCGCCATTCCCGAGCAAGATGCTCAGCGTGCCCTGCGCGCCGTAGTTGACGACGGCGAGATCCGGAACTCCGTCACCATTGAAGTCCGCAAGCACCACGGCCGCCGGGTTCGTGCCAACCGCATAGCTCTGGCCCGGCTGAAACGTGCCATCGCCATTGCCCAACAGGATCGTTACCGTGCCCGGAGAGGCCGGGCCATCATAACCAGGGCTCTTGATGCCGTTGACCACCAGCAGATCAAGCGTGCCGTCGCCGTTGAAATCACCCACCATCGTCAAACCGGGATCGGGGCCCACCGCATAGTTCTGCGCGTTCTGGAACGTGCCGTTGCCGTTGCCCAGGAGAATGGAAGCGATGCCTTGAGAATTGGTAGCGGTTTCCTTAGAGACCACGGCGAGGTCGGGAATTCCATCGTGATTGAAGTCCGCGACCTTTACCGAGCCCGGGTTGAAGCCCACTGGGTAACTCTGAGCGGCCGACAACATGCCGCCGCCGCTGCCTAGCACAACATCCACGGTGCCGGGCCCGTTATAGATGCCGCAGCTCAGAACGAGGTCTGCCATGCCGTCGCTGTTCACATCCGCAACGGTCAGAAAGCGGGGATAGGCATCCGTGGCGTAGCTGCGGGCCGCACGGAAGGTGCCTTTGCCCGTGCCGAGCAGGATACTCACCGAGCCGTTGTCCGATAAATTGGGTAGCGCTGAATTGACGACAGCCAAATCCAGGGCACCGTCGCCATTGAAGTCCGCCACTACCACAAACCAAGGATTGGGGCCGCCCACATAGTTGGCAGCCGCCTGAAATGTGCCATCTCCGTTACCCCCAAAGATACTTACGAATCCTGCGTGGGTAACGGCCAAGTCTGGCACGCCATCGCCATTAAAGTCCGCAATCGCCACCCAGGGCCTGCCAGCACTGCCAATATTGAGATCCTGGCAGGCCTGGAAGGTGCCATCGCCATTGCCCAGGAACACATTGCCGCCACTGGTTACCAGATCGAGTTTGCCATCGCCGTTCAGGTCGGCGGAAGCGATGGAACCACCTCGGGTAGAATACACTTGGCTGACCTCGAAAGTACCATCGCCATGGCCATGAAGAATGAAAAGCCCCGCCTGACCCGACGCCGCCAGGTCGACTTTGCCGTCGCCATCGAAATCCCCGGCGGCCAAAGCAAGGGCACTGGGAGCAAGACCAGCAGAGTCGATCGATTCAAACCTGCCGTCCCCTTTGCCCAGGAAGACAGTGACCATGCTGTTCATGGCACTGATGACCGCCAGATCTGGGATACCGTCCCCGTTGAAATCTGCCACCACCATCGCCACCGAGTTCAGTGCAGGGTTGGTGCTGTAGCCACCGTACGCCTGGAACGACCCGTCGCCGTTACCGAGCAACACACTCACCAAGTCCGCGCCCCCGACGGCGAGGTCGAGAAGGCCATCACCGTTGAAATCCCCGACTGCGATGGAGTATGTGGGGCCAGCGTTGGTGTTGATAACTCGGGGGGTTTGGAAGGTGCCGTCGCCGTTACCCAGGAGAATGCTTACTGTGCCAGGATAGTCGCACACCGCGAGGTCCGGGATGCCATCGCCGTTGAAATCCCCGACCGCGGCGGCAACGGGATTGGTCCCGGCGGGGTAGTTGGGAGCCGTAATAAAACTCGCCGGTGCGGCCGGCCCGCGGAGGACGAGGAATGTGATCAACGTCAGGCCAATTACCCGCCGCATAGCAGTCCTCCTCTTTCTTTTGCGGAAGACAGTCTGATCAATTTCCTTTGTTGTCGGCTGCCTCCGTAGCAGCGATTCCGACTCCCGATTTTGTCGGGACAACCAGCACCGGGATACTCAGCCGGTGGAGCACCGGCGAAACCGTTTGCCCCAGGGCCAGGTCGGCGAGGAAACGATGGCCATGCGTGCCAAGAACGAGAAGGTCGACCTGTTCTTCCTGCGCGATGCGCACCAATTCTTCCGCAGGATGGCCATAGCCCAGGACTCCCTCCGCCGTCAGCCCTTCGCTTTTGAGGTGCTCAACCAATTGCTCCATGCGCTTCCGATCGGCCCGGCTTTCGTGGTCGTCGGAGCTTGCTCCATAATAGGCGGCACCCAAGCCTTCGACAACATGCACGACCACCATGTCGGCCGCATGCGAGCGAGCCAGAGCTGCCGCCTGAACCAGCACCGCATCGTCTCCGCCTGCGAACTCGACTGCCACACCGATGCGGTGATACCGGACGCCCGGCAGCTCGGGAGCGGCCGGCAGCGGAGCAGCCTCCTCCCGGCGTGCCCAGACGGGATAGAGCGTCAACCAGCCCAGAAACCCGGCCAGCAACGCAGCCGTCGATCCTACCGTGGCATCAATCCACATCGGGTTGCCGCCTTGCTTTGCTATCGCGTCTCCCCATTTCAGCAACTGAAGGACAATCAAGATCGCATTGAGAACCACGACGGTCAGAGCGCAAATCCAGGCCAGGCTTTTGACCCAGCCGCGGTTCGCAAACTCTCCCATCCGCCGGCGATCGCTGGTGAACTGTACCAGTGGAATAACCGCAAACGGAAGCTGAAAACAGAGGATGACCTGACTGAGGACCAGCAATCCCAGCAAGCGCTGGTCGACCGATTCCGATCCCCACGCCGTCCCGTTTCCTGAGAGAACAATGGCCAGCAACGCCGGCAGGATCGCCAGGGAACGGGTCAATAGCCGCCGCGCCCAGGGCCGAATCCGCAAATGGACAAATCCTTCCATGATCACCTGCCCGGCAAGGGTGCCGGTCAAGGTGGAGCTCTGTCCGGAGGCGAGCAGGGCGACCGCGAACAGCAAGCCGGCCAACGGCCCCCACACCAATCCGAGCAGATGCTGGGCATCCTGAAGCGTTTCCACTTCTCTGCGTTGCGCGTGGAAAGTGCTCACGGAAAGGATCAGGATGGCGGCGTTGACAAAGAAGGCCCCATTCAGGGCGACGATGGAATCGAGCAGGTTGTATCTGCATGCCAAGCTCTTGCCGCCCACGGAGTGAGGAAAAGCCCGCGTTTGCACCAGCGCGGAGTGCAGATAGAGGTTGTGGGGCATCACCGTAGCCCCGACAATGCCGATCGCCAAATAAAGGCTCTCCTTGAAGTGTTCGGGATCGGTTGTATCCAGGCCGGGAAGCAAACCGCGGACGACCCCGGCCCAATCCGGCCGGGCCAGGATGATTTCAATGAAGAAGCTCCCTGCAATGATCGCCACCAGCGCCAGGGTTATCAGTTCCAGCAAACGCACACCGCGACGTTGCAAGGCCAGCAAGAGAAACGTATCGGCCGCGGCGATGATCACTCCCCAAACGTAAGGGAGCTGAAAGAGGAGCTTCAGCGCAATAACCGTACCGATGACTTCGGCCAGATCGCAAGCCGCGACGGCAATCTCGCACAAGATCCACAGAGCAAACGCCGCCGCACGAGGATAACTCTCTCGACAGGCTTGCGCCAGGTCTCGGCCAGTCACGATGCCGAGGCGACTGGCCAAGGTCTGTAGCAGCACGGCCATGGCATTCGACATCAACAGGACCCACATCAGCCGGTAGCCATATTTGGAACCACCTTCGATGTCGGTACCCCAGTTACCGGGGTCCATGTAGCCAACACTGATCAGGAAAGCCGGTCCCGAAAAGGCCAGGATGCGCCGCCACCAAACGCCGGGGATGGGAACGGAAGAGTGGATTTCCTCCAGCGACGCTGGAGATCGATCGGGCGCCTGGCCTGCAACAATCATCGGCGGACCTCGTTCACCCACTGGGTAGCAATCAGCATTGAAACCGAACCAATCGTCCAAACCGGCACTCCCGGCTGAAGGGGCGGGTCGTTGATAGCATAACCTAACGTTGCTCTTAGTCAAGGCAAAACTGCATAAATAGCCGTGACTAATCGCATCAGGAGATCCGTAGCCGTTCTGGTCGGCAACCAAGAGTTCGCGGACGAACCTTGTCGTAACTCCAGGACACGAGCCTGGCGCGCAAGCGAAGGAAGGGGTTATGCTATCCCTGCGCTTGCGCTTCAGGTTGGTGTCCCCTGGCTCCCGGCGAACAGCAGTTTATCCGCTAGACTCTTCGCCCAGCCATCTGTACGTTGCCTTGCAGAGGATGTCCCGTTCTTCGCGAGAAAGGACCGTGACGACACCGGTCGTGCTCATTCCTGGCGACGGCATCGGGCCGGAGGTAACGGCGGCGGCGCGCGCGGTTGTCCATGCGGCCGGCGCGGAGCTTCAGTGGGTACAAGCCGATGCGGGGATCGGTGCGGCCGAGCGCCACGGAGATCCACTGCCGGAAGAAACACTTCAGCGGATTCGCCAGTACCGTGTCGCCCTGAAGGGCCCCTGCACGACCCCCGTCGGCAAAGGATTTCGTTCGATCAACGTTCGCTTGCGGCAGGAGCTGGACTTGTATGCCAGCGTGCGGCCGGTCCATTCGCTGCCGGGGGTGAACACGCCGTATCAGGGCGTCGATCTGGTGGTGGTGCGGGAAAACACTGAAGGGCTCTACTCCGGGCTCGAACACGTGGTCGTGCCCGGAGTCGTCGAAAGTTTGCGGATTATCACGCGGACAGCCGCGGATCGGATCGTCCGCTTTGCCTTTGACCTGGCCCGCAATCGGGGTCGCCGACGCATTACGTTTTGCCACAAGGCCGATGTGCTTCCCCTGAGCGATGGTCTGTTCTTGGCCACGGCCCGCTCGGTCGCCGACGATTTTCCTTTCCTCGAATTCGAGGAATTGCATGTGGATGCCCTGTGCATGCAGTTGGCCCTTGACCCAACCCGTTTTGATGTCCTGGTCATGGAAAACCTGTTTGGCGATGTCCTGAGCGACCTCTGTTCGGGGCTGGTTGGTGGGCTCGGGCTCGTGCCGGGAGCGAACATCGGCAGCCGGTATGCCGTGTTCGAGGCCGTGCATGGCAGCGCACCCGACCTCGCCGGCAAGGGACTGGCCAATCCGATCGCCGTGATTCGCTCGGCCGCCCTCCTTTTGGAATACATCGGACAGGCTCAGGCGGCTGGGCGGATCGAACGGGCCGTGCGGCAGACTTTGCAAGCGAGTCGGGGTTTGACGCGCGACCTGGGCGGCAATGGGACCACGGCCACGATTACCCAAGCGGTGATCTCCCATCTGGGAGAGGAACAGCCGTAGCGGGTCGGGGTTTTCTTGGGAGAGCGGCGTATGGGCCTTCGGGTCACCTTAATCCAGGGGGGCGGGGCCGGGTTTGATCAAGTTCCGGCCGTGCAGCGCATCCTCCGGGCCGCCGGAGTGGACATCGACTGGGACGAGCACCTGGCAGGCTTGCCGTCGCTGGAACAGGGCGGCGCCGCCATTCCAGAAGCCCTGCTGGGCTCGGTACGCAGTACGGGTCTGGCGCTCAAGACGAAGCTCCTGTCGCCGCCGGGTCCCCCGCATGGCAACCCCAACGTTCGCTTGCGCCGAGAACTGGGCCTCTACGCCTCGGTGCGGCCCTTGAAAAACCTGAGAGGCTTGGCAGCACGATTTCAGGATGTCGATTTCCTGGTGATCCGCGAGCTAACCGAAGACCTCTACGCGGCCATCGAACACGAAATCGTACCCGGCGTGGTCCAGAGCATCAAGGTGGTCACGGAGGCAGCGTGTTTGCGCTTCTTTCACTTTGCCTTCCAGTGGGCCCAGAGGGCGGGACGGAAGATGGTCCATTGTGTCCACAAAGCCAACATCCTCAAGTTGGCGGATGGCCTATTCCTGGAAACGTTTCGGTCGATCGCGCGCGAGTTTCCGGAGTTGCAAACGCGGGAAATTATCGTGGACAATTGTTGCATGCAGATGGTGCTGCGGCCTCAGCAGTTTGACGTCCTTGTGATGGGGAACCTTTACGGCGATTTGGTGAGCGACTTGGGTGCCGGGATCGTCGGCGGCATCAGTGCCACAGCCGGCATCAACATCGGCGAGAAAGTGCGCGTTTATGAATGTTTTCACGGCGGGACTCGCGAAGCGATTGGCCCGAATCGGGCCAATCCTCTGCCCCTGCTACTGCCGGCCATCGACCTCCTCGAATCCATCGGGCAAACAGAGCCGGCCCGGCGGATCTTGGCTGCGGTTGAGCAGGTGTTAACGGAAGGTAAAGTGCGGACTCCCGATCTCGGCGGCCGGGCAACCACGACAGAAGTGGCCGACCATATCATCGCAGCCCTGGCCTGAGCCCTTCAGCCAATCAAAAACCAAGCTGACCTTGCGGGAGAGGCAAGGCCAGCCTGGTTCTTCAGAGGGGCATCCGTAGCCGAACAAGGTTTGCTGTTGGCTCGATCGTTACGGGCCAGTTACTTTCACGTTGAAGGTCGTTTCGGTCGCGGGCCCGGTCTCCGGGGTCGCTTTCACCGTAACCTTGTGCTCGCCGATCGCTGCATCCTTGGCGGCCTCAAGATTGAACTTGAGCGCGGCAGCATTATCGCTGGCCTTCAGCTCCGATGTATCCGGCCGTACGGTCACGCCCTTGGCCTCCGACGTCAGGCTCAGCTTGATGTTCTGTTTGAAGTCCTTGCCACGGTCAATACTGACGGAGATTTCCTTCGCCTGGCCCTGTTTGATGTCGGTCGTTCCGGAAGGCGCCTTGATCGTGAACGTGTGATCCTTGTCCGCCGTTCCCGTCGTCGTTCCTGTCGTGCCCTTGCCTTGGGTACCGGTGGCTCCCGGCCCTCCGGGCGGACTCTTATGTTGTTCACCGCAGCCGAATGCCAGGGCCACGGCAGTGCACAGGAATACCGCGAGCAGTTTCTTCATCGATCATCTCCTCGCAAAAAAGAGTAAGAACATGTCCAGGGAGCGCGCAACTCCGTCGATGCCGTTCGGTCTTGGGAGTCTGCATGGTGGCATCGAGGGCGTCCTCCTGTAGAGGAATCCATAAGCAAACCAGATGCCAAGTTAACGGTATAAGTGAGAGTAATGGTGGAAATAAGCTCGGCCGTATGGTCGAGCCGAAAAATACGGAAGCAGTTTTCGCCATCCTGGGAAGCGCGATTCACGGCCCGTGCCACGATCGACGCGCTTCCTCGAACGATATGGTTGAGTCGTCCAGGGCGGCGAAACGACATCAGCCAAGAAGGATGGCTTACAGAGGAGCCCTAACTCTTGGCTGATGGAATGCATGCCAGGACAGGAGAGGCGGATTCTATGGAGGGGGGACCGTGCTTGGATACCAGCCCCAAGGAAGTACGCCAAATAGCAGGAGCAACAAGACGATCAACAAGAGGAAACCCAAACCACTCCCGGGTGCGTAACCCCAATTCCGACTGTGGGGCCAGGCCGGGAGAGCACCCAATAGCAGAATGATCAGGATGATGAGCAAAATTAGACCCATTTTATTCTCTCCTTTGCGTTTAAGGGAAAGGGTCAATCTTTGCTCGGAAATGTCGCAATTGTTGTGCCATTGCCTCTCTCGTTTGCTGGCTCTGCGTCCTCCGCACAGAGGGCGCAGAGCGAAACCATCAAGCACGGATCGGGACCGGGCTATCGTGTTCCTCAGGTCTCTAGGTTGTAGCGGCTTCGCCCGTTTCCATGAGCTGCTTGAAGCGCTGGAGGTCTTCGCGAATTTGCCGTTCGGGATCTTGACCCAATAGCCCAGCCAACCGGATGCCGAGTCTCCCAGCCGGAGGATTATATTTCAGCACGACACGCACATCGGTGCCCCGATTCCCCGCTGCCGGCGTAAAGTGCACCGAACCAGCACTGTCCACCGTAGCGCCCGGTAGCGAGCGCCAAGCAATCATTTCATTTGGATTCTCGTTGTAAATCTCGGCATCCCACTCGACCCGCGTTCCAAAGGGTCCCTTGACCACCCAGTGCGAGCGGTCCCCTTGTACCTGGACGGATTCCACATGGTGCATGAACCGGGGAAGATTCTCCAGGTTGCGCCAGTATCGATACAGTTCCTCCGGGCGGCGCTGAATCATCGTGGTTTCCTCGGCTTTGACGCCTTGGCCGGCCGGAATCGTTGTCGCTGGCCCCCGCCGAGCGCTGCTCATGCCAAGGCTGGAATAGAGCGGACAGTGACCCGACAGCCCGCGATAAGCGAGACTCCCCCCGGCAACGGCAGCAGCCATGCCCCCCAGGGTACCGCGTTGCAGACCCCAGAGAGCGAGTATTCCACCTCCTACGAGAGATAACCAGCGCTCGACATTCCCGACATTGGTATCTTTCCGAGGCCAGTCCGTCTCGAAGTGCTCCCAACGGATCCTGTTGCCACCTCTCGTTGCTATGGTCGACATAATTGCATTCCTCCGGATGGTTACCTGTGAACGCCCCGATTTAGCAACCCTAAAACAGGTATCTGGAACTCTCGAATCAAAGTTCCAGACACCTGTGTTCGTGATTCTTACGATGACTGGGCCAGCGGTTGCGGTCGACAGTTTGAGATTTCATTGTTTCGTCGGGCAGCTCGCTCGGTCAGAATGGTCAACCAGGACGGTGCCCAAAAGGACTGGCTCTCCTTGCCCAGGGCTTGCTTCTGTCCGATCCCACCCGGACCGGGCAGACCACGATTAACCAGCCCCAGCAGATCCGCGGTTAATCCCGGGAAAAGCCCATGAAACGCGACGGCACACTTCGCGGGCAAGGAAAGCACTACCTCCGCAGTACCCTTCTTGCAGGCCTCGACGATTTGGCGCGCAGCCCGTTCCGCACTCATGGAAGCCACCGGCAGGGAATCGCCAATACTGAACCAGGCAAACTCTGCCCGATGTTGCCCTTTGAAGAGTGCATTGCGTGGGCTGCCGGTGCGCATGAGGCCTGGACAGACGGTCGTGACCATCACGCTCTCCGAAGCCAACTCAGCCCGCAGCCCCTCCGACAGGCCGACCAGTGCGAACTTGCTGGCCCCATAGGGGAGCAGATGGGGAACACTGACTTTGCCACCGATGGAGGTGATGTTGACAATGCGCCCTGAATGACGGCGGCGCATCTCCGGCAATACTTCGAGAATCGTGTAGACAGCAGACCAGAAGTTGCTCCGCATGGCTTCCTCAAAGTCTTCCAGCTTCATGGTCTCCACGGGGCCGACGCTAATGATGCCGGCGTTGTTCACCAGCACGTCCACCGGGCCCAGCTCACGCCGGATGGTCTCGATCATGGACTGGACTTGGGCTCGGTCCCTTAAATCACAGGGCACCGCGACAACCGTTGCGCCTCGATCCACCAGATCATGGCGGGCCCTGTCGAGCTCATCCGAATCGCGGGCGCAAATGGCCAAGCGTGCGCCTTCGCGGGCCATTTGTCGAGCCAACACCAAGCCCAGGCCGCGGGCTCCGCCAGTAATGAGCGCGACTTTTCCCCGAAGCTCATAAACGGCCCGAGAACGCAACGCCCGGATGGCCAACCACGCTCCCAGGCTGGCCGCCCCCAAGGTCAGCGCGAGATTTTTTCCCGCCATGACGAACCCCTTTCATGTATTCGACCCGGATACATGGGGGCAACTTACATGCCGTTGACAGCTTCGACATAGCGCGGAATCCCTCTCGAAATGGTCGGTCGTCCCTGGGCAAATCGCTGCGCGGGCAATTCGTTCGGTCGGTTCTTCGACCTCTACCTTTGCGGGAGAGAGGACCAAGTGAGCCAACTGCGTAGCACAGTTCCGTCCGCTTACTCATTGCTCGGCTCGTGCATTTGGATAAATCAGTAGGTGTCGGGGATTGCGCAGGCGGGGGGTCTCGGTGTCCCGCTGAACTTATGGGCCTGTCAGGGGAAAAGTCATGATGTCTCGGAGAGTTTTGCGAACGGCCGGCTTGGTGCTGTTTGTTGCCTTCGGCTGGGTGAATCAAACGGCACGCACGGAGCAAGCACCTTCTCCGCGGTCGGCCACCATCCGCGTGCACCTGCCTTATGCCAACGCCCAGGTAACGGTCGATGAGCTGCCGACGCGGCAGACGGGGGCGGACCGAACCTTTGTCTCTCCACCGCTCGAGCCCGGCCGAGACTACACCTACACCATCAAAGCGGTCTGGCAACCCAACAATTACACGACGATTACTCGGGCGCGCAAGGTTTCGGTGAAGGCGGGCCAAGAAATCGAAGCCGATTTGCGCCAGGCTGATGACAAACACCCCGACAAGATCGTCATCCGTTTCGTGCCCACGCCGGCGGAGATCGTGCAGGAGATGCTGAAGTTGGCTGAGGTTGGCAAGGATGACGTCGTTTACGATCTAGGTTGCGGCGATGGCCGGATTGTCGTCACCGCGGTCGAGAAATTCGGGGCCAAACGCGGTGTTGGCGTGGATCTCGATCCACAGCGCATCCGCGAATCCAAGGCCAACGCTCAGGAGCACAAGGTAGAGGACCGGGTGGAATTCCGGCAGGGGGATGTGCTGGAGATCAAGGACCTCTCGACCGCGACCGTCGTCATGCTCTACATGAGTGACGATTTGAATTTGCGGTTACGGCCGATCCTTCAAAAGACGCTCAAACCCGGCGCACGGGTGGTTTCTCACCGGTTCACAATGGGCGATTGGAAACCGCTCAAGACCATTACGGTCACGGATCGGGACGGCGAAAGGTACCGGTTGCACCTTTGGAAGATTGGTGAGAGTAGTCCAGACAAGTAAGGCTCGATTCACCCGAGACGCCGTGGCAGGTGACAGCGTATGATTTCAGTATGGAGAGCCCGACCCTGCCAGCTTCTGTGGCGAAGCCAGAAAATGCACTCCCAAGCACGGTAGCAGCGCCCTTGAGTGTGGCGGTCGCGGGCCATGAGTTGACGATCTTCGTCGAATCGATGCCGATGATCGCAGCGATGGTCCGCGATATTCGGTGTGCCCGGAATCGTGTCTGGTTGGAGAGCTACATCTTTCTGGATGATGTGGCCGGCCGTGCCGTCGCCCAGGCTCTTCAGGAGCGTGCTCGTCATGGAGTGGATGTCCGCGTCCTGTACGATGCCATCGGCAGCCAAACCACGTCGTCGAGCTTTTTCCGCACGATGGTCGAAGCCGGCGTCCAGGTACATTGCTTCCACTCGATCTGGGAAGCGCTGTACCGTTTTTCGTTTCTCCGCGTGCTCAATCGGCGGAACCATCGGAAGCTTCTGGTGATCGACGACCGGGTAGCCTATTTCGGCGGCATGAACCTCGTCGCCCAGGGGAGTCCGGCCTTGGCAGAAGCCACCGAGCAGCTTCCGGTCTCGGCCGGTTGGCGCGATGTTCATGTCCGTCTGACCGGCCCGCAACAAATGGAGCTGACGGAGAGTTTTGACCGCTCCTGGCGCCGTGCCCGGCATCTCAAACGCAAACCAAAGGTTCCGTCTCTTTCACGTGGACAACGGCTCGGGCTACCGGCAGCCGGTGAGGAAAGCCTTCAGTTTTTTGACAGTGGACCGGGCCGGCGGCACACACGCGCCGCACGGATCTTCACGCAATTGATCCGGCGGGCCCGAAAGCGGATCGTCCTGTCGATGGCCTATTTCCTTCCGGTCGGTCCGGTCCTGCGGGAGTTGGCGCGAGCTCGCCGCCGCGGCGTTCTCATTCAGGTAGTGCTGCCCGGCCAAAGCGACGTTCCGCTGGTGCAGCGGGCCACGCGAGCCTTGTACCACAGCCTTCTGCGCCGGCGGTTTCACATCTACGAGCGGCAGCAGCACATGCTGCACAG
>DATGIQ010000552.1:0-24039 GCA_035295665.1 Gemmataceae bacterium | reverse complement strand
CATCTCCTCACGGACATCCTGGACCCCAGCCGCAGCGTGGAAGCCAATTTTCGGGCATACACGGTGACCACCAAGCAGGGCCGAGTCCTGGTCGGTTTGCTGGCCTCGGAATCCCGCACGGCAATTGAGCTGTTTGATGCGGAAGGGAAGAAGCAAAGCATCTTGCGTGCCGACATCGATGAGCTGGCTGCCTCCTCGAAATCGCTTATGCCCGATGGATTTGAAAAGCAGCTCACGCGCAAGGAACTCACGGACCTGCTGGAGTTCCTGGCGCAGCGCGGTAAGTATTTGCCGCTGCCGCTGGAGAAAGTAGCAACCGCCGTCAGCGCGCACGGCTTGTTCTATGACGAGGCGGCACAGGCGGAACGCTTGGTTTTCGATGATTGGTCTCCCAAGACGTTTCACGGCATCCCCTTTCATTTGACCGATCCACAGGGGGATCGTAAGAACGTCATCCTCTTATACGGTCCGGAAGGGACCATCCCGCCCAAGATGCCCAAGTCGGTCCGTCTCCCGTATAATGCGCCGGCCAAGGCGATCCATCTCCTGAGCGGCGTGAGCGGCTGGGGATATCCGTATCGCGAAAAAGGCTCGGTTACGATGATCGTCCGCCTTCACTATGCAGACGGCAAGACGGAAGATCATCCCCTCATCAACGGCGTCCATTTCGCGGATTATATTCGCCGGGTGGACGTTCCCGGCTCGGAGTTCGCTTTCGCGCTACGCGGCAAACAAATTCGGTATCTGGCCATCGAGCCTCAGCGGGCGGATCCAATTACGGAAATTGAATTCGTGAAAGGACCCGACAGCACGGCTCCCGTCATCATGGCCGTCACGGTGGAGGCACCCGGGTAAACGCTGGTGGCGACCGATTTTCATGGCGAGCAGCGCGGGCGCTTGCCTGCTCGGTTGGAACGGCTGCGCACTGCGCAAGGTCGCGGCGGCCCCAAACTTTTCACCCGGTCCTCACACGCAAAACAGTGCAAGGCTTGCCGCGAAAGGAATTGCCGCGCCTGAGGGATAATCCTGCGCAACTTGCGGCCTGTTCAAGAACGGGTTGTTGACGCATCCCCAAGAATAACCTAGGGTTTGGCAACGGTGGCCGATGCACGCAGCTCATGGAATCGGAACAGCTCCATGAGAGGTCAAGCCGCTTCGATGTGCCTTGCTGGACCCGTCCTCGTCCTCCCACCCGCACGGGTTCTCTTCGGCACCGCGGTGTGTCCGGAAACAGAGAAGAGAACTCATGCCCAAGCCCCGTCCCTCCCTCCCGCGCTTTTCCCAGAAGGAAGCCACCACTTTCCCTTCTCCGGCGATCCGCCGCGGCAGGTTTCGCGAACGCGTACGGCCCGATGCGAAACCCGCACGGGAGGTGCAGCAGAGTCTGTTACCTGCGGAATTGCCTCAAGTGCCCGGTTACCAGTTCTATGCCTATTACGAGCCGGCCCAGGAAGTGGGCGGCGATTATTATGATTTCATTCCCCTTCCCTCTCCAGCCCAGCAAGAGCGCCTGGCCATTCTGCTGGGCGACGTGGCGGGAAAAGGTGTGCCCGCCGCCCTGCTCATGGCCAAGCTTTCGTCCGACGCACGCTCCTGTCTCCATAGCCACCCCGACCCCGCTGCGGCGATCACCGCGCTCAACGATCTCCTCTACCCGCACACCAGCCAGATCGGTCGTTTTGTCACTCTGGCTGCGGCCATCCTGGATGCCAACGCCCATACCCTGACACTCGTCAACGCTGGCCACCCCGCCCCCGTGATTTACCATCGCAGCATGGGAATGGCGGAAGAAGCGACCTGCCGGGATGCCGCCGGCTTGCCGCTAGGTATCGTGGAAGGATTCGTTTACCAAGCGTACAACATATCCCTGAGGCCAGGGGATTGCATCCTGCTCTACAGCGACGGTGTCACGGACCAGCTGGACAAACAGAACAACCCAATCCAGCACTCTTCGCTTCGCGCCGCTTGCCAGGAGGGCATTGGTGCCCCGCAGGCGCTTGGTGAATCCATCATCAAGATCCTGAAACATCACACTTCCAAACAGCGCCAGCACGATGACATCACGCTCGTTTGTTTTGGCCGCACGGCAGATTGAAGCGAAGCATTCCTTCCGATCCTGATTCCCGGCCGTCGGCGGCCCATTGCAGCCCGCCAATGGGATTGCTCTAATAGGAGCCAGGCCCCAGCTGCCGTGGCGTTCCGCGCAGTCTGTAAACTCGTATGGGCCAACCCGATCGTGAATGGAAGGATGCTTTGATTCCAATTCTCATTCTTGCCACAGCGTCGATGCTGCCCGGCCAGTCGACACCTGGACAAAACCACGAGGAGCTGGAAACGCTCCTTCGCAAGGGCATGACTGTCCTTCGCGCCGGCCAAGTGGACGAGGCCCTGGTCCTGGCCAAGCAGGCGGTCGCCATCGCGCCACGGGAGCCGCGCGCCTATTTGCTTCGTGGCTCCATTCTGGCCGTGCAGCGCCACCCTGCGGAGGCGATCAAGGACTTCGATCAGTGCCTGCAGCTCGACCCGGCGTTGGCCGATGCTTGGCAACATCGCGGCGAGGAGCATTTCAAGCTCGCAGAAATCGATGCATCGCTCAACGACTTCGACAAGTTTCTCGAACTACGGCCCAGCGCACGCCCCGGACATTGGCAGCGGGGCATCGCGCTGTACTACGCCGGCAAGTTCCAAGCGGGGGCCGAGCAATTCAAAGCGGGAGAAAGAGTATTCGCCGATGATGTGGAAAATGCGGTCTGGCACTATCTGTGCAATGCGCAGGTTCTTGGGCCAGAGAAGGCACGCCCCGCGCTGCTCAAAATCGGCAAGGATCGGCGGGTGCCTTTGATGGTGATCTACAATTTGTTTGCCGGTCGAGCCAAGCCAGACGACGTTCTCAGCGCGGTCCGGGAGGGCAATCCGCCGCCCTCCGAGCTCAAGAAGCGTCTGTTTTACGCCCATCTCTATCTCGGCTTGTACTATGACGCCAGCCATGACCCGACGAAGGCACTCGAACATCTCAACCAAGCCGCGGAAGACCAAGGGGTCGGCGGCTACATGGGTGACGTGGCGCGGGTGCATCAGCAGCTTCTTTCGAAGAAGGCATCCCAAAGGTGAACCGAAGGAACGTGCGCGGAGTTTACCCACTTCCTCATGCTTGACTTGTCGGCAATTGATGAGGATATTATGAGAAGACGGACTTCTCCCCGACACGGAAGTTAGTGCTCAGCCGCTCCGGTCGCCTCCTACACCGGAATGGCCCATCTTCATGTTACCTCTGCTGATAAAGGAGCCTCGTATGGTCCGCTGCCGCCGTCTTGGCTTTACGCTGGTTGAGCTGTTGGTGGTGATCGCCATCATTGCCGTTCTGATTGGACTCCTGCTCCCCGCCGTGCAAAAGGTCATGGAAGCGGCCCATCGTATGCAGTGCCAGAACAATCTAAGGCAGATGGGATTGGCATTGAGCAATTACCACGGCGTCTTCAAGGAGTTCCCCCCGGCCAAGATTAATTCGGGAAGCTCCAGTCTCGGCACCAAAACGTCTTCGTTCTATGCCGGACAGCACTACAAGGTGTTCAACCACACCGGCTTCGTGCTGCTCCTGCCGTATCTCGAGCAGGAAAACCTTTACAAGCGATACAGTTTTGCCTACCCGTCTTGTAATTCTTCCTGGGCCCCGCGACCCTCCACTCCGTATAGTCTGGGTGCCGCCGATTTGGCCCATGGAGGCATCAATGCGGGAAACGCGGAAGTGGTCGGCATGCGCATCCCCGTCTACGAATGCCCGTCCGATGAGAAGCCGCCCGATCCCATCACCAGTATTCCGGACGATGATCCGGCCGGACCTTACTCCCGGTCGCGGGCGCGGCGGAGCAATTACCTCTTTGTCTGCGCCAATGCCACGGATTACACTCCGAGTTATCCCTATTGGGACAACCCAAGGTACGTGGGTCCGTTCGGCACCAATGGAGCGGCCCGCTTGGCCGACATCAAGGACGGGACCAGCAATACGCTGGCCATCGGCGAGTCCCGGCAAAAACACACGTCTTCGAGCTATGGCCCTTATTGGGGCTCAGGGACACACACTGCGGTACATGGTTACACGCCTTGGTGTGATCAAGCAAAGGGTCAGTGCCCCAACCCGCCGACCAGGGAGTATCCTGCCCGTGGCTTTAACATCAATTACCCGTACGGGCGCGCTCTCCTTGACCTTAGTGATTACCGGGCAGACCTTCAGTATGCGTGGGGCTTTGGCAGTTGGCATCCGGGCGGGGCCAATTTCTTATTCTGCGATGGCTCGGTCAAATTCCTCACCGACTCGATCGATTATTTGATCTTCCAGGGACTTACGACCATTGCCAATGGGGAGGTAACCGATGCGGCCGCTTATTAGGAGCAAAGCGAGACGATGGTGCCAATTTCCCGAAACCGATGCTTTGATCCGGACGCGCTCCTTTGGGCTTCTGATAGTGCTCATCGCCGGGGTCGGGGCGGCCAGCGGCTGTTCCACCGCAGGCACCGGCAAAGTCACCGGAAGCGTCAAGCTTGATGGCAAGCCCTTGGCAGATGCAGAGGTTCGTTTCTGCCCCACTGACGATCGAGATCGGATCGGGAACTCTACCCGGACTCATTCCGACGGGTCGTTTGAGCTGGAGCTTCACCCGCAATTCGGCAAGACGCTCTTGCCCGGCCATTACGTGGCACTGGTGTCCAAGCTGGTACAGAAGAATGGGGCCGTCCCGCCAGCAGAGGATGCAGGTATGCTCTTGGCCGCGGGATCTCTGCACAATAGCCTTCCGCCAATGTATGATGAGTTCGATAAGTCGCCGTTCAAGGTGGAGATTGGGAAAGGAGACAATGCCTTGGCACCGTTCGAGCTGAAAAGTCGATAATCGTCAGCCGGATGGGTTCATCATGAAGACGTTGGCAATCGGTGGGATCCAAGCTGGTTTTGCCCTCTTCGCCCTCCTTCCTTTCGGCGCGGCCTCGCCGGCCTGTGCGGGTCCGCTGACAGCTGGGGATTTCCTGGTCAGCGATGGCAGCCAGCATGCGATTTATGAATACACCCCCGGCGGCCGGCGCGTGCAGACGATTGCGGTGCCTCCGACTCTGGATGCCTACAACCGCGGCATCGCCGTGGATGGCGCAGGAGAGATTCAGGTCTTTAACGGCACGTTTACGCCGACGCTCAGCACCTTCGACCCGGCCACCGGAGCCTGGGTCCATCACAGCTATCCAGGGTGGAGCACCATTGGCAGCCTTTATTTTGGCGGCGTGGCGACCTACCGGGACTTTGTCTACGTCACCGACGCCTACACGCCCAATGGCGGAGAGCCCAATGGCATCGTCCGATTCAACCGGAGCGACTACTCCGCGCAGCGGTTCGCCAGTGGCCTCGATTTTGGCTACATCACAATGGGACGGGATGGCCGGCTCTACGCGTTGGCTGGGACGGGAAGTCCGGCGGGAAGTGTCCTGTATGTCCTGAACCCTTTGAGCATGGCGGTGCTGTGGACCATCACACTGCCCGTCGAAACGCGCGGCATCGCAGTCGATGCGGCTGGCCATATCTTCGCACCGGGGGCACTGTCCGATCGGAACATCTACGAGTTCGACCGCACCGGCCAGATCCTGAAGCGGCTCAACACGCATGCCCGCTTCCTGAACGACATTGCCCTCTCGGCCGACGGCCAGCTTGTGGTAGGCGACGCCAACGGGAACGAAGTCTTCGTGACCGACGTCTCCCTGAGCGAATTGGGCGCAGTCCAGACCGAGGGTGGCGGAAGCTTCGTGGCGTGGGTGCCTGAACCGGTGTCGGAGCCTGCCGGCTGGGCGCTCCTCGCTCTCGGTGCCCTCGGTCTCTTTGCCTACACCGGCGGCGGGCTGGGACGTAGCAATCCTTGAAAGGACGGCCCATCGGCTTCCGGCAATCCTCTAAGCACCGTGTCGGCTGCTCCATCGGTGTGCGTGCTTCGGCAGTCCACGAGCCTGACGCGCCGGCGAAGGTGCCCTGATCCTTGGCTGGGGCATCAGGCTCGTACGCTACAGGATCCGGAAGGGTCATGTCGTTGCGACAATCGGCGGGCTAACCTCACCAATGCCTCCCGTCCGGCGACTTCCTTCATAGACTGAGGACGGGAGGTACTTCGGTGAGCGTCCTGATGTTTACCCTGCTGGTCTGGGTGGGTGCCGTGCTGGCCGGCTTCCTGGGAGCGTTGACTGGCCTGGGAGGCGGCGTGGTCATCGTGCCGCTCTTGGCCTTGGTGTTCGGCGTCGACCTTCGCTATGCCATCGGGGCCTCGCTCGTGTCGGTGATCGGCACATCGTCGGGGGCGGCCGCTGCCTACGTCCGCGAAGGCTACACGAACATTCGCGTCGGCATGTTCCTCGAAATCGCCACCACCCTGGGTGCCCTGTGCGGGGCCTTCTTGACGGCGGCGGTGCCTGTAGAGGGCATTGCGGTGGTCTTCGGGATTGTCCTGCTGCTTTCGGCATTTCTGTCGAGCTGGCCTCGACCAGAGGATAACATCACGGACACGCCTGACGCGCTGGCCGCCCACCTGCGGCTCGACGGTTCGTATCCCACGCCGCAGGGACTGCGTGGTTACCATGTCCACCATGTACCGTTGGGTTTCGGCTTGATGTTCGTTGCCGGCATTCTATCCGGATTGCTTGGCATCGGTTCGGGGGCGTTCAAGGTGTTGGCCATGGACCAGGCCATGCGCATTCCGTTCAAGGTCTCAACCACAACCAGTAATTTCATGATTGGCGTGACCGCGGCCGCCAGCGCAGGAGTCTATCTTCGGCGGGGCTACATCGATCCCGGCGTAGCGATGCCGGTCATGCTGGGTGTCTTGCTCGGCTCCTTGCTGGGCACGCGCGTGCTGGTTGTCGCACAAACGCAGATCTTACGCATCATCTTTGGCCTGGTCATCCTCGCCCTGGCCATCGAGATGATCTACAAGGGGCTGACCGGGGGGCTGTGAGCGTGTTTGGAAGTAGGCAAAAGTGGTCGGACGAGCGCGTGGAACAGGTTCTGGGGAACCTCCTACGGGTAGGCGTCGTGGCGGCGGCGGTCGTGGTGGCGGCGGGAGGATTTCTGCATCTGGCCAGGCATGGTGGGGCCCCGGCCGATCATCACACCTTTCATGGCGAACCGCAAGATTTGCAAAGTCCCTGGGGGATCTTGGCGGCGGCCCTGGCGTTGCGCAGTGGCGGCGTTATCCAGTTGGGCCTCTTGTTGCTGATCGCGACTCCTGTGGCCCGCGTCGTCTTTTCGGTGTTCGCGTTCGCCCTGCAAAGGGATTTCACGTACGTCGTCTTGACACTCGCTGTTCTGGGCGTGCTTCTCTACAGCTTGTTTGTGGGGCATGCATGAGTTGGAGCTGCCGCTTCTTATCCCGGCGTTTCGATCGTTGCCGTCTCCTTGATCGGAGTCGTCCTGTTTTCCCAATTCGGAAGAAAGCCGATCCAAAACCGTGAAAAATACCTGCGGTGGTTGTGCTAAGATCTCGGCAGCGGGTCTAATCGACGGAGACTTTTCATGAGCCTGCCGACCTACGCTGACATTACCGCTGCCGAGCCGGTGGTGCATCGCTATCTCCAGCCGACGCCGTTGTATGAGTGGCCGGCCCTCTCCCAGCTTCTCGGTTGCCGCTATTACCTCAAACACGAAAACCACACGCCAACGACAGCCTTCAAGGTGCGTGGCGGCATCCACGTAGTCGCCAGGCTTTCGGATGAGCAGAAACGCCGGGGCATCATCGGCTGCACCACGGGTAACCACGGTCAGTCGCTTGCCTTTGCCTGTCGTCTCTTTCGGGTTCGGTGTGTTTTGGTGGTTCCCTGCAACGCAAACCCCGACAAGATCGCCGCCATGCGTGCACTGGGAGCCGAGTTGATCGAGCATGGCCGAGATTTCGATGAGGCCCGCGAACATTGCGAAGCGATCCGCCATCGGGAAGGGCTGCGCTATATCCATTCGGCCAATGAACCCGACTTGATTGCCGGCGTTGGGACTTACGCCCTGGAGATTTTCGATGCCCTTCCCAATCCGGATGTGCTTCTGGTTCCGGTGGGGCTTGGCAGTGGCATTTGCGGGACGGCGTTGGTGGCAGCCGAGCGCCGGCCGGCGACCCAGGTGATCGGCGTGCAATCGGAGCTGGCCCCCGCGGTCACGCTCTCCTGGCGTGCAGGCCGGCCAATCGAAACGGGCACCCCTGAGACGTTCGCAGAAGGGATGGCGACGCGCATTCCCGCGGAAATGACATTGGAGATCATGCGCCGGCACGTTCACGATATGGTGCTCGTCAGCGATCCTGCCCTGCGTGAGGCGATCCGGCTGCTGTTGCGGTTGACGCATAATCTGGCCGAAGGGGCAGGAGCGGCGGCGACTGCGGCCGCATTGCAGTTGCGCGATCGGCTGGCTGGCAAAACGGTGGTTGGCGTCTTATCGGGCGGGAATTTGGATATGCGGGAGTTGGGGCGGATTCTGGAGACGAAGGCGTAGTTTCTGTTCAGCGGAGTCCTACACTAACCCCGGAGCAAGAGTTTACGCCGGAAGCCAGAGTTGATGGTGGAACGACAGGATCAACGAATGGCACAAGCACTCAAGGCGGTCATCTTCGATTTCGATGGCACCCTTGTCGACAGCTATCAAGCCATCACCGCCAGTGTCAACCATGTTCGGGCCGCCCACAGCCTGCCGCCGTTGAGTGAGCCGGAGGTTCGTCGCTGTGTCGGCCGCGGCCCGGCGTATCTGCTAGAGCATACTGTCCCGGGCATGCATCTGGACAAAGACATGGCCCGCTATCGGGACCATCACCCATCGGTCCTGCGCAGCGGCACGCACATTCTGCCCGGCGTTCAGGAAACTCTGATGCATTTGAAAGCGTCGGGTCTTCACCTGGCCGTGTGCAGCAACAAGCCGCGCGATTTCACCCGCGAGCTGCTCGATGCGTTGCGGTTGGCTTCTCTGATCGAAGTGGTGATCGGTCCGGAAGATGCTCCCCGAATCAAGCCCGCTCCCGATATGCTCTTGGCGGCGCTCCAGCGACTGAAGGTGACCCCCGCCGAAGCGTTGTACGTCGGCGATATGGTTGTGGATATCCAAACCGCCCGTGCGGCCGGTGTTTCCGTGTGGGTCATCCCAACCGGCTCGGACGAGCGATCCACGCTCCAGGCGGCCAAGCCGGATCGGCTTTTGGGAGAATTTCGTGAGCTGGACATGGTCGCGGCCGGGGAGCGGTTTTCTTGACATCAAGGTCGTCTCCCCAGTACTGTACAAGCATGTCGTGGCTCGCGACCTGTTATCCCCCCATCGTTTGCGACTAACAGGATCAGCATTGCTTCACCCGAGGTGTACCGTGCCTCGATTGATCGTGATTCGAGGGGCCGACGAGGGCAAACAGTTTGAGCTGAGCGGCCTGGTGATCGGCCTGGGCCGGGACGCCAGCAACACGGTCCGGCTCCACGATACCGAGGTTTCTCGACGGCACGCGGAATTTCGGCAGGTGGAAGGCGGTTACTGCCTGGTCGATGTTGGCAGTGCCAACGGCACCTTCTTGAATGGCCAGCCGGTCCAGAACACGGTTCTGCAAGCGGGCGATCAAATTCAGATTGGCCAAAGCATTCTCGTTTACAGCACCGGCCGCGGCGAGGTCCGGGGCGAGACCGATTTGGCCGATCGCATCAGCATGATCACACGCCAGGATGTCGAGTTGTCGTCGGCCATTATCAAGACGGTTGGCGAAACCGAAGGGAGCCGAATCCTCGCCCAGCCCCAGCGCGCCGGCACGGTCTGGCTGCAGAACGCCCTGGCCAACCTCGGAATCATGTACGAGGCAATCCAGGCTGTCAGCCACATTCTCGATCTAGACCAGCTCCTGGAGAAAATCATGGATTTGATTTTCCGGTCGATCGAGGCGGATCGGGGCTGCATCATGCTGCGCCATCCGGATACGGGCCAGTTCGAACCCAAGGCCATCCGCTGGCGAAACCCGGAAGATGCGGCAGAGAAGATCGCGCTCAGTCGGACCATCATGGATTATGTGCTCCGCGATAAGCAAGGCGTGCTGGTCAGCGACGCGGCCAACGATGAACGCTTCAGTGCGGGGCAAAGCATCGTCCGCTACGGCATCCGGGAAGCGATCTGCGTACCCATGAAAGGACGTCACGAAACCTTGGGCGTGCTCTATCTGGATACCCACGGCGCCCCGGGAGACATCTGGCGTTCGGATAAATTGGCCGGCAAGTTTACCGAAGATCATCTCAAGCTAGCCATTGCTATTGCTCACCAGGCCGCGCTGGCCGTGGAAGACACCCGGTATCACCAAGCTATGCTTCAGGCCGAGCGCCTGGCCGCCATTGGCCAAGCGATGGCCGCCCTCTCGCATCACATCAAAAACATCCTCCAAGGCTTGCGCAGTGGCAGCGAAATCCTCAAGATGGGTCTGGCCGACAAGGACGATGCCTTGCTCCAGCAGGGGTGGAAGATTGCCGAGAAGAACCAGAGCAAGATTTATGATCTCGTGATGGATATGCTCAGCTACTCCAAGGAACGCGAGCCGGCGATCGAGGAAACCAGCTTGAACGGCATCGTCAACGACGTGGTCGAACTGCTCCTGGGTCGTGTCAAGGAGGTTGGGGCCAAGCTGGAGATGCGCCTACAGGAGGATCTTCCGTCCGTGCCGGCCGATCCGGAAGGATTGCACCGTGCCCTGCTAAACATTCTGGGCAATGCGATCGACGCCGTGGAGGAACGGAAGAATCCCACCGTCGGCGTGCTGACGCAGCTAGAACCGAACGCGGAATGGGTCCGCATCATCGTCGTGGACAACGGGGTCGGCGTTCCGCTCGACAAACAGCCTGAAATCTTCAAACCATTCGTCAGCAGTAAAGGTGCGCGTGGGACCGGCCTGGGGCTGGCCGTCAGCCGGAAGATCCTGCGCGAGCACGGCGGGGACATCCTCTTGCAAAGCCAGCCCGGCAAGGGGAGCCGGTTTATCCTCCGTCTGCCTCTCAAGAGTCCACTCAATAACGACAACGAGGGTACCGGCGTAGAAATGCCGTCCTTCGAACCTCCTGAAGCGATGTAATCCGAGTCGGCCCGGCCAAACTTCGGCAAAAAGTTGTGTCGCGCTCCCACCCGGTGGACACTATAAGACAGAGGGAATCGGTCTCTTGAATGGGAGCCACGCCGATGCCAAACAGGCAATTGGACAGTGTCCTCCAGCACATCCGCAAGCTGGTGGCGGCGGAAACGACCGGAACACTACCTGATCGAGAGCTGCTCGAGCGGTTCATCCACCACGGCGATGAGGCTGCGTTTGCCATACTCGTGCGGCGGTACGGTCCCATGGTGCTAGGCGTCTGCCGGCGTGTGCTGGGGCAGGTCCATGATGCCGAGGATGCTTGCCAGGCTACGTTTCTGGTCCTGGCTCGCAAGGCGACCTCGATTCGGCGAAAGGATTCGATTGGCAGTTGGCTGCATGGCGTGGCTTATCGAGCCGCGGCCAATCTGAAGAGAGATACGGCTCGGCGTCATGCTCATGAAACCCGGCTCGTGAAAATGCCACAAGTCGAACCCGCAGACATCACGTGGCGGGAAGTACAAGTCGTTTTGGAGGAAGAACTCCATCGCCTTCCCAAGCGGTTCCAGGCGCCGCTCTTGCTCTGCTACCTCGAAGGAAAAACGCGCGACGAAGCAGCCCGTGCGCTGGGCTGGAGCCTGGGGACCGTCCGTGGGCGGCTGGAGCGGGGGCGGGAACTGCTCCGCCTGCGGCTGACTCGCCGCGGCCTGACGCTCTCCACGGCTCTGTTGGCTTCGTTACTGGCCGAATATGCCGTGGCGGCGGCCATGCCGGCAATGCTGGTCGTGCGGATCGTGAAAGTCGCTACGTTGCTTGCCACCGACCAGGCCGCGGCAATGGGAATGATCTCGGCCCGGATCACGGTATTGATGGAAGGAGTGTTGAAAGCCATGTGGATGACGAAACTGAAGGTTGCGACGGCGATCTGGGTGGTGGTGAGCCTTGCTGGTGTCGGAGCGAGCGTGCTGGCCAGAGGAGCGCTGCAAGCCCAGCCGCCGGCGGCATCGCACGCCGCAGGCGCGGAAACGATCCGGCTCGACCGAGCACTGGCGGCTGCCGATAAGCGGGAGCTACCAATTGACTCCTTGCAATCGGCCAGGAACCAGGCAGAAAGTCGAGTCAATTTGAAAAAACTTGCCCTGGCCATGCACAACTACCAAAGCGCGTACAACCATCTCCCCGCGCCGGCGATCTACAGTAACCCTATCGGGCGTCCAGTTGGGCTGGGCGGTCCGCTGACCACCGGAGTTTCTGGGTTTTCGGGCGGAGCGTCGTTCACGGGGGGTGGATTGTCACTGGGCGGGACATCGTCCACAGGCAGTTACAGCCTCGGTGGCGGTTCCGGAACCGGCTGGTCCTTGCTAGGACACTCGTACGGGGATCAGTTGTATTCACCGAACCTGTTCCAAGGCGGCAGCTCCCTGGGAGGCATAGGTGGTGGTACCTTCGGCACTCCAACGTACCCCAATGCGAGCAGCATGGGCCTGTCCATGTATGATCTCGTGAGTAAACAGGGCCAGGCACTTTTGAGCTGGCGCGTGGCCATTCTCCCTTATCTGGGACCAGCCGAGGCCAAGCTCTACCAACAATTCAAGCTGGACCAACCCTGGGACAGCCCACACAACAAAGCGCTCCTCGCCCAGATGCCCAAGGTCTATGCGCCGCCGGGAAGGGTCACTCACGAACCGTACTCGACCTTTTACCAGGTATTTGTCGGTCCGCACGCTGCCTTTGAGCCGCACCGGGAAATCAGCCTTGGAGAATTCCCTGACGGCGCATCCCACGTGCTCTTGATCGTCGAAGCCGGTTGTGCCGTTCCCTGGACAAAGCCGGAAGACCTACATTTCGCGCTGGATGAACCAATTCCCGAGCTCGGCGGGCTCTTTCCCGGAATGTTCAACGCCGCCTTTGCTGATGGTTCGATCTGGCCGCTCTCTCGGAAAATCGATATCGAGACGCTGCGCAAGCTCATCATGCGCGACGACGGCCAACCGGTGAACCCGATCCAATTCCGCATGCCGGTGAGCCGTCACGAAGCGGAGTGGCGGCAACACAATGAACGCCTCAAGCAGGAGGTAGAGCGGGTGCGGTCACGGGTCCAGGAACTGCGGCGCGAGAAAGAAACGTTGCAAGAAATGGCTGAGGATCCGGCGACCGAACCGCTGAAGAAAGAGAATGCTCGTTTAGAAAAGCTTCTCCGCCAATCGCAGGACGAGGCCGAGCGGCTCAACCAGGAAATCCAGCGTTTGAAGCAGTCCTTGGAACAACGACCGGACGGGATAGAGAAAAAATGAACGTCTTTGGGACAGGCGCGGCCAATTTCGTGGAGCAGCGCTTCTACCCCGCATTTCGCGCCGGCCTGTCTTAGCATCCGCGATCCCTCGGCGTACAAGCCTAACGCACCAGCGGAAGACCTTCCGCTGGTGCGTTAGGCTTGTACGCCGAAGCATCCTGCATATCCATTGAGGCTGGCGGAGCCGTGACCGCGCTGGCATTGTTCCTCCGCCATGTCCCCACGCGTTTTCGCTTGTCCCCGCAGTCTCATTCTTCTTAAATGAAGATACGATGGTCGTGAAACGATTGCCAAGCCGAGAGCGAAGCCGTTTAGGAAGGTTTGGGCATGATCCGCGCAACGCCTGCGACTCGCTGGAACCTGGATGCCATCGAATCGGCTTACCAGAGCTGGCAACGCGATCCGACGTCGGTAGACCAAAGCTGGCGTCTCTTCTTCGAAGGCTTTGAGCTTGGCGTCGGCCGACTGGCGACGCCAGCCCTGGATGCTCGCTGCCAGACAGGAGTGGTGCGTTTAATCGACGCCTACCGAGACCTCGGCCATTTCCTCGCGCACCTCGACCCGCTCAGTCCGCCCAAGACCGGTTATGCCCTGCTCGAACTGTCCGAGTTCGGCCTGGATGCCTCAGACCTGGACAAGACCTTCGATACGAGCCCCTTCGTCGGCCTTCCCAAGGCAACGCTCCGGCAGCTGCTCGATGCCCTGCGCGATACGTATTGTCGCACCATCGGTGTCGAGTACATGCACATTCAGGACACTTATATCCGCCGCTGGCTCCAGCAACGGATGGAACGGTGCCGCAATCAGCCCGGTTTTGGCCGCGTGAAGAAAATGCGGATTCTCAAGAGCCTGCATTACGCCGAGCTGTTCGAACGCTTTCTCCATTCGCGTTTCGTCGGCCAAAAGCGCTTCTCCCTGGAAGGATCCGAGACCTTAATCCCGATCCTGGAGGCGATTGTTCAGAAAGCGGCGGACTCCGGCGTGCGCGAGATCATCATGGGCATGGCCCACCGGGGGCGACTCAACGTCCTGGCCAACACGCTCCGCAAACCCTACCAGGAAATCTTTGCCGAGTTCGAGGAAAACTATGTCCCCGAGTCGCGTGACGGCGATGGCGATGTGAAGTACCATCTTGGCTTTTCCGGTGATCGCGTCACGGCCAAAGGCAACCGTATCCATCTTTCCCTTACGCCCAACCCCAGCCACCTGGAAGCTGTCAACCCGGTCGTCGAAGGCCGCACGCGCGCCAAACAGCTTCTGTTCGGTGATGAAGAGCGCCGATTGGGCATCCCGTTGTTGATCCACGGCGATGCCTCGTTTGCCGGCCAGGGATTGGTGGCCGAGACGCTCAACCTTTCTCAGCTCGCCGGCTACAAGACCGGCGGCACGGTGCACGTGATCATTAACAATCAGATCGGCTTCACGACCGCCCCGAGCGATGCGCGGTCGACCACGTACTGCACGGACGTGGCCAAGATGATCCAAGTGCCCATCTTTCATGTCAACGGCGAGGATCCCGAGGCGGCAGTCTATGTGGCGGAATTGGCTCTCGATTTCCGGCAAACGTTCAATCGCGATGTCGTGATTGACATGTATTGCTACCGCCGTCATGGCCATAATGAGGGGGACGAGCCTTCCTTCACCCAGCCGCTCATGTACAGCAAGATCGCGGGGCGGCCCAGCTTGACCGAGTTGTACACGGAAACGTTGATCATGCGGGGCGACCTGACCGCGGCCGAAACCGAGGCCCTCGTGGAAAAGTTCCATGCCAAGCTCCAGGCAGCGCTCGAAGAGGTAAAAACGGGGCTTCCTCATTACGTGGGCATGCGTGGCTTCGGCGGCCAGTGGAAAGGATTAAGCCCCCGCTACTCCCATGTCTCGGTGGAGACCGGCGTCTCTTACGAGACGTTGCGGGTAATCGGCGAAGGCCTGACGCGGGTGCCGGAACATTTTGCCGTTCACGCCAAGATCGCACGTCAGCTCGAAGAACGGCGCAAGGAGATCGAAGAGCGCCAGCCCGTGGATTGGCCCATGGCGGAGGCCCTGGCGTTTGGCTCGCTGTTGTTGGAAGGCGTACCGGTACGGCTCAGCGGACAGGATAGCCGGCGGGGCACGTTCAGCCAGCGGCATGCCGTGCTCTATGATTCTCGAAGCGGCGAGCCGTATTATCCGTTGAATGCCCTCGGTCCCAAACAGGCCCCCTTCTCCGCTTACGATAGCTTGCTTTCGGAAGCCGCCGTGCTGGGCTTCGAATTCGGCTATTCGCTCGACGCCCCCGGAACGCTGGTGTTGTGGGAAGCTCAGTTTGGCGACTTTGCCAACGGCGCCCAGGTGATCATCGATCAGTTCATTGTGTGCAGCGAATCGAAGTGGCAGCGCGACAGCGGGCTGGTCATGCTGTTGCCGCACGGCTACGAAGGCCAGGGACCGGAGCACTCCAGCGCCCGTCTCGAACGCTTCTTGCAGCTGTGTGCGGAGGACAATATCCAAGTCTGCAATCTGACAACGCCGGCTCAGTATTTCCATCTCCTGCGCGGACAGATGAAACGCAACTTCCGCAAACCGCTCGTTCTCCTGACGCCCAAGAGCTTGCTTCGGCTCAAGGCTGCGGTATCGCCGATGGATCAATTGACCAGCGGGCACTTTGTCGAGGTCTTCGACGATGAGGGCGCTGATCCGGCCCGCGTCCGCCGTGTGCTTTTGTGCAGCGGCAAGATTTATTACGAGCTCATCGAGCACCGCACCAAGCAATCGGCCGACGACGTGGCCATTGTTCGCGTGGAACAGTTTTACCCATTCCCGGCCGAAATGCTCCGCCGCGTACGCTGCCGGTACCGCAAGGCGAAAGAATGGGTTTGGGTCCAGGAAGAATCGATGAATATGGGCGGCTGGACGTTCATGGAGTCCCGGCTGCGCGCGTTGGATTGGCCGGTTAACTATGTTGGCCGGGATCGAAGCGCCAGCCCGGCTACCGGTTCGCGCCGAGTGCATCTGGCTGAGCAAAAGGAGTTGGTGACCGCGGCCATTGGCGGCCCCGTCCCGCATTTGGTACGAGCCGTGCCGGATGGACCCCGCCGGCCGGCCGATGGCGGAGCACTCATCCAAGAAGAAGCCAAAGCTGCGGTTTCGGCAGGGTAGCGGACCCTGGTCCGACACGGAGGAGTACACATGGCCGTCGAAATCAAAGTCCCGTCCGTCGGCGAATCGATCAGCGAAGGGACGATTTCGCGTTGGCTGAAGAAGGATGGCGAAGCAGTTCGCGCCGATGAGCCGCTGCTCGAAGTGGAGACCGAGAAAGCGACTACTGAAGTTTCTGCTCCCGAGGCCGGTACGCTGCGGATAACAGTTCCTGAAGGAAAGACCGTGTCCATCGGTGCCGTCGTCGGTCGGATTGAACCAGGGAAAGCCGAAGGGCGGACCGAGAGCACGGGGAGAAAAGACGGCCCGGCATCCAGGCCAGCCAAGGCGAAAACGGACGGGACAGCTGCCCCGCCGCGCCCCGCGACTCCGCCCCAGCCGAAGCCCCAAGCGGAGATCAAAGCCGCTCCGCTCGCTGCGGAGGAAATCTTGATGTCCCCCTCCGCTCGTCACCTCGTGCAAGCAAAAGGAGTCGATGTCCGCCAGCTGACCGGTACCGGTCCCAGCGGCCGGATCACGAAGGAAGACGTGCTTGGCTACCTGGAGCATCAGGGTACCGAGGAGGCACCCGCTCCACCTTTGGCCCCAGAAGCGAAGCCTCGTGAACCCGTGGCACCCCCGTCGCCTCCTCCGCCGGCCACTGCCGAAAGGAAGGCCGAGGCTCCGATTCCGCTGCGTGAAACTCGACAACGGCTCAGCAGCATCCGTTTGCGGATCGCGGAACGGCTGGTCGCCGCGCAGCACACCGCCGCCATCCTCACCACGTTCAACGAGGCGGATTTATCGGCAGTGATGACTCTGCGCGACCGCTACAAGGAGGTCTTTCGGCAGAAGCATGGTGTGAACCTCGGCTTCATGTCATTCTTCGTTCGGGCTTCGATTGAGGCCCTGCGGGCTTTTCCCGTCGCCAACGCCTGGATCGACGGCAGCGACGCCGTTTATCACCATGAATTCAATATTGGCGTCGCCGTGAGTACGGAGAAGGGGTTGATCGTTCCGGTGCTGCGCAACGCGGAGCAGCTTAGTTTTGCCGACATCGAGAAACGAATTGCGGAGCTGGCACAGAAAGCCCGTGAGGGAAAAATCACGGTCGATGACCTGCAAGGGGGCACATTTACCATCACCAACGGCGGGGTCTTCGGATCGTTGTTATCCACTCCGATCCTCAACCCGCCGCAGAGCGCGATCCTGGGGATGCACGCGATTCAGCGGCGGCCCGTGGCGATCCATGATCAGGTCGTCATTCGGCCGATGATGTATTTGGCTCTTTCCTACGATCATCGCTTGATCGATGGCCGCGAGGCGGTGCAATTTCTCGTGCGGATCAAGGAATGTATCGAAGACCCGGAGCGGATGTTGCTCGCGATCTAGTCAGGCGTTCCATCGGACGCCACCGCGTTCCAAGCTTGCTGCTCGTCGGCCGGCAGCTGCGCCAAGCCAGCCGGGTCGCGCAAGCCAGCTAGGACGAACCGACCATTGCCCGAGAAAACGGTGTCGGGCACACACAGGGCGGATCCTTCTCCCTGGAGATCGGGATAGTAGATCATGCAATCCATGCCAGTGGCCCACCGCTTTCGCTGTGCATGGGCTCTGCCTGCGTATCGCACGATGAGCAACTGGTTATCTTGGCTGGCGGAAGCGATCGTCTTGGGAATCGCCGCTGTTCGAGCGCGGGCTCCAGTCGACTCTTTTGGAGACGACCTGTGGGAAAACCTGTTCGTCACCAATATGGAAGTATGCTGCTACGGAGCGAAAAAGGGCAGCCATTCCTGTGCGGCCGAACCAGGCCGTGCGGGCATCGCTGCCCGGATCTGGGATTCGTCAATATCAAACGGTGATTCTGGGCACCGCCGCGGAAGGATCGGCATCAGGCCGCCTGGGCAACTCTGGACGTCTGATCCAGCACCTGTTTCAGCAGCCGGCGATACTCATTTTCCATGGCGAGATGGTTGCCGGGTCGCACCCTGGTCACGGCCCGGATGGTCATGGCCGATGTGCCAAGCTCGACCAAACCCTGAATCTGGGTCTCCGCCAAGACTTCACGATGAAGTTGCCGCAAACGTTGTCCCGCTTCCGTCATCGCACGAAATGTCGCCTCCAGGTCACTGCCGAACGGAACCTGGAAATCCACGACGGCGTTGATGTATTCCTTCGAATAACTGACCACGCCTTTGATCGCACCGTTGGGGATGATGTGCAGTTTGCCCTGTTGATCCCGGATATGCGTGACCCGGATGCCGACGGCTTCCACGGTGCCGGTTGCATCGCCAACCTGCACGAAATCTCCGACCAGATACTGGTTCTCGAAGAGAATGAAAAACCCGGATACCACATCGGTTACCAGGCTCTGCGATCCCAGGCCCACGGCCAAGCCCACGATGCCGGCCCCGGCAAGAATGGGCCGGGTGTCAATTCCCAACACATCCAGCATGATCATCGCCGAGCCGAAATAGAGCACATATTGGCTCACCGAATGGAGCAAGGGAACGAGCGTCCGCCCTTTCTGGTCGGTGTTCTCGGCGTCCCGGTAGTGGCCAAACGCTTCGCAAAGCAGCACCTGCAATAGCTCAATGAGGACACGCGTCGTGAAGAAGATGCCGATGCACTGGACCAGCTTGGGCCCGAAGTCTACCACTCCGGCGATGAAGTGCAGTGCGCGGACACCCATCGAAGCTGCCGTGACGTAGACCGCGGCTTCGAAGCATCGCTCCCCGAACGGAAATAGCCGCGTCACCCGCTCCCAGTAAGGCCGGAACGGCCCGGTCTGGAGGTAACGATCGCCCAGACCGGTGACGGTTTGGAGTCCGACGCGGCAGGACAGGATCAGGAGCCGGGCGACAACCAGGATGGTCAGCATGCGCAGCAAGAACGCCATCGCCGGATCGGTGAGCTCGCCCAGACCGACCACTCGGCAGGCAGCCCCCAAGGCCAGCAAGCGGATGACCACAGTCGCATAGCGTTGCAGCAGCAGAAACCACTGATGCACCGTTTCGCCATTGGCCGGGACGCCTGCCGCGGCCCGCATTTGCGCTTCGAGCGCCGGTCCCATCCGTCGGACACAGCGGACGGCGAACCACGCGCCCAGAGCAAGCGTGAGCAGCTTGGCGGTGGCCACGGCGGCTGCCAACAACTCGGTGACGGTCAACCGCTCATACCAGGTGCTGAGATCGAGCCGAATATCACGGCCGGCAAGATGGTAGCCAACGCCGCCGACTGCTGTCAGCATCACCAGGATGACGGTCAACCAAAACAGCAACGCGCCGGCCCGCCGGGTCGCTTCTTCGCCGGCCGCCGCTAACCACCCGCGCAGCCGGCCCTCGGCCGGATCGTCGGGAGGAGCAGGGTGGCTCCGGGATGGGCTGCTGCTTCCAACCACGACCCGGCGGAGGAGGAGAGAGACGACGATCAGGATAGTGATGATCCCGTGGCCGACGATGAGGTTGGCCGCCAGGCGATCGTCGGCGAACAGGTCGGTGAAGGAAGAAAGGAACTCCATCACGCCCTCCTTGGCGAAAAGGATTGGGTCGGCGAATCCAGGCGGTCATTCGGGAAGGTAGCTGTCTACGGAAAATGTGTCAATTGCGCTTGCGCGATTGACCGGTCCATCACCATTCTGATCTCGATTCATGGCCGCGCAAATGTTTTGTCGTCCACGGAGCGCGGGAACTGGTAGGAGATCTCGATTGCTTCGATGAGTTTTTTCCCGGCTGCAAGCTCGGCATACTTGGTCGGCAGCTGGACCCCTTCGAATCCCTTGTGCGCCCGGTACAGGTACTCCTTTTCGACCGCGAGGTTGGCCTCCCGGGCACGCCGGGCGATTTTCACGAGCAATCCGCTCTGCCTGTCGAAATAGAGCCGGACTTCGGGTCGGCCGGCGTGCGTCACCTTCACTCCCACAGCGGGCCGGCCATCAACCTCGGTATCCGCGACGGAAGCCAACGTGAAGCCGTTTTCTTTCGTGAAGGGCAGCAGGGTGCTGAGCCACATCACGTATGCCTCTTCGCGAAGTTCTTCGAGACGTTCCTTGCTGATCTCAGCCGTTGTTCCATTGGAGGATTGCCAGCCCTTGTCGCCATTGACCACGAGTAGAAGTCGCCCCTGCTGTCCGGATGGTCCGATGTTAAATGTCCAGCGCCAGCGCTCGGGCAGTTGCAACACCCACTCATCGGCGAAGGGTAGATCTTGACCAAAACTTGCAATTCCCTTGGCTTGCCGCGTCATCCGATCGGTCTTGGCGAGTCGTTCGGGGCCGCCATGAACTGTGATCGCGGCATCGAGGATCGCCTTGGCCGTACGTGCATCGTCCGCGGGGATCTCTGCCGCTGCGACCAAGCTATACGCAATCGTAAACATCAAAGCCAGCATTCGGCACATGAGGGATCTCCATAGGACAACCGCGTTCGGCTCTCGAGCCGTACTGCGTCCGTTGTACCGGCAAGGCGGTTGCCTGTCTACGGATGGAGCTATTCAACTGCGATCCGGTTGCGGGCAAGCGTATTTGTTTAGCGGCAATTCGCAGAACCGCGCGCGGCTGTGCCCCGCGCGGTTCTGCGAACCGGCGCTAAACGGATGGTGTGAAGAATCAGAGCCCTTCGTTCATGAACGAGGTGAGGCTGGCGCGAAGTTGATTGCGCGCCCGATACAGGAGACTCTTGGCCGCCTTGGGGCTCATGTCCATCTGAGCGGCTACTTGCTCGTAGGTCGAGTTGTGGAACTGTTGTAACTCGACGGCCGTGCGCTGCCGGTGAGCCAGGTGCGACAACGCGGTACGAACAATTTTGGCCAGCTCGGCCCGCTCGATCGGTCGAGTTGGGGATTCGCCGTCGTCACGGAATAGATGCTCTGCCAAGAACGGGGAGCACGCCAAAGCGTCCAAGCGCAGACAAGGACGCCGCCGCCGCGACCGGATGGTGTTGCGGAGCAAGTTTTGCGTGATGTGAAAGAGCCACGTGGAGAACTTGGCACGCGGTTCATACGTTTTCCGTCCCCGGTAAACGCGCAAGAACACTTCCTGGGCCAGGTCCTCGGCGTCCTCACGATCGCGCAGCCGGCGGTAGCAGCGGCCAAACACGTAGGACCAGTTCCGCCGCAGCAGCTCGGCGAAGGCCCCGGGATCATCTTTCTTGACCCGCAACATCAGAATGACTTCCGGGTCGTCGGAATACTTTTGATTTTTGAGGACCGATTTACGTTGGCGCGGTCGTATGGCGGCGGTGGCATTCATGGGAGATGGCCTTCATCAAGAATCCAAAATCGGAATTCCTTCTTCAGCGGGCCGGCAGCTCCACGCGGAAGGTAGTGCCCTGCCCTTCGGCGCTTTCCACGCTGATCGTGCCGCCCATCAGATCGACATAACCCTTGACGATGGCCAGGCCGATGCCGGCATGAAGGCCGTCAGCCTGACGCGATGGGTCCGCACGGTAGAAGCGCTCGAAAATGTGCTCTTGCGCTTCGGGAGCAATACCGATCCCCGTGTCCTTGACCTCCAGGAGAACATGGCCGTTTTGCCGTTCCAGGGCCAGCTCGATGCTCCCCTCGGGACGGTTGTATTCGATCGCGTTGTGGAGCAGATTCGTGAGGATCTCGCGCAGCTTGTCCGCATCGGTGTGCAGCACGATCGGGCCGTTACGCTCCACGTGCAGGCTCAAACCGCGGGCATCCACCAGGGGCCGGACGAGCGTCGCACACTGTTCCGCAAGGCTCGAAGCATCCACATCGCGTGGCCGCAGGTTATCCACGCCGGCATCGAGCCGAGCCAGGGCCAACAGGCGTTCGATCAGCTGGTTCATTTGTAGGCCGGTGGCATGGCAATCGGTCAATAACTCGCGGTACTCCTCGGTGGAGCGCGGTTTGCGAAGGGCGACTTCAATGGTTGTGAGCAGCGCGGCCAAGGGGGTTCGCAGCTCATGGGAAATATCGGCAGCGGCCTGCTTTTCGCGGGCAAACGTCCGCTTGAGCAAATCCAGGGTTTGCGTCAACCGTTCCACGATTGGGCGCAGCTCCTGCGGCAAGCGCTTTTCCTCGAACGGCAAGCGGAAGTCCTTGGCGGAGACCCGGCTGACGGCCTCCGAAAGCCGCTGGAGAGGCGAAAGCCCTAATCGCACCAGCCAGACACCGCCTACCAGGGTTGCCGCAAAAGTGACGAGTCCGATCAGAACGAGGCGGTTCCGCAACGTGGAGAGCGTCGTTGCGGAATCCTCGCTCAGGGTGGCCAGATCGCTTTCCAAATTCTTGCGCAGTTCCAGCAGCTGCTCATCGAGCTGAGTACGCTCGGCAGCAAATTGGATATAGAGAGCAGGTGTGGCGCGCTCACGCGGCTCCTGAGCACGAGGCTCCTGAGGAGGTGGCGGAGGCCGTCGACGGCCATCCCCCAATTGTCCGTCAGAGCCCTTATCGCCCGACCTCTCTATCCTTCTGGGCGGCTGGGTCACCCACCGGGCAACGGGAGCTTTTAACGTAACGCGCCGGACGGTGAGCCCGGCCTCCAACTGGGTATCGTCGAATTGGGCCTGGTACAGCGGCGTGTTCTTGTAGGTCTCCAAGTCAAAGGCAAAGAGATGATCTCCCATGGAGGAGGAACGTCTCGTCGTATTGTTGCGGTCGCTGTGAATATCAATTTGGAAGAATTCGTTAACACTATTGTCCAGAGAGCGTGGATCCAGCGAGCTGAGCAAGCCTTCCTGGAACTGGATCTCTGTGACGGCCCGGGCCATCATGCCGTGCTGGATTTGTGCCTGCTGGGCGAGAAGGAAGGCCTTCTGCAAGAGGGCATCATCGAACCGGCTCTTTTTTCGGCGACAATCTTCCTCGTATTGCTTTTTCAACAACTGCTCGCGCGCTTCGAGCTTGGCGTCGAGGACGCGCTGCGTGTACTGGTACGCGCACACGGACGCTGCTCCGAGTGCCACGGCCAGCAGCATCAGAAAATAGAGCAACAACGATAAGCGAATCGACCTCATGCTTCGTCGCCTCGCAACATGTAGCCTTCCCCCCAGCGCGTGAGAATCAGGGGTAGATCGAAATCCTTGTCGATCTTGTTCCGCAAATAGCGAATGTACACATCGACGACGTTGGAAGTGCTCTCATCGTGCTCATCGTAAAGGTGTTCCCAGATCATCGATCGGGTAACGACCTTGCCGCGATGGAAAGCCAAGAACTCCAGCAGGGCATATTCGCGCGGCGTCAGGTGAACGGAATGGCCCGCGCGCTTCACGGTGCGGGTGGCTGTGTCAATTTCGAGATCATGGACGCGCACCACGGGATCCTTGACTTGGTGGCCTCGGCGAACCAGGGCCCGCAGCCGGGCCAGCAGCTCTTCGAGCTCGAACGGCTTGGTCAGATAATCATCCGCTCCCAGGTTCAAACCACGGACCTTATCTTCGATTCCGCCTCGAGCGGTCAGCACCAAGACATGGCTTTTCATTCCGGCCCGTCGCCAGCGCTGCAGAAGGGAGAGGCCATCTTCTTTGGGGAGCATGAGGTCCAAGATAATGACGTCGTAATCAGCCGTTTGCGCCTTGTAAG
>DATGIQ010000551.1:0-13938 GCA_035295665.1 Gemmataceae bacterium | reverse complement strand
AGTGTGTGCGATCGACCGACCCCTTGGCGCCCTCGACGCAGCCCCACATGCAAGTCCCCCGCTGGTACAGGGACGGAGCGATTTGTAGGGACGAGTAGCAATGGCATTGGGCGCCGGCCACCAGTGCCAGCCGAGCTCGTTGTGCGCCCGGGCTACGCGCCGCCCCATGGGAGCCAGCGGCACCGGCGGGAGAGGCGGTCCCTTCCCGGGCGGAAACGCCGGGTCGCCCGCTAACCCGGAAATGCCGAAGTCGTTTTCGACCTGCTCATAGTAGGGCTCGAGATCCTCGTAAGTCAGGGGCCAGTCGTCGGCCACGCCGTCGAGCGTGCGGACCCGAAAGTCCGACGGCATGTTCCGCTGCCAGTGGGCCGCAAAGAGGACCGTGCTGCCGCCCACGGCGTTGTACATCACCGCGGCAATATCTGAATCGACGTCGCTGATGGGGTAATCGGCCGGCGCCTGACGGCGATTGGGATTGGCCGACCAGTTGCGCCCGGCGGTCAACTCGAAATCGGCGTGGTCGGCACGTGCCCGCGCGTAGTCCGGCCAATCACCTTGCTCCAGGACCACGACCCGCATCCCCGCCTCCGCCAGGCGTTTGGCCGCTACCGCCCCCGTGGGCCCGGCGCCAATGATCAGGGCGTCTGCACTCACCTGACCTTTGGACATGGAGAGACTCCGGCGGACGAAGAAGCGGCGGCCAATCGGATAGCAGCCAGCTTATCGTGGAGCAAGGTCACATGCCAGAGCTGTTCAACCTCGGGCCGTTGTTAGGGACCTGTGACACGCCGGTTGTCCGCGTGTTCGCGTGGTGCCGGACGACCCGCGCCTGGCCGAGATTGTGGACTCTCAGCCGTGCTCCCGCTTTCTTGAAGATCACTCGCACCACGTTGCGTTTGCGGCGGCATCCTCCTTTGGAAATCTTGGCGGTTGTTCGATCTTCTTGCGCGTTCCTGCAATTCGCCTGGCGTCCAGTCCGGTAACGCGACATAATAGAGCCCCCGTACGATAGGATGGCTTGATCGAAGAGAATTTAGCGGTGATCCTCGGGGCACATTGCGCTCCCATTTATTTGTGAGTTGCGATGGTTGAGCGTAGTCGGTGCTGGTGTCGTTTTCAGTGTCCCGGGAACTCTTGCCTCACGAGTTCGCCAGGCTGCGTCCCCTCAGCCCGTTGGAAGGAGTGAGCCATGAGAACGGGTCGATTCGTGCGGCTGTTCCTGGTGTTGATCTTAACCGCAGCGGTCGCCTCTTCAGCGGTATCTTTTTCCTCCACTGAGGAGCGGCAGACGGGTGAAAAGGCGGCCGATCCGACGCCGGTGCTCGACCTGGGTGAGGGCATCAAGCTGCAGACGGTCCTGGTAAAAAAGGGAACGTTCCAGCAAGGCTCTCCGCCAAACGAAGTGGGCCGCAACAACGATGAGAGCTCACGTCGGGTAACGATCAGCCAG
This sequence comes from Gemmataceae bacterium, assembly GCA_035295665.1. Lineage (GTDB taxonomy): Bacteria > Planctomycetota > Planctomycetia > Gemmatales > Gemmataceae > DATGIQ01. The sequence continues at coordinate 12,488 of DATGIQ010000551.1, read as the reverse complement.
GACTTCTACATCGGGAAATACCTTGTGACGCGCAGCCAGTTCAGTCGGTTCGTGCGGGAAACAGGTTACCGAACTGAGGCTGAGACGGGGCCCTCCGGTGGCTTCGGATTTGACGGCAACCGGTTAGTGCAGCGTAAAGAGTTCAACTGGCGCAATCCCGGCTTCCCGCAGACCGACGACCACCCCGTCTGTTTGGTGACTTTCGACGATGCCCAGGCCTTCATCGCCTGGCTGGCAAAGAAGACGCGCCGCCGGGTGAGTCTGCCTAGCGAGGCGCAGTGGGAGTATGCCTGCCGGGCGGGAACGACGACACGCTTCTACAATGGTGACGCCGACGAGGACGCTGGTGCCATCGCCTGGTACAGGACGAACGCGAAGAATGGCACCCGACCGGTCGGTCAAAAGAAGGCGAACGCGCTGGGGCTATACGACATGTGCGGCAACGTCTACGAATGGTGCCGCGATTGGTATGGCCCTTACCCGCCCGGTGCTGTCGTCGATCCGGAAGAGACACGCAATGACCTGTCGGATCCCCCGCGGCGTGTCCTGCGTGGCGGATCCTGGCTGCGCGAGGCACAGCACTGCCGCTCCGCAGCGCGCTATCGCAACACGCCCGGTAGCCGCAATGCAGACAATGGTTTCCGCATCGTAGCCTCCGTGAAGGTAATCCTCGAAAAAGAGGACCGCGGCCAGGCGGGGGCACAGCCTGGACCGGTTGGGGGACCGGTCTTCGCCGTCTTGTTCGGACAAGGAGAGTTCGTCTGGCTAGGCTTGTTGGTTGCGGGTGGGGCAGTCGTCTTCCTCCTTCTCGTCAAGCGGCTATGGGATCGGAGCACCTTTGGCGGGGGTCAACGCTTCACTACCCGGCGACTACCCCGTGACCTCGAGTTGCGGCCCCAAGCAGATGGTTTCTGGATCGAGTCGGCCGATCTCGCCCGAGGCTCCGTCATCCGGTACCGCTGCCAGGTACTCGGCACGATGCGGACCGGGTCGGTCACTTTCGAGCCAGGGAAGCAGGGTCAGTACGTCTACACAGGCGGAACACCGACCGACATCGAGATCCTCGAAATCATCCCGCCGGAAAGAGCGACCGCCCTATCCCTGGACGACTGGGACGAATCAGCGCCGTTGCCTCCCGCCCTGTCACCCGACGACTGGGAAGAACCGGCACCGCCCCCTCCCGAGCCGTTCCCTCCACCGCAGGCGTTCCAAGGACACCCGCCGGCCTACTGACACGTTCTGATCAGGGGCTATACCACTCCCATGGCCACGTCTCCCTCTCTTCGAGCCCGTGCGCAGAACCGGATCCTTGTCTTCAGCACGGAGCCGGCAGACCGATATCGCGCCGGCCGTACGGTCCGCGCGCTGCGAGGGGAGACGGCGACCGTAGAGGAGGTGTGCGGGCCTGCGAGGTTGGCGGAGGCGCTGGAGGCGTCCGAGGGGGCCGTCTGGCTGATCCGCGCCGGTGCCTGGCCAACACAGACGGCAGCAGCAAGGTGGCCTCCGCCGAGTGCCACCGGGCGAGCGTTGTGCGCGCTGGGACTGATCCGTCCCGAAGCCGGGTCGCTGGCGGCCAGCTGTAGCGCGCCGGGGCAGTGGGCAGCGCTGCAGGCTGAGACAGGCGGCGACTTCGCTTTGGTTCCGGATCTCGCCGACAGGCTGCCACCCATCGCCAGCGTGTACTTCGAAGCCGGGCCGGCCGCAGAACTTGGCCACCAGCTGGCGCACGGTGAGGAACTGCCCGCAGCCCTCCGGGCGATTCTCGGGAGTGGCTACCGTGTCGTCCATTACCCTCCCCTCGACGTCTACCACGACACGGCTCTGCGCGTTGTTCAGATCGTCACTACGCTCCAGCGGGGCGGCGCCGAGCGGGTCGTCCTCGACCTTACTCAAGGGCTCGGCAAGCACGGCATCCGCTCCCTGCTTGTGACACTCGGCAGACCGACGCGTGCGCCGTTCCCTGTCCCACCCGGAACGATGGACCTGTCGACGTTAAGAAGCGGCCTGGCGCGCGTCGAGGCGGCGGCTACCGTAGCTTTCTCATTTGCTGCCGACATCGTCCACGGCCATCTGCTCAGTGTCGAGGACACGGTCCGGCTCTCGGCGCGGGGACTGCCGGTGCTGTTGACCGTGCACAACACGCTGCCCGGTTGGCCCCGTGGGCTGGAGTCCCTCCGTGCGGCGGACGCGGCCCTGCTGGTCGCTTGTTCCCGGGCAGTCGAGGCCGATCTCCATGCGGCCCGGATCCCGGTGCCAGCCCGAACCGTCTGGAATGGCATCGATTTCGCGCCCTATGGGCGCACGCCAGCGCTGGAACTGGCAGCCCGCGCCTTCCGCCGCTCCCTCCATTTCACTTCCGAGGATTTCGTGCTTCTGGCCCTGGCCAACCCGCGCCCGCAGAAGCGACTCGAATGGCTGCCCGCTATCCTGGCAGCCACGCAGGCCGAACTCGGCCACCGCGGCATCCGCCGCACGGCGCGCCTGGTAATTGCCGGAGAGGCCTCACCGGGTACTGAGACAGCGGTGCAGTCCGAGGCGCTGCTGCGCGCTGAAATTACCCGCCACGGCGTCAGGGAGCACGTTCGACTGCTAGGGACGGTCGGCGAAGTAGCGTCGTTGTTACGGGCATGTGATGTGTTGGTGACGACCAGTGCTTACGAGGGACTGAGCCTGGCTCACCTAGAAGCCTTGGCCGCCGGTCTCCCCGTCGTGGCAACCAACGCCGGCGGTACCGCGGAGATTGCCCAAGACAATCCTGCGGTCTTTATCGTTCCGCTCGACGCTGGGCCCGATCGGTTCGCCATCGTTCTCGCCGCTCTCACGCAGCGTCCGCCTGTAGGCGGCCGGGAAGCGGCACAGAACCACTTCACGCGCTGGCGGATGGCCGAGGGGTACGCTCAGCTTTACCCCCGCGCCGTGGAGGCCGCCCGCGGCCGGCGCCGCGGGAGCGGGCTGCTGCTGGTGAGTAACAATTTTGCGACCGGCGGCGCGCAGTCCAGTGGGCGTCGGCTCTTGCTGGGACTGGCCTCCGAGTCGATCCGGGTACGAGCGGCCGTGCTCGAAGAGCAGCCGGCCTACCCGACCCCCGGTCGGCGCGCTCTCACTGAGGCCGGGATCTCAGTTCTGGCACTGCCCCCCGCGGGGACAATTGACCCCGCGGGGGCGGTGGATCTGCTGCTGCAATCCCTGGATGCTGACCCGCCGGAAGCCGTGCTTCTCTGGAATGCCATCGCCGAATACAAGATTCTCCTCGCCGACCGTCTGCTCGACATCCCGCTTTACGATGTCAGCCCAGGAGAGATGTACTTCACCGCGCTGGAGCACTACTTCAGCCGTCCCCGACCTGGGCTAGCGTACCGCAGTAGCCAGGAGTATGGGGCACGCCTGGCGGGGGTGATCGTCAAGTACCAGGCCGAGGCGGAGCGCGCGGCCTGCGTCCTGGGAACGCGCGCCCATGTAATCCCGAACGGCATTCCACTGAGTGCGTGGCGTTCCCGGAGCAGCCGGCCCTTGGGTGAGCGACTGGTCATGGGCACCCTCGCCCGAATCTCGCCGCAGAAAAAACTGGAGCAATTGCTGACAGCCTTGCGCCGCGCGCAGGGACGCCTACCGCCCCACGTGCTGCGCATTGCGGGTGGCGCCGAACGGGACGGCGCGGCTTACGCCCTTGACCTGCGCCGCCTTGCCTGTGGCCTGTCGGTTGAATGGGTGGGAGAACTGGCGAACCCGCGCCCGTTTCTCCGCGAGCTGGATATCTTCGCGATGGTGTCCGAACCCGCGGGCTGTCCGAATGCCTTGATGGAGGCGATGGCCGAGGGGCTGCCGGTCGCAGCGACCGACGCCGGCGGCGCGGCAGAGCAGGTGCAAGATGGCGTGACCGGCCGGTTGGTAGCCCGCGGCGATGTCGGTGCGTTGGCCGAAGCGCTGGTTGAGTTGGCGCAAGACCCGGTGCGTCGGACGCAGTGGGGCATTGCTGGGAGAGCGCGCATCGAAGCGCACTTCGCTCAGGAACGCATGGTAAGCGACTACCGGCGCGTCTGTCTGAGTTCGGCTTCTGGACAAGTTTTTGATTGAGCGGAAATGACTACGCCGCCAACTTTCACCACCTGGCTCTACTGCACCTCGAACAAGTACCGGCATTGGCGTCTCGCGGTAGAATGAGTAGGGCGACCCGGCCGAGACCGAGTCCGAGCAACCTGACAGTGGTAGTAACGATGGTATGGCGCGAACGGCCCGTAAGCTGCGAGTGAGGGCGGATTACCTCACCGTCGGGGGCGGGATGGCCGGCATGCGGAGTTCACCCACGAGGCGTTACCTCCACCTCTTACCCCAGCTCATCCGCAATGATTTTGCATCGCGGGTGTCGGATCTCGACTTGGACGGGCTATTAGCGCCCGACGTAGACGGCTATGAAGACAAATACCGCGTCACCGAGGGGTATGACGAAGTCCCCCGCCGGCCGGCGGCCGGGAGTGATCTTCGTGTCCATCACATCGCGTCGGCCATTCTCCGGAGGGACGACGGCGTGGACGTGGTCACGAGTCGGGGCATCGACAGCGGCAATGTCACGGCGGTGTGTCTCCCGGTCGGTGTCTTGCAAGGTGGGGGCGTGCGGTTTGACCCGATGCTCGCGCCGGCGAAGGCTGCCGCGATTGGCTCGATCAATGCCGGGACTGCGACCAAGCTGGTCCTGTACTTTCGCCATGACTCGCATCAAAGCGTCTATCCCACGCCATGCCACGGCCGTCGCCAGCTCCAAATACGGCACGCCTTTTGCGGGGTAAGAAAGAATCTCTTCGTGAGCAGGGAGGAGATCAGGGTCCATGTTCCAGCTCGTGCTCAACAAGGCAATCCGGTTCCCGCTAGAGATGTAAGCTGTTCCTTTCCCGAAAGGAGTTCCGATGACTTCCAGAACTATTCTTTGCCTCACCGCGATCGTCGCGGTTGCTCTTACCATCCTCGGCACGTACGCCACTGCGCAACAACAAGATCGGTCGCCGGAGAAGCAAAAACGGGCGCCGACGCCCGCTGGGGCGCACGCCGCGCACAGCGAAGCCTACGAGCACTGTGCCAAAGCCTGTAACGATTGCCAGCGGTCTTGTGATGCGTGTGCCACGCATTGTGTACACCTGGTGGCACAGGGTGTCAAAGAACATTTACAAACGTTGCAGACGTGTCAGGATTGCGCCAATGTTTGTACCAGCGCCGCGCAAATCGTCGCCCGGCAGGGACCATTCAGCGACGTCATTTGTCGAGCGTGCGCCGAGGCGTGTGCCCGCTGTGGCAAAACTTGCGAACAGCACGCGAACGACAAGATGATGAAGCAATGTGCCGATGAATGCCGGCGATGCGAGCAGGTGTGTCGAGACATGCTACAGCATACCGGACATGCGGCGGAAGGACGGAACCGCTGAACTGCCGCCGTAACATTTTCGCTGGGAGAACCATGCGAAGCGAAAGCGCCACAGGGCCCACTAGTCTTCGGGAGGAATCCTTAGGGTGACTTCCGCACGCGGGTAGATGGAATCGATGTCTTTGTTTTGAAACTGTTTCGCTCCCGATACACGTTCCAGAGCCGCCGTGCTTCATCCCGCACTGCATTCCACGCTGGGTACGACCCGAGCCGGTTCGTGGTGAAGCCATTCAGGTGCACCTGAAAAGGCTGTTTATCATCGGCACTCGTAAAGATGAATCCCATTTCCTCTGAGCTTCCCGAGTGGGAGAAACTTTCCGGGCCCCCTAACTGAATTTGTCCGACGGCCCGCTCGAGCACTCCTTGGCGACGGGCCCAAAGGCTTGAATCCGCAATGAGCGAGTTCGAGCATCGAATAAGAAATGCTGGCTCCGCACCGGCGGGCCACAGTCTTGGTTTCAAGAGGGCCGGCCATGCAAGGGCATTTACTGCTGGTGTTCGCGGCTGGCTTCCTGGTCGCCGCTGATGAACCGAAGGACGATGCCGTAAAGAGGGACTCGAAGGCATTGCAAGGCAACTGGACAGTCGTTTCGATCGAAGTGAACGGAACGACGGTGCCCAAAGATAAAATCGGCGGCCGTGATGCGACGTTCAAGGGCGACCAGTATTCCATCCATAGCTTTCGGCTCACGGTAAAGATCGACCCAATCAAGCAACCGAAAACCATTGACATGGACGGCAAGGACGGCAATGGCAAGCCCCTGTCCATGACAGGCATCTATGATCTCGATGGCGACACATTGAAGATTTGTTTCGCCAAGCCCGGGACCAAAGAGCGGCCCGCGCAGTTCAAGACGAGACCCAGGACGGGCGAAAGCCTCATTGTCTATAAGCGGCGCCTGGAGAAGGAGTAGCAGAAGCATAATTGAACGAAGGCGCTTGAACGGCCCGCAGCCGCATCGGACGTCCAACGATCTCCAACGCGGAACATCAACATGGAACTTCGTCCGTTCGGTACGACAGGGCGAAAGGTCCCGGTGATTGGTCAGGGGACCTGGAATAACGAGAGTGACGGCCGCGACTCCGCGATTACCGCTTTGCGCCGGGGCCTCGATCTTGGCATGACGCATATTGATACGGCGGAGATGTACGGGGCCGGTACCGCCGAGGAGATCGTAGCCCTAGCAATCGATGGACGACGCGATGAGGTCTTCCTGACCTCCAAAATCCTGCCCGAGAATGCCTCCTGGAAGGGAACGCTGGCGGCGTGTGAACAGTCGCTCACGCGCCTCCAAACCGATCGGTTGGATTGCTACCTGCTGCACTGGCGCGGCTCGCATCCCCTGGAGGATACCATCGCTGCCTTCGAGCAGCTGATCCGTGCCGGGAAGATTCTTTCGTGGGGCGTGAGCAACTTCGATGTCGCGGATCTCGAGAAGGCTCAAGAAATCGCCGGTGTAGGCCGTGTCGCTTGCAATCAGGTTCTCTACCATTTGCAAGAGCGTGCCATCGAGCATGCTGTGCTCCCATGGTGTGAGGCGCACGGAGTTAGCGTGGTTGCCTACAGTCCGTTTGGGCATGGGGACTTTCCGAGTCCACGTACAAAAGGGGGGCGTCTGCTTCAAGAGATTGCCGCCGCGCACCGCGCGACCCCGCGTCAGGTAGCGCTGCGCTTCCTGGTGCGGCGGCCTGCGCTCTTCGCGATCCCCAAGGCATCCAGGCCAGAACACGTCGCGGAAAACGCCGGTGCTGGAGACCTGCGGCTAAGCGAGGCCGAGATAGCGCGCATCGAAGAGGCCTTCCCGCTTGGTCCGCGCCCCCGCGAATTGCCAACCTTGTAAGACCAAGCGGCCATGCGGGCTCAGACGCCCAGTCCCTTCTAAAGGACACCCGTATGGAATAGTTCCAACCCAACTTCACCTGCGGCCATTGGCGTCCGCCCTGATTGGATGGGCGTGGATTCCTGTTTCTTGACCGAGGCAAAGAACTGATCCACGAAGGGAATCGTCCCCTGAAGAGACGGGCTTGGAGTCACCGCGCTGCCGGGGGCCGTGTTCGGGCTCGTTAGCGGGCCCGGCGAAGCCGCAGGGACTTGCAACTCCGTCAGTGCCGAACTCAGCACGCTGGCCGGGGCGTTGGGTTTTCGTGGATTCGCGGACGGGGGCGGAGCATCCCCATCGCCGCCTGAGTCGCCCAGCAGATCGAAATCGTCCGGAGCGGTTTGGAACTTTCGATAATAGGCCACCGCTGCCGCGGCGTCCTGCTGCACGGCCTGGATCGAGTCGTCGGAGTTATCGCCCGGCACAACCACGGCGCACACGTCAAAGCTCGTTGCGTCTCCCTTGCTCGCCGTGACCACGATGAGGTAGACCCTTCCTTCATCATCCTCTCGCACAGCACGCAACTCCAAACTACCCGGGGCGATATTGTCCACATCGGATTCGTCGGCATCGTCGTTGCCATAGACCTGCACGTCGATGCTGGCAGAGGCAGGAGCGACCGTGACGCTCAGCCCCACGTTCACCATCTTTTTGTTCGCTGGCCAGAGCTGAGACTGGGCCACCGAACAGGTTACCGTCGGCACGTTCGTTCCGTTTTGTACGTTCTGTCCGCCCGTTAAGCTGCCAACACTGGCGGCAAAATCTGGGCTGCCGCTGTAGCTGGCTGTAATCTTGTGTCCCCCGGCCGTCAACCAAGTAATCGGGTCGCTCGTGGCCTGGCCGCCGCTGAGCGTCACGGGGCTGCCGACAGGGTTGCCGTCGATCAGGAACTGCACGGTACCCTTCGGCGTGCCGCTGCCCGGGCTCAGCACGCCGACTGTGGCCGTGAAAGTTACTGCCTGCCCGGACAGGGAAGGGTTGGCCGAGGACGCGACAGTCGTCGTCGTACCCAGGCTCGCGATCGTCTGGACACCCGACAAGGCGCCGTTGCTCCCGGCAAAGTTACCGTCGCCACTATATTTGGCGGTGATGGTGTGTGGGCCGACGGGCAGGGCGGTGGTGCTGAAGATGGCGGTGCCGGAGCTACTGACGTTCACCGCACCGCCGACATTGCTTCCATCGATTTGGAACTGCACGGTCCCCGTCGGTGTACCCGCGGCCGGTGCCGTGATCAGGACAGTTGCGGTGAAGGCCACGTTCTGGCCAAGAGCGGACGGATTGCTCGAAGTGGTTATTGACAAGCTCGTGCTGCCCTTATTGATGGTCAAGGGGAGGGCTGTTGAAGTGCTCGGGCGGAAGCTCCCGTCGCCGGTGTAAATGGCGAGGATAGTGTGTGTCGTGGTGCTCAGGGTAGCGGTGCTCAAGGTGGCGGTAGTTCCTCCGGCCGTCGTGCTCAAGCTGCCCTGGCCCAGGAACGCGGAGCCATCGAAAAAGTTCACGACGCCCGTAGGATTGCGGGTGCCGTTGCCCGTGACTGTAGCCGTCAGCGTCACCGCCTGACCGGATACCGCTGGGTTGGCCGAGGTAATGAGGGTCGTGTGGCTGCTGGCGGTACTGGTCACGTGAAAGGCTCGGATGCCTTCTACCTCGCTGAGCGATCCCCCGGAAGCGATGATCCCCTGGGCTCCGGAAACCGGATTGACCGAATAGATTCTTCCAGGAATCGTCCCGACTTGGATGGCGCCGATGAGAAGCGTGCCATCTTGGCCGACCTCGATACTGTCCAAGCCGGTGTCGCTGCCGAACGTAGACACCAAACTCTGCACGCCGGTCTGGGCATTGATTCGGAACACGCTTCCTGCATAGCCATTCGACACGCTTCCCGTATTGACCACGACAATATTGCCATTGCCGTCGATGGCGATATCGACCGGGTGATTGAAGAACTTGCCTTGGCTGGAATTATTGTCGCTCACGATCGTCTGCTGACCGGTGTCCAGGTTGACCCGCCAGATCTTCCCCGGATCGGAGCCCCGGACGTTACCCGGCTCATCCGCCACGTAAACATTGTTGCCGCCAGCCAGCGCCATCCCGACCGGAACGCTGAAACCGCCTGCGCTGCCGTCGCTGATCAGCTTCTGCTCACCGGTGTTTGGGTCCACGCGGACGAGGTTGTGAATGGCCCCGGAGGCATCTCCTTCATTGGCGACGTACAGAAAACCATTCCAATACACCAGGACATTGGGCCCGTTGATGAATCCCCCCGTAGCCACCACGCGCTGAGTGCCGGTATCCGGATCGACCGCAAGGACGGCACCGGTTCCCGACGCCTTCAGATCGGTGACGTACAATTGCTGGTTGGGACCTTCCGCGATATACGTGGGCAACGCGAACAGATTCCCGGAGGAGATCAGCGATTGCGTCCCTGTGCCGGGATCAACTCCGACGATGGCGGTGGGAAACCCAGAGACGTCCTTGCCGGCGAACGTGGACGGCAAGGTCGCGGCGAGGACGGTCCCCTCCGCCACGGAAAGCACCAGCCGGTCCTCCAATCTCTCCAGCAGCAGACGACCCAAAAGCCCTTGCGCCCGGCGAGCAAGCGCGCGGCCCATTTTCGTCGTGGTGATCAACATGACTCTCTATCTTCCTTCCTGTGAGCGATGATTCGGAGCTACGCGGGATCTCCGCGGGACCTCCGCAGTCCAAGCGCCGTGGCAATACGTCTCTCCATTGTCAGGCTCGAATGACAGCAGGTTCCGTATCCTGGTCCGGGGGCATCGTTGCCTTGGAAACGGCTTGTGTTGGCAAGCTCCAGCTACTATGGTCACGTGGCGCGCAAATTGCCAGTCCCATTTTAAAAAATTGTAGAAACGATTCCCCGACCCAAGCATGTGCCACGCCAACCAATATCCAGAAGAAATTCGGCTCGCCCGAGCGCGGCGAGTTCGAGACGGCTCATTGCAAAGTCCTATCTTAAGCGCATGCGGAGACGCAACCGATCCGATGAACTGTGCGGGGCGGCACTCATGAAGTCACTCATCCGAGGCGGACGTCGCTGGGCTCTTGTGGCGGCGCTGATGGCAGTGGTGGGCGGATTCTCGGTCTGGCGCGCACGCTCGGCAGAACAGCGTCCGCACACGCAAGAAGCGGGGCCAGCCAAGGCCGTGCGACTACCGTGGACGACCTCGCGCGTCGTCGGCTCCCCAGATCCACCGCCGCCGTTCAAAGTGGTGCGGGCGTTTCCCAACCTAAAGTTCACTCACCCGTTGCTCATGGCCCGTCCTCCCGGGAGCGATCGGCTGTTCGTCGGCGAGCAGGACGGCGTCCTGTATTCGTTCGTGGATAGGCCGGATGCACGCGCCGAGCTGTTTTGTGACCTCCGCAAGGAGATCACGACGCGGCACTTGCTCCCCGAGGCGAAGGAGGTAGAGGCGGTCTATGGACTGGCCTTCCATCCCAACTTTGCGATGAACCGCCAGTGCTTCGTCTGCTACACGCTCCGGGGCACGAAACCGGAGCACCTCGCCGACGGGACACGTGTGTCACGGTTCACGGTCACCAAGACGGACCCGCCGCGCATTGATTCCGCGAGCGAGGAGGTTGTGCTCTCGTTCCTGCAAGGCGGGCACAACGGCGGCGACATTCACTTCGGCCCCGACGGCATGCTGTATATCTCCACCGGCGACGCCGCCAGCCCGAATCCGCCCGACCCGTTCGACACGGGGCAGGACGTTTCCGACCTGTTGTCTTCGATCCTCCGGATCGACGTCGACCATCGTACTCCAGGGATGAACTACGCCGTGCCAAAGGACAACCCGTTTGTCAGCATGAAAGGCGCCCGGCCTGAAGTCTGGGCATACGGCTTGCGTAACCCCTGGCGGATGAGCTTCGATAGCCAGACCGGCGAGCTGTTCGTCGGCGACGTTGGCTGGGAACTGTGGGAATCGGTGCACCGCGTGGAGAAAGGAGGCAACTACGGCTGGTCCGCTATGGAAGGGCCGCAGCCAATCAAGCCGCACAAGGTCGGGCCGACACCGATCCGCCCAGCGCTAATTGAGCTGCCGCACACAATCGCGTGCAGCGTCACCGGCGGCCGCGTTTACCGCGGCAAGCGGTTCCCGGAGCTGCATGGTGCCTACATCTTCGGTGACTGGGAAACGCGACGGCTATGGGCTGCGCGCTTCGAAGGCGACCGCACAAAAGAAATGCCGGAGATCACGCGCCCCTCGGTGCGGATCGTCGCCTTCGGCGAAGATAAAAGCGGCGAGCTTTACTTTCTCGACTACGACGGCGGCACGGTCCACACCCTGGCGCGCAATGACGGCGTGCTGCAGAACACCGCCTTCCCGACAAAACTGTCCGCAACCGGCCTATTCGCGTCCATCAAAGATCACACGCCGGCGACCGGAGTGGTTCCGTTCGCGGTGAACGGCAGGCAGTGGCAGGACGGCGCCACGGCGGAACACTGGGCGGCGTTCCCGGGCACCTCGGCAGCCACACTGCACGCAACCGGCAAGCCCATCCCCGGAATGGTGTACTGGCACTCCTTCCGGATGCACTTTCCGAAGGACGTGGTGCTGCTGCGCACCCTGTCGCTGGCTGGCCGGCGTGTAGAGACCCAACTCTTGCACTACGACGGCGTGGATTGGCGCGGGTACAGCTTCGCCTGGCGCGATGACCAGGCCGACGCGGATCTGGTTGCCGCCGACGGCGCTGAGAAGGAAGTGCGCGATGCCAATGGTGCAGGGACGCGGCTTTGGCAATTCCACAGCCGCAGCCAGTGTTTGCTGTGTCACAACAACCAATCGGAATACGCCCTCGCCTTCTTGCCCGAGCAATTGAACCGGTCAGGAACCGATGGGCGCAACCAGCTCGTCTCTCTCACCGAGATGGGATATATCCAGCGAGTCGGCGAAGATGGTAAGCCGTTGCCGCCGTTCGACGCCGCCTCGGCGGCTGGGGAACGCAAGATCGTTGATCCGGCGGACACGGCCCAGCCCTTGGAGGCGCGGGCGCGGGGCTATTTGCACGCCAACTGCGGTCACTGCCATTTCGAGCACGGCGGCGGCACCGTCGCGCTACGCCTGCAATTCTCTGTGCCCAACGCCGACATGAAGGCCATCGGCGTGCGCCCCTCGCGCGGCGACTTCGGGCTGCCGGACGCCTACCTCATCAAGCCGGGCGAACCGTGGGCG
>DATGIQ010000550.1:0-2803 GCA_035295665.1 Gemmataceae bacterium | reverse complement strand
AGCAACGCAACCGTCAAACCGGCGGCACTGTCCACGGTTGTGCCGCTCGCTTCCCAGCCGGACACTACAGTGGTCAAACCGAAACAGCCACATCCAACCAAGCTGTCCAGCTACAACAGCCACGACTATGGCGTGTCCTTCCGCTACCCCTGGCAGTACGGATTCATCAATGCACGGATGGTCGCGAACGGTGATGCTTCGCTCAAGCCGAAGTCCGACGGCCACGACGGTCAGTTCACGCTGGCGCGGGTGGAGATCCCCCAGGGCTTCTATCCGGACACCGACTTCGAGAGCGGCTATTTCAGCCTCAGCCTGAACCAGAATCTGAATGAGGAGCAATGCGTGCAGTCGCTCAGTTCGGCGAAGGATGCCAAACTCAGCACCGTCAATATCGGCGGGCGGGACTTTCGCTGGATCGAGACCTCCAGCGGGGGCAAAGGTAGCGCCTCCAAAGTGCGCGACTACGTCGCCTTCGAAAACGGCGCTTGCTATGAACTCGAGGTTGGAGTGACGACCGCGAATCAGGACGGCCTGTCCCGGGAAGTCGATCCCGACATGGTGTTGAGCCGCCTGGATTCGATCCTGCAGACGGTGAAGATCGTACCGCAAACGGAACAGGCCGTTGCTCCGGTTGTGGAAACCTCAAAGGCCGCTGAGCCGCCGGCGACACAGAAGTGAGCCGCTCCATCCGGCACGACCGCAATCCAGCCTCGGGTGAGGACCAGCTCAACCGGGGCTGGATGCGTTTCTGGTCAATCCGCCTGATTTCCCAAACGAGTGAGTCGCAACGCGACCAAGTTGGACCGTGGCTCTATTTTGCATTCCGGCCTGCAAACGCTTAGGATTTCCGGTTCATTCTGAGACTCCGGAGGTGAGGCTTTGCGATCCACTACCCTCGTCTTGCTAGTCGCGTTTCTGACCACGCTGGGCCTGGCTCAGAAGCAGCAGGCCAACCAGTCTTCCGAACCCGGCGCCAAGAAGTCGGGGCGCGCGCGGCAGCAGAAGCAGGCGGAAACGTCAGGCACAGCCGCGGCTGCGACTGCCCAGCAAGCTGAAGGCGAGGCCCAGGGACCGTGGAAGGCGCTGCAGTACCGGCTGGTAGGGCCATTCCGCGGCGGCCGTGTGGTGGCGGTTTCCGGTGTCGTGGGCCAGCCGAATACCTTCTACTTTGGGGCTGTGGCGGGGGGAGTGTGGAAGACCACCGATGGCGGCCTTAATTGGATGCCGCTGAGCGACAAAACCAAGGACATGTCGCCTTCCATCGGCGCCATTGCCGTCTCTGAATCGGATCCCAACGTCATTTACGTCGGTACCGGCGAAGCCTGCATTCGCGGCAATATCGTGGGCGGCAATGGAGTGTACAAATCCATGGACGCGGGCAAAACCTGGAAGCCTGCCGGTCTAACCGACACGCATGCCATCGGGCGCATCATTATCGACCCTAAAAGTCCCGATCGCGTATTCGTGGCCGCGCTGGGCCATCCCTTCGCCGATAACGAGGAGCGCGGCATTTTCCGCAGCTTAGATGGCGGCAAGACCTGGCAAAAAGTACTTTATAAGGATGCGAAGACCGGCGGTATCGACATTACCTTCGATCCCCAGAATCCCAACACCCTATTTGCCGCCTTATGGCAGGCAAGGCGCACGCCGTGGAGCCTGGATTCCGGCGGACCAGGCAGCGGCTTGTATCGCTCCACCGATGGCGGTGCGACCTGGAAGGAGCTCACCGGGCATGGGCTGCCCGACGGTCCCTTGGGGCGCATCGGCGTAACCGTATCCGGCGCGAACTCCAACCGTGTGTGGGCCATCATCGAGGCCGCGAAGGGCGGCATCTATCGCTCCGACGATGGCGGCGATAGCTGGCATCTGATGACCGACGATCACCGCTTCCGCCAGCGCGCCTGGTACTACTCCCACATTTTTGCCGATCCCAAGGCGGAGGACACCGTCTACATCCTGAATACCGGTGTTTACCGTTCCCACGATGGCGGCAAGACGTTTGCCCGCATTCCCGCGCCGCACGGCGATAATCACGGGCTCTGGATCGATCCCAACCATCCTGAACGCCTCATCAATGGCAATGACGGCGGCGCCACCATTTCCGTGGACGGCGGCAAGAGCTGGAGCACGGAATACAATCAGCCAACGGCGCAGTTCTACCACGTCACCACCGATAATCGCTTCCCCTACTACATCTATGGCGCGCAACAGGACAACAGCACGGTGGGCATTGCCAGTGCCAGTCCGGATGGAGAAATTGACCGCACCGACTGGTATGACGTCGGCGGCGGCGAGAGCGGCTATATCGCTCCCGATCCCACCGACCCGCAGATCGTTTACGCCGGCTCTTATGGTGGTGAGATCAGCCGTTACGATCACCACACCGGCGAGCTGCAGGCGATGAATCCCTGGCCGGTAAATCCCATTGGCTGGGGGGCGGCCGACCTCAAGCACCGCTTCCAGTGGACCGAACCGATTGTGTTTTCGCCGCATGATCCGAAGACGCTGTACTTTGCCGGGGAAGTGCTGTTCAAGACCACGGATGGCGGTATGAGCTGGAAGATCATCAGCCCCGACCTCACCCGCAATGACAAAAGCAAGCAGCAATCCTCCGGCGGGCCTATCACTAAAGACAACACCGGGGTGGAGGTCTACGACACTATTTTTTCCGTCGTGGAATCGCCGGTGCAGAAAGATCTTATCTGGGCGGGCAGCGACGACGGCCTGATCCACCTGACCCGCGATGGCGGCCAGCACTGGGAGAATGTAACGCCCAAGGCTATGCCGGAGTGGGGCACGGTGA
>DATGIQ010000549.1:0-6860 GCA_035295665.1 Gemmataceae bacterium | reverse complement strand
CCGACATGAGCTGGGGCCGGGTCGCCAACCCGCACGTAGTGGTACACATCGACCAGCAGCTCGAGGTCTTCATCATCTCCGTGGACAAGGACCAGGAAAAGATCGCCCTGGGCCTCAAGCAGAAGTCGCCGAGTCCGTGGGCCAATGTGGAGGCCAAGTATCCGATTGGCAGCCGGCACACCGGCGAAGTCGTCAACGTCATGAGCTACGGCGCCTTCGTCAAGCTCGAACCAGGCATTGAAGGCTTGGTGCACATCAGCGAAATGAGCTGGACCAAGCGCATCAATCATCCGAGCGAGCTGGTGTCCATCGGCGACCAGATCGAAGTCCAGGTGCTGAATATTAACAAGGAAAAGCAAGAAATCTCCCTGGGCATGAAGCAAGTTCAGCCCAATCCCTGGGACAAGGTGGCCGAGCGATATCCGCCGGGCACCGTCATTACCGGCACGGTGCGCAATCTCACCAATTACGGCGCCTTCATCGAGATTGAGGAAGGGATCGATGGCTTGCTGCACGTCAGTGACATGAGCTGGGTCCGCAAGGTGAGCCATCCCAGCGAAGTGGTCAGCAAGGGGGATAAGGTCACGTGCGTCGTTCTGAATGTGGACCAGGAACGCAAGCGGGTCGCGCTGGGGCTCAAGCAAATGGCCAGCGACCCGTGGGAAGGCGATATTCCCGGTCGGTACCATCCAGGCGATGTCAAGAAAGGCAAGGTCACCAAGCTCACCAATTTTGGTGTCTTTGTCGAATTGGAGCCGGGGCTCGAAGGACTGCTGCATATCTCCGAGCTGGCGGACCACAAAGTTGAGAGCCCCGAGGAAGTCGTCAAGGTCGGCGACGAAATCGAGGTGAAGGTCCTCCGCGTCGAGCCCAAGGAACGCAAGATCGGCTTGAGCCGCAAAAACCTCTATGGCGGCCCCGAAGAGGAGCCCGAAGAGAACGCCGAAGAGGCAGCCGCCAGCACCCGTCCGCAGCGGGAACTGCGCGGCGGCACCGGCTCCAGCAGCGGACAGCTCTTCACGATGCCGGAGTCCCCGCCCGACAAGAAGTAACAAAGCAAGGAAGGAGGAGAGCAAGAATGCAGCACGCTTTCCTCCTTCCTCGGCTTCACCGACCAATCCGGTTCTGTTTACACGCATTGTGCAGCTTCGCGCATTCGCGCCACGGACATCTGGCTGCGTGGTAATAGCTGAAGATCGTTTGGTGCTGGCTCTGGCATGGCCGGGCCGGGGGAGTCGCCCTGCCGAGACTCCAGGATCTTCCTGAATTCTTCCGATAGCCTATCTTGGACAGACGGGCTGCTGTGAGGGAGCCTGGTTTCCTTCTCTGCCTTGGCGGAGAGGAAGGTCTGGTCCTTCAAGGTTGTCTCGGCCCGCGTCAATCGGGACCGGGGAAAAGGATTTCGTTTACGCGCTGGGAAACTGCTCATGACACGACTCCGCCGGCCGCGTGGCGATGTGGTGCAATCGCCGCTGGAAACCTACCTTCGTGAGATCAACGAAACGCCGCTGCTGAGTGCCGACGAAGAAAAACAGCTCGCCAACCGCATCGAGGTCGGGGACAGCGAAGCGCGCGATCGGATGGTTCGGGCCAATCTACGCTTGGTCGTGAACATCGCGCGGAGTTACACCGGCAAAGGGCTCGGTTTGCAAGACCTAATCGAGGAAGGCAACCTGGGGTTGCTGCGCGCGGTTGAGGGCTTTGACCCCAACATGAACACGCGTTTCAGCACCTACGCCAGCTACTGGATCAAGCAATCGATCAAGCGGGCACTCGTCAATACAGCCAAGACCATTCGGATCCCTGCCTACATGGTGGAGCTGCTGGGCAAGTGGCGGCGGGCCACCATCCAGCTCCAAGACGAACTCGGCCGGCCACCGACCTATGAGGAGATTGCCGGCAGCTTGGAGCTGCCCAAGAAAAAACTGGCGATCATCAAGAAAGCGATCCGCGTTTACAATGCCACGCCCCAGACCGACCAGACCGAAGCGGGATGGTCCCTTGATGAAATGCTGATGGACGCCAACACCAAAACGCCGGATACCGAGATGGTGGAAGCCGATGACCTGCACCATGTGCTGGGCCTGCTCGACAAGATGGATAAGCGGGAGGCGACGGTTTTGCGCATGCGCTTCGGACTCGATGACGAAGCACCCAAGACCTTGAAACAAATCGGGGAATGTCTCGGTCTGACGCGCGAGCGCGTTCGGCAAATCGAGAACGAAGCTTTAAGCAAACTCAGCGAAAGCATGCACGTAGAGTGATCGGTCTTCGGGTTGCGCCCGAATAGCCCTTTAATCCGCTTGTTTCATTCAATCCCCATCCACCGGCCGGGCGATAACGAGAGGTAGTACGGTTCCTGCCGTTCTCCCTGCTCCGCGAGGGTCTGCGATGGCCATCCGGCCGGGTTGGCTTGGGCTTTGGCTGATCTGCCTGGGATGTCAATCCCTCCCTCCCCTGGGATCGGAGGAAAAGAGCAGTGCCGGCCAACGCTGGGAAATGGGTCAAGCGGCCATGCGGTGCGGACAGACGGAGGAAGCAATCCGTTGTTATGAATCGAGCCTGGTCGCGGATCCGAACCTCACGCGCAATCATTTAAGTCTCGCCGCCGCCTATTTGGAACTAAACGAGTCGGACCGCGCCTGTGTCCACCTGGCCCGGTACAGCGATGCCAATCCAGACCAGCCGTCGATCCGGAAACGTTACGCCGAGCTGTTGCTTCAGTTGCATCGGTTGCCAGAAGCGCGGGCCCAGTTTGAAGCCTTGACTTGCGATGCGCCGAGCGTCAGCGAATCTGCTGGCGTTGATCTCATCCAATGTCATAGCCGGCTGATGGCCATTGCCCAAGATTCGGAAGACGTTTACCACGAGCATCTCCATCGCGGCATCGGCTTGTTTCTGCTGGCGCGCAAACGCCGGATCTTGCCGGAGGCCGATGGAAGTCTTTCCGCAGAAGGGCTTCTCTGCAAAGCCGCGGCTGAGCTATCGTTGGCTCATTGCGAGCGGCCCAATGAAGCCCAGCCGTGCTGGTATCTCTACGAAGTTTGGTCGCAGCTCGGACAACGCCAGCCTGCTCTGTGTCACCTGCGCGAAGCAGACGCGGCCGCGCCGTTCAGCTTCTTAACCCCCGCCGAACGCACGGCTCTCTGCCTGGCTTACGATCGTTATTGGGCAGAAGTCGAACGCAAGTAACCGCCGCTTAAATTCCCCGGCCTGGGGAACCACCCGGCCCCGTTGCTCGTCTCATTCATGGTCCGGTTGCTACGGTTTATTCCGCAGCGACTCGCTCAAGCGGATTGTGGACTGGGAGCCATGAGGCGTGGAGAGCAAGTTTTTCGTTCCCTTGACAATGCGGACACGCGCGTGTTAGCTTCACAGAGTGTCCTGAAAGATTGTCCTGGTTGCCCGTGACCGCACACGTCCTTTTCGACCCGGCAAACTCGTAATGATTTGGATTGGAACAATGAAGCGTTTCGCTTATCGGTTGGTACTGTTGGCAGTTGCAATTGCGATGGTTTCGATAGCAGGGCTCCCCTTCGGAGCGCCTGTCGAGGCACAGACGAAGAGCCGAGATACGAAGTCTTCCTCGGCGCCCAAGCCGCGCGGTGCAGGCGATGGACAGGAACGGCTCCTGTACGAGAAGGATTGGAGCAAGGATACGGCGGAGCTGAAGCACTTCCAGGAGATCCGGAAAGGCGTTTCGGTTGCCAACAAGAGCGAGATTCTCGATCACGCGGCCCAATGGTACGCCTATCGGCTGACCCACACGGAACATCAAGATCCCAAGCCCTCCTTCAAGGGAATGCACGACCTGGTGCGGGAGGCCCTGGAGCAGATCATCGATCTGCGGACTCCCCGAAAGCCACCGTCGGCCGCCGAACGGGCCTACATGGAAGAGTTCGGCAAGCGTTTCACCGCGTGCCTCCGGGAGGTCGCAAAGAATCCCAAAGTCATTGCCCGGGTGAACGCCGCCGTCATCCTGGCCCAGCTGGCGAAGGCCGGGCAGGACAGTGCCGTGGATGTGCTGGTCGAGATCCTCCAAGATCCCAAGGAAACTGATGGTGTGAAGCTGTTTGCTCTTCGCGGCTTGCGTGACGTATTCACGGCAGGAGGAGACGAGAGTCCCTTCGCGGATAAGGAGCGTGAGGCAAGGGTGATCGCGGCTCTGCTCAACTACCTCGACCGCAAACCAGCCTTGGCCAAGGATGCGCCGCCGGAGGAGTTGGCGGCCGTCAGTTATGTGCGTGAAGAAGCAGTCGCGGCTCTGGGCCAGTCGCGCTATCCGGCTGCGTCGAAGGTGGTCGCAAAGGTTACGCACATCGAAAGACCGACCGCGTGGGCGTTGCTGCGGGTGTTACGCAAAGATGGCATTCAACCGGAGCCGGGCCTGGCCGAGCAGGTGGCGGCCGCGGCGGGCGTTTGCCGGCTGCGTTCGAAGGAACTGGACCCGTATAACCCTGACTATGTGGCCTACCATGTTGGCCGGTTCATCGTCGACTTTGTGAGCTTGTACAACAGCAAAGGGCAGCAAGAAAAAGAAAAGAAAGAGCCGTGGAAGCTGTACGCGAATCGGCTGCTGACGGGTCTGGAAATCATGAAGATTGATTTGGCAACGCCACCGGCCAGCGAGCACACCGCTTATGTGACCAAGATGGCCGAGCAAGCCAGCCGCCTCCTGAGCCAGATCAAGGACAGCAATATGGCGAGGCCGGAGCCGAATGACTTCAGCACCTGGCTCGATCAAAACCCGCCGAAGAACAAGACGGTTTACAAAGGGATGCCGAACGCCGTCATCAATGAGGGCGAGAAGGCAGCGGGCGGCTAATGATGTGCCTTCTTGCCATAATCCGGCCGCCCGGCGCGCTTCGAATTCCGAGACGCGCTGCCGGGATTGGAAACACGGGGGCAAACTGCCCGGGCCCTACTTCCAAGTTAGCAAACAATCGCCCGAACAGATGCGCGCTTTTTGCCCACGGCGCGAGGCTCGAGAGTTGGAGGCGCTAACTAAGTACCATCCGACAGGGCGCCCCCCTCGCCCTCCTGCGTTTCGGCGAGGCGCGCCGGCGCATCATCGTGTCCGCAGGGCCGGAAACGATCAGTCGCTCCGCTTTTCCAGGAGAGCGCGGCCTGTAAACACATCTTACCCGTGCCGCGCCGCCCCATTGTAGAACTCGTCGGAAGCAAGGAACTGCTGGCCGATGGTCAAGAACGGCACCCCCTGTTGGAGCTGCCCTACCCAGCTGCTCAAACCACCGGGGTCAGCGGGCCGCTGCAGGAAGACTTCATAATAGCCTTCCGTCAATCGGCTGAGCGACTCCGGGGAATAGAGAAACGCGTTGATCACCTGCTCGTGGGTCATGGCCGCCGCATGCGTCGGATTGCCGTTGGTATCATCCCCGAGCTGGTTGAGCCAGTTTGCCTCGCCGGCTGCGTCGAAGGATCGGCCCAAGAGCGATAGGTACATGGCGTCCACAAAGTGCTTATCACCCTGGCTGAGGTACTCCGAGGAATCGAGGAAGTAGAAGGCCATCTGCTCCTCTTTCATCCCAGCCTCTAAGTGCTGGACCCAGTTTTGCAGGCCCGAAGTGTCCGGCGGCCGGTTCAATAAGGTCAGATAGAAATCGGTAACCTCCTGCGTGAAGTGCTCGGGAGAATTGCGGATGCCCTTCACCACCTGCAAGCGCGATAGCGTTCCGCTGTTGAGCAGGTTGGTCCAGTTGGCCAGACCACCGGGGTCGGCGTTGCGATCCAGGATTGCCCGATAAAGTGCCTCGACGTAATCCGCATTGGCATTTCCCTGCGCCGGGAAGGGCGTAGTTGGGGGCAGGGTCAAGGGCACGGCGATGCTCGTGAGGACGTCGGCGAAATTCTGGCCGGTTACGCTCGCGCCGCTGGTCAGAGTCACCGGGTAGTTGCCGTTGCTTGGTGCGCTCAGCAGCACTCCGCCCAACAAAACTTGCCGCACTGTGTACGTGCCAGCGCTCAGACCCGCGAATTGATAGTTACCGTTGGCGTCGGTGGTCGCGGTCGGGTCACCCGGTTTGAGCTGGCCCGAACCGTCGACGTCGATAAAGACGGTCTGCCCCGCAATGCCTGGCTCGCCCGGATCTTGAACGCCGTTGGTATTGAAGTCGTGAAAGATGGTGCCGCTGATTACGCCGCTGCCCCCGCCGCCCGAGCTTGCGCTGAAGGTGGGGGGTGAGACGAAGACGTCCGTCATCGGTCCGGTGTCCCGCGAATCCAGATTGCTCGCGGTGCTCTGGAAAATCACGTAGCGGCCATCGGCACTGATGACCGGGTACAGCGAGGTCCCGTTGCCGCTGGCCGCCGGGTTGTGGAAGTCGTTGCTGAGCAGCGAGACATTGCCGGTCTGCTGGTCGTACAGGTAGATATCGAAGTCGATCCCTCCGTTTTGCTTGATGAAGCCGGGCACGAGGTCCGTGCTCCGACTCTCAAAGGCAATCATACGGCCGTCGGCGCTGATGCTCGGCAGCCCCGATTCGTTGTTGCCGCTGCCAGTGTGGGCGCTATTGATGCTAACCAGGGTCGTGGTGCTGGTTTGCAGGTCGCGGACGAAGACGTTCTTGTTCGTCCCGTTGCCGCCGGTGTTCGTGGTCAGGTCGTTGGCCAAGCTCTCGAAGGCCACGTAGCGACCATCGGCGCTGACGACTGGCTGAAACGAGCTAGAGTCGCCGCTGCCCGTGGCGGTGACGTTGGCGCTCACGAGGCTCAGGCTGCCGCTTGGCAAGTCGTAGGCGAGGATATCGTTGAGGTTGGTGTTAGTATCGTTGAGTCCGAGGTTGTAGGCCGTGCTCTCGAAGACCAGGGTTCGGCCGTTGTCGCTGAGGTGCGGGTTGATC
>DATGIQ010000548.1:0-10580 GCA_035295665.1 Gemmataceae bacterium | reverse complement strand
AATAGCCAGACACCGGGCAAGGCCTCCGACGCCCTGGCGATCCCCGCCGGGCAGACGAGCAACTGGTGGCTCGTGGTCTTTTCCTTTGTCACCAATATTCCGGGGCTGGGCCGCCGGCGGGTGGTCCTGGCCGACCGCTTTGGCACTCCCGGCAGCTGGACCACCCTAGTCTAACTAACCTGGACACGCTCCCGAGCAGATAGGTAGAGTCCAGCTATGGGAATTGGCAATGGAACCAATGGCAACGGCAATGGCCGGCTCGTGATTGTCTTGGCGGGGATTTTCCTGCCGCCCGTGTTGGCCGCCCTGGTGGGGGGAATTGCCACCTACAACAGCCGGCTGACGCAGCACACGGAGAAGATTGCCGTTCTCGAATCGCAGGTCCGCGATATCCGCGACGACCTGCAGCGGATCAACACGAAAATCGACAAACTCTTGGAGCGGAGACCCTGACCATGTCTGTGGATTTGATCAAAGCGATCCTCTTGAACGCCGCCTACGAAGGGGCGGTCGCTGTCCTGGGGCCGATCACGGATGCCGACGGGGCGAAGATCACTCCGGATCCGTTGATTCAGGATGCCGGGCTCCGCAAGAAGGGCCTGTGTGTCTATGAAGAGGCCAAGGTGCAGTATGCGGCTCTCGTGCGCGCGTTCGAGGATAAGACGGGGATCTGGCCGGATCCGCAAGTGACGCCTGTCACTTCCCCCGCCAATCCTGGAACCCCTTCCCCTCCGACTTCGGCCAGCAACACGCTGGACATAGCAGGAGTGGCCAAAGGGGTCAGCGATGTCCTCAGCGCCGTTGTTCCTCCTCCCGGTAAAGAACTCTCCAAATCGTGATTCTTCCCATGCATAGGAACCATTCGCCCTTCCGCCCTCTCTGCGCCGCACTGGCCGTGCTGGCCTTCACATTTGCTTTGGCCAATTGCCATACACCGGCCAGCGCGGCGCCGCCGGGGCAGGCTCCGCTGGCGGTCGTGCGCTTGCCCTCCCACGGAGCCAGCGCCACAGTGATTGCCACCGAACCGGGCAAAACCCTACTTCTGGGCTGCGGCCACGCGTTTACCGGCAACAACCGCAGGAAACCAATCGTAATCGACGTTCCAACTTCTCACCCCGGCCCCGCTCAACAGGTGGGCGTCCAACTCCTGGATGTGAACTATGAAGATGATCTTAGTCTGGTGTTGCTTCGTACTGGCCCTGTTGATTACTGTTGCCCTGTGGCGGCTCCGGGCCATCGACCCGGGAGCGTACTCTCCGTCGGCTACGACGAAATGCAGGTGCCCGCAAAAGTGCTGCCCGCCCACATCGTGTCGCTGTCGGGCCCCGTGACTTACACCCGCGAACGCCCCTGGCACGGCCGCTCCGGCGGTGCTCTGATCGACGCCGACACCGGCACATTGATCGGAGTCGTTCAAGGCTACGAGCTCACCGGCCCACGTCGGGGAATGTATGTGAGTCACCAGGCGATCCTTCACTTCCTGGAACACCGCCGGCAAAGACCCATAGAGCGCGCTGCACCGGAACAACTTCCCCTGCCCTCTTTTCCCGCACCTTTGTGCCGCCCGGGTGGCGGTTGACATTAAGGACCATTGACCCGTGAGGTCATCATGAAACCTGGTTGGAAAACTACTGAATTTTGGCTGACGGTGCTCACTGCCTTGCCCGGTATCGCTGTCACTGCTGGGCTGATGCCCGCGGCCGACAAGACCATGCTCGACAATGCTGCGTCCAAGATTGCCGCCGGCCTGCTGGCTGCCATCACCGTAGCCAAGTACATCCAGAGCCGGGCGCTGGTGAAGAGCGCTCCTCCGGCCCTTCTGATCCTTGTCGCCAGCCTTGCCTTTGCGGGCCCCGTCGCGGCCGGACAGCCCATCTCGGCGAGCTGCTGGTTGCCCTGGCGCGCCGAAACCGAACGCCGTCTCCAGCAGCTCGAACAGCAACGCCAGCTGCCCGCGCCCAACGACCCGGGCCTGCGGGACCTTCTCCAGCAGCTCCTGGCTCAGAATCAGCAGATCCTCAACCTGCTTCAGCAGCGCCAAAACAGCCCAGCGCCGCCACCGCTCATCGTCCTGAATCCCGGACAGGGTCCGTTGCAGCAAGTGCCTCTGGGCGGTCCACCGCACCAGGACATCCCGCTTGGCGGACCTCCCAAGCAGGACATTCCTCTCGGTGGTCCTCCGCGGCAAGATATCCCGCTCGGCCCTGTGCCCCGGCAGCAGCTCCCCTTGGGGGATGCTCCCAAGCAGCAGCTCCCGCTGGGCGAAACCAAGCCGCCCGAACAAAAGCCGATGCCGGGAGCGACCATTTCGTATCAGCGCTATCACTGAATACCGAGTACTCCGGAAACGCAACCTCTACCCAAAGAGCTCGCTCCATGAATCCCATCCGCAATCGCATCAAAGCCCATCGTCGGGTCCGTGCCGGAGACTTGGTCCCGCATGAATTCAATTTCCGGCTTCACCCCGAGCAGCAGAAAGCCGCCTTGCGGTCCCTGTATCAAGAGATCGGGTTTGCCCGCAGCCTGCTTGCCTACGAGCTACCGGACGGCCGGCTCAAGTTGATCGATGGCCACCTACGCCGCGATCTGGATCCCGAGATGGAGGTCGATGTGGAAGTGCTTGATGTCAGCGATGCCGAGGCCCGCACCCTGCTGTTGAGCATCGACCCCTTGGCCGCCCTCGCACAGACCAACACCGAAACCCACGCCCGGCTGCGCGAGCTTACCCCAAGTGGATCCGCAGCCATCCGTGCCCTGTGGGATGCGACCGCCCGCAATCGCGCCCAGTCCGAAAGCACGCTGGCCAAAGCGACCCAGCCAGCGCGTGAACAGTTCCTCATCCTGATCGAATGCCGAGACGAGGAACATCAGGTGGAGCTGCTCCAACAGTTCCAGAGTGACGGACTATCTTGCAAAGCGCTCTTGTCGTGACCTGCCATTTTCAATTCCCTTCCCCCCGGTGTTGCTATGGTCTCCAAGTTGACGGTCGCAGTCTTCTGTTCCATCCAGCGCACTCCCCGTGTGCAGCAAGTCGAAGGTCTGTTTGATCTCGCTCCGTCGTGCCAAACGGAGCTGCGCTGGGAGGTGGCGCTGCCGCTGGAGGAACGGCCGTGGCATGTCGGTCTGATTGTCGGCCCGTCCGGCTGCGGCAAATCAACCATCGCCCGCCGCCTCTGGCCGTCCCAGCTTGCGTATGAACCAGCCTGGTCCAAGGACCAGGCCATTCTGGATGCGTTCCCGGAAACGCTATCTATCAAGGAGATCGTTGCGCTGCTTTCGTCGGTGGGGTTTTCCAGCCCGCCGGCCTGGCTGCGGCCATTCGCGGTGTTATCCACCGGCCAACAATTTCGCGCCCGCTTGGCCGTGATGTTGGCAGCCTGTCCCGCGCTGGCAGTGATGGATGAATTCACCTCGACGGTGGATCGCACCGTGGCCCAGATCGGCTCGCATGCCCTGGCGAAGACCGTCCGGCAGCGTGGCCAAAAATTCATCGCCGTCACCTGCCATGAAGACGTGGAGTCCTGGCTCAATCCCGACTGGGTTTACCGGCCCGACGCCAACACTTTCACCTGGAGGTGTCTTCAGCGCCGCCCCGCCATCGAGCTTCAGATTAGCCGCGCGCATCGGCAAACCTGGCACACCTTCAAGCACCATCATTATCTGAGTACGGCACTGGCCCCGGCCGCGGTTTGTTTTGCCGCGTTCTGGCAGGACCGTATCGTCGCCTTCAGTGCCTGGGTGCCGGCCTTAACACGGCGGGGCGGCAAACGGGAGCATCGCACGGTGACCCTGCCGGATTATCAGGGCGTGGGGATCGGCCATGCTCTGTCCACGCACCTGGCGGCGATGTGGAAAGCCTTGGGCCATCGCGCCGTCTCCACGACCACCCACCCTGCATTTATCGCGGCCCGGCAGCGGAGCCCGCATTGGCGGATGGTTCGGGCGCCCTCGTTGGCCCGTGCCCGAGGCCGATTCCACCATGCGACGACCCGGTTGACCGCCGGCTTCGAATACATCGGCCCGCCATTGGATGCGCCGGTCGCAACGAAGCTGTGGGCGGGTTCAACGGTGACGCGGTGACACTACCGAGAGGGCTATGTCCAGACGTGCGATTTCTTTCGATTCACTCCTCGCCGATCGCGTCCTGTCCTACATCCGATCGGGTGGCTACCCGCAGGTGGCGGCCGAAGCTGCGGGCGTTCCGACGGAAGTCTTTCACGAGTGGGTCCGGCTGGGAGAGAAGACCAAGGCTCGTGAGCCATATCGCAGTTTTGCGCGCGGTGTGCGGCAAGCGGCCGCACAAGGACGGCTGGTCGCTGAGCTGACCGTGCGCGAAAAAGATCCAAAATATTGGCTCATGCACGGACCCGGCAAGGAAACGGATCGCCATCCCGGGTGGACGGGAGAAGTGAAACCCTCCGACACCCATGCATCCGTCGAGGCGACGGGAAGAACGGAGATCACCTGGCAGGCACTGACCACACTATTGATGCGAGCTCTGGATTCCTATCCCGAGGCGCGGCTGGCCGTGGCACAAGCCCTGCGCGAGCTACCCCACGTCTGAATCCTGACGGCGTGCGGCATCCAGTTCATATTGTCCGCGAGCAATCGTATCCGCAGCGGCCAGGTCGCGGGATTTGCGCGACGCTTCGAGGTCGCTGGGGTCTTTCTGACGGACCCATTCCCACAGGGCGATGGCTTCGCGGTATTGGCCGTTTTTCTCATACATCCCGGCCAGGACGCGGCCCAAGGGGACGTCCGCCGATTCGGGTAGCCAGGCGTGCTTGAGAATCCATACAGCCAAATCGACCAGGCCGAGCGCCTCGGCCGCCTCGGCCATGGTCACCTGCGTCTGGCGTTCCCACGGGTCACGGACCAGGAGCTCTTCCCCAATCTCCAGAACCTTCAAGTATTCATGGGCCGCCTTGGCCGCCTTGAGTTTGGCTTTCGTGGCCGAGGTGCGCAAGAACGCCGGCAATTTGCCCCGTTCCTTGTGATGGGCGCGTTCGATCTTGCGCAAGATCCGGCGATAGACAAGATTAGCCGGATCGAGCTTGCAGCAACTCAGCAACAAATGAATGCCATATTCCAAGTTGCCGGAGACAATCACTTCCTTGGCACGCTCGAATTGGCCGGCGGCCGCCTGCCGTTGCTCCATACTCACGGACGGCAGCTGGCACGTGTCGGCTGCGCTGCGCGGAACCTCACGCGGAGTATCCCGGCTCGGCGCCGGGCGGAAGACCCTGGGCGAAACCGGCGTTGGCCCCGTTTCCCCTGATCGGGCGCAGTCGACAGACCGTGCCCGATCAGGGGCGGGACTCGGAGCGGCCTCGGGCAGCTCCCCGATTGCAGGACTGTCCAAGCGAGTCAGGTCCTTCAAGAGCAGGGCGGGCGTTTGCTGTCGGTCCTCCGGCTTCTTGGCCAGCATGCGGCGAAGGATGTTTACCTGGGCCAGGGAAACGCGCGGATTGAACTGGCGAATGTCGGGCGGCTCCGCGTTGAGATGTTTGTAGAGCCGCTCGGCCAGGCCTCCATCGGCGAACGGCGGCCGGCCGGCGAGCATGTGATACCACGTACAGCCCAGCGAATAGATATCGCTGCGAATGTCGGCCAAGCTGCTGTCGCGCGCTTGCTCGGGAGCCATGTAGTCGATGGTGCCGACCGTGGATCCGTCTCTTGTCACCCGAAAGGCTGCGTCATCGATGACGCGGGCCAGCCCCAAATCTGTCAGCTTCACGAGCATCTCGCCATTTTCGCGTGTCAGCAAAAAATTGGATGGCTTGATGTCGCGGTGGACCATCCGCTGGTGGTGGAGGTGGTCCAGGGCCTGGAGGGCCTGAGTGAGCAGGCACAGCGATTCGTCAACGTCGAGCTGCTGTTTGCGGCTGATGTGGTCGAATAAATCCATTCCATCGACGAACTCCAGAGCCAGAAAATAGGTGCCGTGGGTTTCGCCGAATTCATAGATCTTGACGATGTTGCGGTGGCGGAGTTGTGCCAAATGGCGCGCCTCGCGCTGAAACCGCTCGATGATGGCCGGCTTGCCGGCCAGCTCCGGCGACAGGATCTTGAGCGCCACCTCCCGCCCGAGGTCCACATCCAAGGCCCTGTAGACAGCCCCCATGCCGCCCGAGGCGAGGTGCACAAGTACTTCATATTTGCCGAGACGGCTGTAACGACGGCCGTCGTTGGCTGAGGGCTCCCAGCTCATGAATCAGCTACCCAGTCTAAACATGTTCACGCCTCCTTGGTGCTGAAATCCTGCTGCGGACAACTATTTGCGAAAATCGTGCCGTTAGTCATCTTACGCTAGAGGAAAAGGGGCGCAAACCGCAAAATGGGTGGTGGGTGGCGGGAGAGGAGGAAGAGCAGCGTGGCGATTCCGCATTATCAGCAGCTGGAAGTTTGGCAATTCGCCTTGGAGCCGGCAGAAGCATGTTATCGGGTCAGCTGGAAGCGCACCTTTTGTTGAGCCAGTGGGTAGGGCTCGTAGACCGAGCCGTGCCGGAGCAACTGCTTGCCACGACCGAGCGAATCAGTCGAATGCTCAGCGGTCTGCGCAAAGCGCTGGAAAGACGGCTCCAAGCGGTGATGGGTGGCGGGAGGCAGAGCCCATTTTTCTTTCCCGCCACCCGCTTATGAAGCTTGCGAAAAAAGTGAGCAAAAAGTCTGGAATTGATTTGACTTCCAGTGCGCACTCGTCTACGATCAGACGTGGTTGCCTGTAGGGCCAGGGTACGGACGTGCCTGCACCCCGAAGCAGAGACCGAATGACCGGCCGGAAAGGGTGAAGCTGGGTTCGACCATTCTAGCGGTCGTGGTCGAGTCGATGGAACGTGGTTGACGTGCAGGTTCTGGTGATCCCCTGACTACCAGGGACCGTGTGCATGAACACTAGTGGCCGATCCGCGTTCGACTCGCTGCTGGCCGGGGCGTTTTTGAGCCAGATGCACTGGTGCCCAAGCATCACGCGGTAGCAACCGTCGTCGCTGCCCCAATGGGGGGTTTCGCAGAAATCGTTTGGATCATTTGCTCAACGTAAGGAGAGTGACCATGAAGCGGAAGCGTAGTGCTTTCACACTCATCGAGCTACTCGTAGTGATCGCGATCATAGCCGTTCTCATCGGTCTATTGTTACCCGCGATCCAGAAAGTTCGTGAGGCCGCCAACCGCATGTCCTGCACGAACAATTTGAAGCAGCTCGGTCTCGCCGCCCACAATTACCAATCCACCTTCAACCGGCTGCCGCCGGGGTACCTGGGGCCGCTCAATGATCAGACGGCCGAGAAGGCGGAACTGTCCGACGTGACGATCCAATGGGTCGGCGTTCTGGTCTATCTGCTGCCGTATATGGAGCTCAACTCCATCTACAACCAGATCAACCAGACCTGGACCCCGCTCGACGTGAAGGTCCAGGGTACCACCACGACGAAGAATGGCAACTGGTGGACCGATCCCACCAAAGTGACGGCCACCACGACGAACAACTTGACTCTGGCCCACACCAAGATCAAGGAATTCGTCTGCCCGTCGCACGATCCGTATTCCTCGACGCCGGACATCGCGTTCGGTGCGCACTTCTTCCTGCTGGGCCCGCCGAAGATCGGCAGCACCAACAACAATGGCGTCATCGTGACCATCGATACGTCCTCTAAGGATCCGATGGACGCCCAGGACATCGGCCGCACCACCTACGTCGGCGTGGCGGGGGCTTGGGGCAAGGGGAGCTACACCTATCCCACGTCCAACCCGGCCATTGGGGATATCGGCCGTTACGAGGGTATCTTCACGAACCGGTCCACGAACTCGGTGGGTGCGATTCAGGACGGTACCGCCAACACGCTGATGTTCGGCGAATGCTTGGGCGGCCCGCAACCGCCGCCGAGCGGCTCGCCGCAGTACGGCTTCAGCTGGTTCGGTGTCGGTGCACTGCCGACTCTGGCTGGTTTGCCGGTCCAGTACCCGCAATACTACCAGTTCAGCAGCAAGCATACGGGCGTCGTGAACTTCTGCTATGCAGACGGTCACGTTGCCGGGATCAAGGTCGGCAGCTCCAAGTGGAATCCGCTCCTCCCCGAAAGCGAGAAGCCACCGCCCACGGCTGACTGGTTCGTGCTACAGCAGCTGGCCGGGATGCGTGATGGCGAAACACGCGATTCGTCGTCCCTTGAGCAGTAAATCTGTCTAACCACTTCCGGCGAGTCCGCTGTACGGCGTGGAGATCCCAGCGACCTTCCCCGTGCTCCGGACTCGCCGGGGCGTTTGTCAGGCCCTTCCCCATTCCACCCCAATCATTGCTTGAGGTCAGCGTTCATGAAGCGTCAGCTTTGGACTGTATTGGCATTCGCGGGTTTGCTCGGTTTCATTCTGGGTTGTGGTGGCACCGGCAAACCGACCGTACCTGAGAAGTCCTACACGCCCGCCAAGGATCGACCGTCGGGATCTGCGCCGCCGCCCCCAATCCCGAAGTAAGCCCCGCGGCTCACGCCGTGCAACCACCCCGCCTGTAAACTTCCTATCGCCCCCGCGGTCTCTGTGCAGACCGCGGGGCGGTCTTCCACCGTCCTAATTCATGATCCGGTTGGTTGTGTCCGTCTAGCGGCAGTCCGCAGAACCGCCGCTCAACGAAAACGGACCCCTTCACCCGGACCGTGCCTAAGAACTTGCTTTTTTGGCTCGGCATTCTCTGCGTCTCCGCACGCAATTGTTGTGAGAGAAGTTGCGCGCAGAGCCGCAGAGAATGCCGAGTTTGGGCTTCACGCCGACTTGTTTGCGGTGCCGGCATTGCCTTAGAATGAGGGTAAAGACATCCTTCGCAAGACAAGCAGGTCGAACACATGAGCCAAGACATCGACGCAGCCATGAAGGGATGGGAGTATCGGCCGGGAGTGATTCAGGCTCGCTTGGTCCAGGCCTCCGATGGCCGGCAAGTGATCCAGATGCGGGTGGACCTGGGTCTGCTCCAAATCGAAACGACTGGCCGTCCTGATGGCACTCGGCCGCACGGGTGTGCCACGTATTTCGAATACCTGAGGCAGCAAGCACGAGTGGCCGACCGCGGCGGGCAAGGCTTCGTCCTCAGCGAAGAGCAATGCGAAGAAGCCGACCGCGAATTTATGCAATTCTACCACCGCCGCATTTGCTGGATCGCACTTCACAACTACAGCGAGGCGATCGCTGACGCCGACCATACCTTGGCTTTCATGAGCTTCGTGCGCGACCATTCCCCCAGCGAGGAATACACGCAAGCCCATGAGCAGTATCGCAGTTTCGTCCTCTTTCATCGCACCCAGGCGGCTGCGACTCTGGCGGTTGATCAAAAGAATCCCGAAGGGGCCCTGGATGCGATCCACGATGGCCTGGAAAAACTGCGGGCCTGCTTCGCTGCCTACGGTGCCGAAGAGCACATGGAAGAGGACCTCATGGTCCAGCAACTGCGCAAAATGGACGAATCGTTGCGCCGACGCCATAAAATCGAAGCGACGCTGCAAGAACAACTCGCAGAAGCGGTAGCCAACGAACAATACGAGACCGCGGCCAAGCTGCGTGATGAGTTACGGAAACGAAAGCAATAAAAAGTCCGTAGTCCGTAGCAATTTGGCTACGGAGTTCATTGAAAAGAAAAGAGGCCGGCAACGCGATGGCATTGCCGGCCATTTTGGCAGGATTGGGGGGATTTGGGTCAAGGCAGGAGAACCGCGGGGGGGCGGTTCATGGGGAAATCGAAGGGAAGAGACTCCTCAAAGCGCGCACTGAAGACTTGCCCGTTCATGCAACGTTTCGCACAGGCGTCGGCAACGCTCCAAATCGCGCAGCATCGTTTCGGTTAAAACCTGAACGGCTTCGGCATCCTTGGCCCATTCGAGCTGTTGCTGGCACGTCCTGAGGTGCTCTAACGTGTCTTTGAGCCACAAAAGATTGTGATCACGCTGGCTCATGGGCACACCGCCTTTCCTTTCGTGATAACCATGCGGGAACAGCCGATGACTTCGCAAAGCTCGTGCCAGAGCTGGGCTGGAACTGCGTGGATTGTGCGTAAGTGACGACCTGTTCGAGAGTAGCGGCAAGGATCGGCTTGAGAAGTCCTTGCAAGAGACCTGAGGGACTTTGCAATTCTTACGCGGCTGGAGGCCAAGAGTTTGTAATCTGTGGAAATCCGAAGAAGCCGCGTTTGAACGTTTGGCGATGCTTCTGCCCCAAGGCTGCCACCCCGGGGCCAATCAAGTCGCCGGTTTGGCGAGGGGCGGCGGTTCGGGATTCGGGCGCGGGGCTCGGCTTCGCTGCCGTCGGCCGGCGCGGGGTTCTTCCTTCCAGTGCCGAATCCGCTCACGATCGGCAACGTACTTCTGCGCATCCACCAGGAAAAACCATGTCATCCCCAGGAAACTCAGAACCAAAGCCAAACAAACGCAGATCGAGTAGAAGCTGAAGGCTGTTCGCCAGCCGGTCGCCAGGCCGAACTGGTTTGCGGTCAACCAGTCCAGGAGGGCCAGCGTAGCGAGGATGATGAGGAAGACGATCCCGGCCACGGGAAAGGCCACGCCCAAAAGAAAGAAGCCGCCGCCGTAGCCGATCAAGAC
>DATGIQ010000547.1:0-7443 GCA_035295665.1 Gemmataceae bacterium | reverse complement strand
CACCGGTGCCTTGGCTCTGCTGTATAGCGATGCCCTGGATACCCTCACCGGCTTCGATCCCAATTCCCAGCTCATCCTCATCGGACCGTGAGCCCAATCGGGCGCCTGTTTTTGCGTTGCTCTGCATCTATTGGTGTAGTGGTGAGCTTACACATCTTGAGGTGAACCATCATGGTTTCTACTCTGCAGCCGCGGGGGATCCACATCTTGTTACCCGCTGCGGCGTTGACCGTTGTGCTATCGGCAGGGCCCGCCTGGGGACAAGCCCGACTGCAATCCCGGCAGAATGGTTCATGCCCGCACAATGGAGGGCAAGCTTCGTTGAGCAGCCGGCCGCAATTCAACGCTTTACGCACCGCCATGCAGAATAGCCTGCGGCAACTGAAGGCCTTGGAGCAAACAGGTCAGCTGACGGCGGTGCAACTGCAAGCGGTTGACCAGATGCAAAGCACGCTGCACAATGCCTTGCGGCAATTGAGTACGCCCCAGTTCCCCGCCACCGGGCAGCAACCGGCCGGCCCTTCTGAGCAACGGCGTACGGCACCGCTGCTCAGCCGAAGGTAATTGCTTGTTCGCGCAACGCATCTTTCGGAGTTGGCCGGTGTTTAACCTCTCGTAGTCCGTAGTCGTGGCCCGCATTCAAGCTTTGGCCGCTACGGACTTGTCGCACGTCCATCGAGAACATCCCATGTTCCGCACAACGCGTGCGGTGGCTAATCTGTTCGGTCGCCTTGGAAAGGAACCATCTCATGTCAACGCTGCCATGGCTCTTCCTGTCTTCCCGTTCGCACGCCATGTGGCCATCGGGCCGCGGCAAAAAGCGGCGACGCAGGACGTATCGGCCGCAGATCGAATCCTTCGAAGCCCGCTGTTTGCTAAACGCTACCGTCTTCTATTCGGCCGACGGTTCGGGCAACAATTCGGCCAATCCTGGCTGGGGTGCCGCAGGCGCCGACCTCCTCCGCATCTCCCCGGCTGCCTACGCCGACGGCATCAGTGCCCCGTCGCTGTCCCAAGCCCCAAGCCCGCGCGCGGTCAGCAACCTTCTCAACAATCAAGCCGACCCGAACAACCCCACCCAGGACATCCAAACCGTCGATCAGAATAGCCTGAGCGACTTCGGCTACGTCTGGGGCCAGTTCATCGATCACGATATGGACCTCACCCCGGCCAATTCCGGTGAATCATTCCCCATTGCGGTAGCGGCGACCGACCCGATTGGAACGCAGCTCTTTACCCGGTCGTCCTATGATCCGAACACGGGCACGAGTACCAGCAATCCACGCCAGCAAATGAACGCGGACACATCGTACCTTGACTTGTCCCAGGTGTACGGCTCCAACGCGATGGTGGCCGATGCTCTCCGGACGCACGTGGGCGGCCTGCTGAAGACCAGCCCCGGCAACATGCTCCCGTACATGAACGCGCGGTACTTCACCGCAGCCGAGCTGGCGGCCCTCAACATGGCCAACGATGCCCAGGCAGTGCCCGGCGATCAGATGTTCGCGACCGGCGATGTGCGAGGCAATGAAAACATTGAATTAACGGCCCTGCAAACGCTGTTTGTGCGCAACCATAACGGGCTCGCCCGACAGCTCCAACGGGAACATCCCGGCTGGACCGACGAGCAACTCTACCAGGAGGCCCGCAGACTCAACATCGCGGAGGAGCAGATGATTACCTATAGTGAATGGATTCCCGCCGTGCTCGGGACAAAGGCTTTGCCGGCGTACACCGGCTACGACCCCACTGTCGATGCCAGCATTGCGACCGAGTTCTCGACGGTTGGATTCCGTTTCGGCCACAGTCTGCTGAGCAACGCTATCAACCGCCAAGGGAATGATGGCCTGGATATCCAAGTCCCCGGTGGCGCACCCATCAATCTGGCAGAAGACTTTTTTGACCCGAACTTGCTCAACCCGAACGGAGTCGTGGATCCGCTCACCGGCCAAACGTCGTCGGATATTGGTCCCATTCTCAAGGGTGACGCGGATGGCAACTCGCAGGCGATGGACCTGCTGGCCATCAATGAGGTCCGCAACCTGCTCTTCGGCGACGGCCAATTCGGTGGCCAAGACCTCATGGCCCGTGATATCCAGCGTGCCCGCGACCACGGCATCGGCAGCTACAATGATGTGCGTGCCGCCTATGGCTTGCCCCGCCTGACGACTTTCGCCCAGATCACCAGCGATGTCCAGGTACAGCAGCAGCTCGAGCAAGCCTATGGCGATGTCGATAAGATCGATCCGTTTGAAGGCGGCCTGGCTGAGGACCATGTCCCTGGCTCCGATGTGGGTCCACTCTTCCAGGCGATCATGGTGGATCAGTTCACCCGGCTCCGGAATGGCGACCGCCTCTTTTATCTCAACCAGAGCTTTGGGCGGGACGAGCAGAGACTGCTGCAACAGGGCGATACACTGACCAAGGTCATCGAGGCAAACACCGATGTTCGGAACTTGCAGAGCGACGTCTTCCTCTTCCAGGCGTCGATCAGCGGAACGGTGTACGACGGCCAATACCGCAATGACCGGGGAGGCGTGCCCGGTATCTTGGTCGAGTTACAGGATGCTGGCGGCGGTGTGCTCGCGGTGACCCGGACCGACCGCTGGGGCCGTTACAGCTTCAATCAGCTCAGCGGCCCCTCCAGTGACCTGGAAAGTGCCTCCGGAACCAGCGCGACGGGATACTACCATGTGTCCTTGGTCCTGCCGCCAGGGGCAACTCTCGGTGCACCGAACCCGAGCCCGATCCTGATTGGCCGCGGCGGCATTGCGGTCAACGGGATCGACTTCCACCTTGTGTGGGGCGGCCGCGGTAGCGGTTTTGGGCCGGACCGCATCTTGAGCGGCAGCCGGAACAGCGACACGGATCGAACCCAGGGAGAAACGGCACCGCCGAACGCGGTTCCACCTGCGCAGGGTACTTCGGCTGCCTCGATCATCAGCGAGCCGACCCCGCTGGGAAGCGGTGGTCCAGCCTCGGACAAGGGCCCAGCGACCCGCCACGTTCTCCAACAGGGATCGACGGGCAGCGAACCGGCATTAGCGATGAGCCTGGAGCTCTCGGCCCCAGAGCAAGGGCTGGGCGGCGCCTAATCGCGGTGCGCTTCGCATCCATCTCTATGGAGCCACAGGAACCTCCGATACGGCTCGGGACCCAGGCCCCGAAGTGCTCCCGCAGGCTGGACAGAACATTTTCGGCCGTTAGTATTTCGGGCTTGGATCCCACCGTTTCGCCCGCACGATTTGGGAAAGATAGATAAATTTGTAAAAATAGGGCGTTGCACCAGCGACCAACAGTTACATCGCAATCTTCGCCCTACGGCGGAGACCGTTTTTCATACTTCTCTCATGCCGTCCTCATGGGAATGCACCTATAGTCGGAGCAAGCAATCTACACTTTGATTGTTGACGGAGATCCGGCCCCTGGGACGAAGGAGTTCAGACCATGCATGGCTTTTGGCATCATTCGCGTCCGACGGGGAAAACGACCGCGGCAGCGCGTCGTCCCCATCGGATGTTGCACATAGAGTGGTTGGAAGATCGCCGGCTCTTGTCGGGGGGAGGTCTGCCGAATGTCACCTACCACGGCGGACCGCTCTTGCAAAACGCGCAGATCGAATCGGTCTTCTACGGCCAACCCTGGTCCACGAACACCACGCTCCAACCGTTGGCTTCGCAAGTGGACGGCTTCCTGCAATACTTTCCGACGAGCCCGTACATCGACGCGCTGAAGCAGTACAACGTCGGCGACGGTGCGTTTGTGAATGACGTGGTCATTGCGCAAAACCCGCCCAGCGGGCAGACCATCGACGATAGCCAAATCCGGCAAATCCTGGATTCCGAAATCGCTCAGCATCAGCTGGCCACACCTGGTGCGAACTCGCTGTATGTTTTCTTCACGGCCCCGGGGGTCGTGGTCACAGACAGTGGCCAAAGCAGCGCCAAGGACTTCGCCGGTTATCATGACACGTTCAAGGACAGTACCGGCGCCCCGGTCTACTACGCCGTGGTACCCTATCCAACGGGCGGCATCGCCAAGCTCCAGCTGACCGATCTACAGCAGATGACCGCGATCCTTTCGCACGAAATCAGCGAAGCGATGACAGATCCCGACGGTCAAACCGGGTGGTTCGACCCGCGCAACGGCGAAATTGGCGATATTGCCGAGGGCCACTTTGGCGTGCTGGGCGGCTACTTCGTCCAGGGCGTGTGGTCGCAAGCACAGCAACAGATCGTCGTGCCTAACGACACAAGCACTACTTCCATCGAGGTAAACGGGGTGCCGGTTGAGGCGACCGCTGGCCAGGCGGTGACGAGCCTAGTGGCTACCCTCACCGGCACACCCGCTGGTACTACGGCCTCCAGCTTCTCGGCCACCATCGACTGGGGCAATGGAGTCACCTCCTCCGGAACGATCACCGCCGATCCCAACGGTGGATTGGATATCAGCGGCACGAACACCTACGCCCAGGCCGGCTCGTATGCGATCACGGTCAGCGTCCGGGATCAGTCCGGTTCGGTGGTCGGGACTGCGTTGACCAGCGCCACGGTGGCTACCAAAGCCACCACAGCAGCACTGAGCGCGAAGGGAGCGGTCGTGGCGGCCACGACCGGTCAGCAGTTCTCAGGAGTCGTGGCTACCTTCACCGAAGGCAATGCGAATGCGGCCGCGGGCAACTTCACGGCGACGATCGACTGGGGCGACGGCACCACGTCCACCGGCACCGTTACGGCCGATCCCAACGGCGGCTTTGATGTCAGCGGCACGCATACCTACGCTCCGGCCAGCTCGCATCGGCCGAGGTTCCCGTTTGATGGCCCAGACTTTTTCGGCTCGGTGCAAGACTTCCTGGGGAACCGGTTCTTCGTAATCAGCGTGGCGATCCACGACACGTCGACCAACGCATCGGCCACGGCCCTGAGTGTGGCCAAGGTGGCACCGGCTCCGCCGGTCATCACGGCCAAGGGGCAAAACCTCGAAGCGGTCGCCGGGCAGCCGTTCTCGGGTACCGTGGTGACGTTCACCGACACCAATTCCAAGGCGATGGCCGGCGAATTCACCGCCACGATCGACTGGGGCGACGGCACCACGTCCACCGGCACCGTCATTGCCGATCCCAACGGCGGCTTTGATGTCAGCGGCAGCCACACATATAGCAATGCCGGCGATTGGTTCGGCTTCCCTGGCGGGTTCATTTTTCATTTCGGTTCCAGCAACCGGCACTTCCTAGTGAGCGTGTCAATCACGGACACGCAGACCCAGGACCAGGCATCGGCTGAGAGCCTGGCCACGGTAGCGCCCGCGCCGCCGAACCTGGCCGTCACCGCACAAAACATTCAGGCGACCTCCGGCCAGTCCTTCACAGGCACGGTGGCGACCTTCACCGATGTCAACACCAGTGCGACCGCCGGCAACTTCACAGCCACGATCAACTGGGGGGATGGGACCTCATCCAGCGGCACGATCACCGCGGATCCGAAGGGCGGCTTTGATGTCAGCGGAACCCACACGTATTCCCTCGATGACCTGCTGGATGCGGTCTGGGATGGCCCGCTTTCCGGGTTCGGGCAGGGGGGCGAGAGTTTCACGGTTACCGTCAGCGTCCGGAGCACGATCAACAGCGATGCCGGCGCCACACAGTCGCTGGCCAGCGTGACTCCCGCTTCTGCCAACGTTCAGGGCTCCGGCACGATCGTCAGCGCCGTCTTCAACCAAACGTTCAGCGGCACGGTGGCGACCTTCACGCCCGTCAGTGGCAGCGTCAATGCGGGTAGCTTCACGGCCACCATTGACTGGGGCGATGGCACCATGTCGGCCGGCACGGTGGTGGCCAATGCCAGCGGCGGCCTCGACGTCACCGGCTCGCACACCTACCGGAGTCTGAACGACGGCTCGGAGGGTTCGGATTGGGGCAATCGATACGATGGTGGAGCGACCAATTCAGGCCCCCAGGCGTTCCTCGTGGCCGTTACCGTCCAGAACGCCACCAACAACACGGTCGCAGGGGCTCTCAGTCTGGCGAGTGTGACTCCGGCGCCGCCGAAGATCGTGGCGACCAGCGTCAGCCTCAACGTGCCAGCCGGGGCATCGTTCTCCGGTACGGTGGCCAGCTTTACGGATGCCGACAGCAACGGGACGGCTAACCTGCAAGCGATCATCTCGTGGGGAGACGGCCGCATCTCGCTCGGCACGGTCAGCGCTAATGGCAACGGCGGCTTCAATATTGGCGGCACACACACCTACGCCCACAGTGGAACGTACCGAGTCTTTGTCAAGATTCGCGATGCGGACGGCAATTCGGCAATCAGTCTTGGTACGGCCATTGTCGGCGACGGCGCGCCGGTCAGCTCGCTCACCCCGGTAGCGATGGCCTTTGTGCAAAGTGCCGAGTATTACACCGAGATCGTCCTCAAGGATTATCAGCAGTTTCTGGGCCGAACGCCCGGTTCGTCGGAGGTCGCCGGCTGGGTCAACGCCCTGCAACACGGCCTGAGCGACACGCAGGTGGTGGTCGGCTTCCTCAGCTCGCCGGAGTTCTACAACCGAGCCGGCAACAATGCTCAGGGTTGGGTGGATGCCCTCTACCGAGAGGTGCTCGGCCGCAACGCTGATCCTGGCGGTGAAGCAGGGTGGGTGCAGGCCCTGGCGGCGGGGACCGCGAAAAGCAATGTGGCCCTCAGTTTCGAGACGAGCCAGGAACATGAAAGTCAGCTCGTGCAGAGTTATTACCAGCAGTATCTGAACCGGGCTGCCGGTGCGCCGGAAATCGCCGGTTGGGTCAATACGCTTCAGCACGGAGCGGCCAACGAGCAAGTCATTGCCGATTTCCTGGGTTCGCAGGAGTATTTCCAGGGCCACAATGCCAACGCCGGCGATTGGCTTTCCAGCGTTTATCAAAGCGTGTTGGCGCGCAGCCCGGATCCCTCCGGCTACAATGGCTGGTTGGCCGTGCTGACCGGGCAACACGAGTAACAAAGAGCCTTGGCTTAGCTCTGCGAGCTCTGCGCGAAACGTTGACCGAAAGCGTTTCGCGCAGAGAACGCAGAGCGACATCGCCAACCAAGCATTGCCTCAAAGCCGGGACACATCAAAATTCCTTTCTCTGTAGCAAGCGCCCGGGGAGAACTGCTCAGGTGCTGTTCCCTCCCGCACCGGATAGCGTAAAATAGGGAACGACTCTCGACTGCCCGAGCGGCAAGAGGTTTGCTCCTGCCACCCGTTCTTCTCCCTGTTTAAGGAACGTGCTGATGATCGAGGAGCTTCGTTTTGTGGAATCGTCGAAGCCGAGTCACCGAGCGCGTCGATGGCTCGGGCCCGTCCTGCTCCCTCTTCTGCTTGGCCTGGCCGCCGTATATGGCGTGACCCGATTTGTTCAGGAGCAGCGGAGCGTGGCTGCCGAGGTCTCCGCCGATCCCGTGACCGAGCAGGGCCCAGAATCTC
>DATGIQ010000546.1:0-12298 GCA_035295665.1 Gemmataceae bacterium | reverse complement strand
TCGGAAAAAGGCACTTGCTATCGGAACGATCAGCTGTCGGTTCGCATCCGCCGATGGTACCGCCACGATCCTCTTCGGCAACGGGGATGGGAGCTTCCAGCTCGGTCAAACCTACGTTGCTGGCGGCAGCCCCATTGTGGTCGCCGATGTCAACGGCGACGGCATCCCCGATCTGGTGGTGTTGGCTGGAGTGTTGCTGGGCAATGGCAACGGCACGTTCCAGCCGCTGCTTGCCTTCAGTGCAGGGGAAGGGCCCAATTCCCTGGCCGTGGCCGATTTTAATGGCGATGGCGTGCTGGACATTGTGACGACCAACTTCGGGGTCGGCGGCGATCCGCGAAATCCAGTGGTGACCGAAAATGGGGTGCGTATTCTTCTGGGCAACGGCGACGGCACCTTCCAGGCGGCCCAGCCGATCGCCATCCAACCCAGCGACTCCCGACCGGCCTTCGTGGTGGTCGGGGATTGGAACCACGACGGCAACGTCGATCTCGCGGTGGCCAGCGCGGAGTCGGGAACCTTAACGATCCTGCTGGGCAAAGGGGACGGCACCTTCCAGGTTGGTCGCACCTACATGGTCGGCGCCGGCCTGACCGCGCTCGCGGTGGCGGATCTGAATGGCGACGGCCAGCTCGACGTCGTGGCCGCAAACACGGGAACCTTTCTCGTGTCTGGTAAATTGACCGTTTTCCTTGGCAAAGGGGACGGGACATTCCAGCCCGGCCACACCTACCCGATCGCGCCACGGCCGTACACTCTTTCGGTCGCGATCGGCGACTTCAACCACGATGGCATTGCGGACGTCGTCCTGGCCGATGGCTCCGGCGCGCGTATCTTCCTTGGCAACGGCGATGGCACGTTGCAGGCAGCCCAGGTTTATGCTGCGGGTTCGGGCGGAGACCTGGTGGTGGCCGATTGGAACGGAGATGGCTTGCCCGATCTGGCACTCTCCAACTCCGCAACGATCCTGCTCAACCAGCCGTGAGGATGCTCCCCCGGATGCAATGCTCTGTGCTTGGACGTGCCCGGGGTAATGCGCTGACACGCTAACGAAGCACGCGGCAGTCCTGAGCGGACGCCCCTGGCTGGTGTGCTACCGAATTCCGAGCGGTGGATGCGCGTTACCCCAAGAGCGCCTTCAAGAATTCGACAGCCTGGACGTAGATGCCCGTCTGTTCGCTTTCTCGCGGCCCGGCCACATTCAGGACGTGGATCTGATGCTCCCGGCACCAGCTGCGTACATCGGCAGGATCCTCCGGCTGGCTCAACTCTAGGATCCGGTGCGGTTTTTGGTTCTCCGCGGCGATTTGAATCGTCAGCGCGGTTCCTTTCCCAGGGCGGCCACGGGTCAGGACCAGGGTGCCGTCCGAGTCGAGCACATTACGTTTGGTTCGCTGGGCATAGCTCCGTGAGGAGGTTTCCGCGAGCGGATAGCGTTGTGGGATGGGACCATCTTCCGCACGGCGTCCTCGGGGACACCATCCGCCACACGGCAGTCCGAGCTCCAGAGCTACATCCAGAGCCGCCCGGTCCACCCCGGTCTGTCCTCCGGAGATGATTTTTGTGATCATCGTTATCGCCTGCTGCCAGAGACAATCGATTTGTCCTGCCATGCCAAAACGTACGATACAAGAAGAAAATGTTGGTATAGAATGAGAAGCGGAATCAAGCATCCTCGGACGAACCTGCCATGCGCGCGCGTATCCTCCAATTCTTCCGCTCGGCCATTTCTGTGGTGCCTACCCTTGCAGTACTGGGCGTACTGGGTGCCCTGGCAATTGTCGGCCATGTGACGAAATGGAACTTCGCCGAGGCGGCAAAACTCTGGAAGGCGGGCGAAAGTGCGGACCAGCCGGCCGAAAAACCTGTTCCCACGATAGCCCTGTCCGAGTCAGGGCCACAACGGGGCGTTCGGTTTGCATCCGCCGAAGCAATGGAGAAAAGCGGCATCAAGACGGCAGCGGTGGAGAAGCGGCCGATGAGCCAATCGGTGGTGGCCAACGGCACCATCGAATACGATCGGACACGCATGGCCCAATTATCCACGCGGGCCCCCGGCGCAGTTTGGAAAGTTTACAAGCGGGTCGGCGAGGCGGTCCGCAAAGGGGAAGTTCTGGGACTGATCGACGCCGCCGAAGTCGGCCGGGCCAAGGCGGAATTCCTCCAGGCACTCCGCTCGCTCCAGCTCAAAACCGACAACCTGGAACGGCAAAAACGAGCCGATGCCAGCGGCGCCGTGCCGGAACGGACGCTTCGGGAAAGCGAGGCAGCCGTCGCCGAGGCCCGCATTCGCCTGTTCAGCGCCCAGCAAGCTTTGGCCAATCTCGGCCTACCGATCCATTTAGACGAAGTGAATACACTGCCCGATGATCGCTTGACCAGCTACCTCCGCTTTCTTGGCTTGCCGGAGTCGATCACACGGCCTCTGGATCCGCTCTCGACCACGGCCAACCTGGTGCCTCTGGTAGCACCGTTTGATGGTGTCGTCATTCGTTCGGACATGGTCGAGGGGGAAGTGGTCAGCAGTGCCATGCCCCAGTTCACCGTTGCGGATCTCGGCCGTTTGTGGGTGATGCTGGACGTTCGCCAAGAGGACATCGCACAGGTCCGCAAGGGACAGCGGATCGCCTTCCGGCCGGACGGCACACTCGAGGTGGAAGCGACAGGAGCGGTTTCGTGGATCAGCACCGAGGTCGACGATAAGACACGGACGGTTCGGGTCCGTGCCGAGGTGCAAAACGACAACGGCCAATTGCGGGCCCGCAGTTTCGGCACGGGCCGAATCCTTGTCGCCGAGGAGCCGGAGGTCCTTGCCATCCCTTCCGCAGCACTTCAGTGGAAGGGCGCGGACGCCCTCGTCTTTGTCCAGCAAAACGACACACTTTCCTTCGAGCCTCGTCCCGTGCGTCCGGGGCTCCGTGACGGCGAGTATACTCAGATCGTCGAGGGTATCCAGACCGGGGAAATCGTGGCTACCAACGGCAGCCATATGTTACGGTCCCAGCTCTTCCTCAACGAGAGCGGTGAAAAAGACTGAGCGAAGTTTTCGTGGCGGTCTGCAAGCCGCTTGAGTCCTCCCTATGCTTAATCAGCTCATCGACTGGTCCCTCGGACATCGCCTCTTGATCCTCTTGGCGACAGCGATCTTTATCGGCGGGAGCCTCAGCGTCGTCGGCGCGATCAATATCGACGCCTTTCCCGACACGACGCCGGTCCAGGTGCAGATCAACGCCCCGGCCCC
The DNA here is from genome assembly GCA_035295665.1 of Gemmataceae bacterium. GTDB lineage: Bacteria > Planctomycetota > Planctomycetia > Gemmatales > Gemmataceae > DATGIQ01. The sequence continues at coordinate 9,057 of DATGIQ010000546.1, read as the reverse complement.
GGGGCTGGCACCGGAAGAAGTGGAACGGCAGCTGACCTTTCCCGTGGAACAATCGCTCGGCGGGCTGGCGCATTTACAGGAGGTGCGCTCCATCACCCGCTTTGGCCTGGCCCAAGTTGTCGTCAGCTTCGAAGACGGTACCGACATCTATTTTGCCCGCCAGCAAGTGAGCGAGCGGTTGGCCAACCTGGAGATCCCCGAGGGCCGGCCACGACCCAAGATGGGACCGATCGCCACCGGCCTGGGCGAAGTCTTCCACTACATGTTGCGGAGCCCCAGCCGGGATCTGACCGATCTGCGGGCAATCCAGGACTGGGTCGTCCGTCCGGCGCTGCGCACGGTGCCCGGCACCGCCGAAATCAATTCCTGGGGCGGATACGAAAAGGAATACCAGGTCCGCATCGATCCGCGCGGGCTGATCAAGCACGGCGTGACGTTCGAACAGGTTGTGCAGGCCGTGCGGGACAACAATTTAAGTGCCGGCGGCGGCTACCTGAACCGCTCCGGCCAGCGATTGGTCATCAGCGGCATCGCCCGGACTCACGATGTCGCCCACATCCGGGATATCGTCGTGACCGCCAAGGGAGGCGTGCCAATCAAAGTCGGCGACGTGGCCGAGGTCGAGATCGGTCATGGTCTGCCGCCCGGCGGCGTCACTGCCGATGCCGGCGGCTGCGTGGTGCTCGGCCTTGGTTTCATGCTCATGGGCGAAAATGGCTATGCCGTGACTAATCGGCTCAAGGAAAAATTCGAGCAGGTTAAACCGACCGTGCCGGCTGACGTGCAGGTCGAAACGCTCTACGACCGCACGGAACTGGTCAACCACGTCATCGACACGGTGCGGTCCAACCTGTTCGAAGGGGGGCTGCTTGTCGTCGCGGTGCTGTTCCTGTTCCTGGGCAACCTGCGTGCTGGGCTAATCGTGGCGTCGGCCATCCCGCTGTCGATGCTGTTCGCGTTCTGCGGCATGCTTCAATTCGGCATCGCCGCCAGCCTGCTGAGCCTGGGGGCGCTCGACTTTGGATTGGTCGTTGATAGCTCGGTGGTAATGGTTGAAAACGTGGTCCGGCATCTCTCCCATTCCTCCCTGGATAAGGACGCAAGCAGGGCACGAAGCCGGCGTGAAATCGTCCGGGATGCCGCAGTCGAAGTCCGCGGCCCGACCATGTTCGGCGAGCTGATCATCATGATCGTCTATTTGCCGATTCTGACGCTGGAAGGGGTTGAGGGGAAGATGTTTCGCCCGATGGCGTTGACGGTGATCTTCGCCCTGGCCGGTTCGCTGGTTTTTTCGCTGACCCTGATGCCGGTGCTGGCGAGCTTGCTGCTGCCCCGGCGGCTGAGCGCGCACAAGCCGTGGTTGGTGCGGTTGGCAGAATGGATGTATGCCCCGCTTCTGCGGGCTTCGTTACGGCTGCGCGGGCTGGTTCTGGTTTTGGCCGCGGCGGCGCTCGGCGGCGCCGTCTTTCTGGCCCTCAACTTGGGCGGTGAGTTTGTGCCACGCCTGTCCGAAGGCGCCCTGGTTGGTACCCTGAAGCGGTCGCCCGACACGGACCTCGCCGAGGTCCTCCGCCTGAACACGCTCATGGAACGAATCGTGCACGAACAATTCCCCACCGAGGTCGAGCACGTTTGGAGCCGATGCGGAACGGGCCAAATCGCCACCGACCCCATGGGCATCGAAGAGACCGACTTCTTCATTAGCCTCAAACCGCGCAGCCAATGGCGTCCTGAAATCCAATCGCAAGATGAACTGGTCGAGCGGATCGAGCGGGAGCTGCGCATCATCCCTGGCCAAACGCTCTCGTTTAGCCAACCGATTGAGCAGCGGGTCAACGAGATGATCTCCGGCGTCCGCAGCGACGTGGCGGTCAAGATCTTCGGCGACGACCTCAACACGCTCGACGCCGCCGCGGAGCAGGTCCGGGCGATCCTGGAGTCAATCGACGGCGGCCGTGACGTGACCCGGCTGGAGGAGCTTCATGGTCAACCGGTCTTGCAAGTCCGCGTTCGTCAGGAAGAGTTGGCCCGCTATGGCATCCCGGCCCGGGTCGTCCTGGACCTGATCGAGTCGCTTGCCGGTAAGCCGCAGGGTGAAGTCATCGAGGGACAGATTCCATTCCCGCTAACGGTTCGACTTCCTGAGCAATACCGCTCCAGCCCCGAGGCGATCGGTGCCTTGCTGGTGACCACGGCATCCGGCGAACGGATGCCGCTATCCCGCCTCGCTTCCGTGGACGTGCAGGAAGGTCCGGCGGAGATTTCGCGCGAGTGGGGCCAGCGACGGGTCACCGTGCAGTGCAATGTTCGGGGCCGCGATATCGAGAGTTTCATCACCGCCGCGCAGAAGCAGGTCGTAGACCAAGTTCATCTGCCACCGGGAGGCCGGTACCGCATGGAATGGGGCGGCCAATTCGAAAACTTTCAGCGGGCCCGGCGCCGCTTGGCTTTCATCGTCCCGCTGGCACTCCTGCTGATTTTCGCCCTGTTGCACTTGACGTTCTCCAGCCTGCGTGATGTCTGCTTGGTTTTCAGCGCTGTGCCGTTCGCCTGTGTCGGCGGCGTGATGGCGCTGTGGCTGCGTGAGATGCCGTTCTCGATCTCGGCGGGCGTCGGCTTCGTCGCCCTGTCCGGCGTATCCGTCCTCAACAGCATGCTGCTGGTAACGTTTATCCGGCATTTGCTGGACCAAGGGAAAGGGCTGGCCGAGGCGATCGAAGAAGCATCCCATTCGCGGGTGCGGCCGGTGTTGATGACGGCACTCGTGGCAAGTCTGGGGTTCCTGCCGATGGCCCTGGCGACGAGCATGGGCGCCGAAGTCCAGCGGCCGTTGGCAACCGTGGTCATCGGCGGCGTGATTAGCAGCACGGCGATGACGCTCTTGGTGCTGCCGGTGCTGTATGAGATCTTTGGCCAAGAAACCAGGGCGGCGTAGCGATTCACGACGTCGAGCTTGGCTCGACCCAACCCCTTCGCCCCTCACTTCCCGCTCGGTGCGGGGGCCGGATACGCCTTCACGATTTCCGTCAGAGTTCGATCGTAGTCCGACGGAACTGCTTCGAAGCCAGTGAGCTTCCAGAGTGTCATCAGTTGCCTCCCCACCACGGTGCGGTTGGCGCTCAGCATCCCCTCCCGGAAACGTTTCAAGGTTGCCTGCTCCAGGATTCCCGGTCGAAACACCACGACCGCGGCGGGAAATGCTTCCGATGAATGCAGGATTTTCAGTTTCGTAAAGCGCCCCGGTTTGCGCCGCTTGTAACAATCCAATGCGACGGCATCGACCACGCAAACCTGCACCGCGCCATCCACCACGTCGTCCAGGGCGTCTTCGACATTGGCGGGGTTGGTAATCTTCGAAAAGAAGTTCGCCGGCTCCTTCTTCCACTCCTGACAGCGGCGCCGCAGGAACATCCGGCAATGCTCGCGCGTCTGATTCGGCAACGCCAGGACTTTGCCCTGAAGGTCGCCCAGATTGTCCACCTTGCTGTCGGTGCGGACGACCAAATGCGCGTGCAGACTGCGTTGCTGATTGACGGCAATCACGAGCGGGCGCAGCTCGGGATGCTTCTGGCGGGCCCAGCCAAATTCGATTCCGTGGAAGACGCCCAGCTGGACTTTATCTTCCGTCAGCTGTTGTCCGAGATCCTCCGCATCGCCACAGGCCACGAGCTCTCCACTTACGCCGGTCTGCTCCTCCATGAGAGCGCCGAACGGCTGCATCATCGCCATCACGATCGGCTCCGGCATATCGCTGAACAGGGTCGCAATCAGGCCAATTCGCACCGGGCCGGTTCGTGCCCCCCGGTTGCCGGCCTTGAGATCTGCGGAAAAAATGGCGGAAAACCCGGCCAGGAGCGCAACGGCTCCGAGGACTCTCGTTCCGTACGCGAACATGACCCCTGCTCCTCTTCTGCTGTCCCGGGGGGCTGGATCAGCCCAGCCTTCTGCAATTGATTAGAAGTACTTTCCTAGAACGTGTCAAGCAAATTCTTTGGGACGGGCTTGCGATCGCTCCGCGCCATCGAACGGGAGATCTCCGTTCTGCAAGCATCCCTCACCGAAGTTAATGTTGCGTGACGCATCGGCAAACGTGGCACTGAAAGCTTAGCATCGGCAACGGGTCTGGTGCAAAAAATTCTTGACGCTTTTCCACCTTTTTGCCAGGCGGTCATGGTGTCGCGCCCAAACTTGGCGTACCAGCGGTGCAATCGATAGCGGCGAAACCGGGATTGAACCCGCCGGCCGTCACGCGCTGGAGATCGGCCAGCGCCACCACGAGCTGGTAGAGAGCCTCATTGTGCGCAGCCGCAGCCTGTGCCGCCAAGGCTTCATTGGTCAAGATATCTTCGATCTTCACGCGCTGGGCGGCCCGAAAATCTTCGCGCGTGTTCCTGGCCAGGCGGTTGCCGGCCTGCTCGGCCGTGTCGCTTTGCGGCACTTTACGCGTCGCCTCTTCCCACTTGTAGTACATATCTTCCGCTTCCAGGGCGATCAGGTTCCGCGTCTTGTCCACGACCGCGGCTGCCCGGGCACTCAAATCGCGTGCATGCTCGATGCGGGACGAGCGGGTCCCGGCAAGGTTGGGCGGCATTTCCAGCCCCGTGGCTCCTGGCCGATATTCGTGGTTACTGATCCCCTGCGGTACGGGGCGAGCATGGATGTCGGCACCGGAGGCAAACGTGGGGGCGGTCGGCCGAAAAGTCTTTCCCTGGGCATTCACCTCCAGATCGGCAACTTCGGCCGCGGTCACGACCTGTACCAGTTCACCGCGCCGGCCCAGAGCCAAGGCCACGATCTGCCCTCGATTCGCACCCACGTTGGGGACAGGCAGGCTTTGGTCTGCCACGTCGAGGGGCATTTCCGGACCAACGCCCATCGCCTCCCGCAAGGCGGCGATTGCGCGATCGATGCCACGGAGAGCCTCCGCCCTCCGGACGTCCGCCAGCTCCAGATAAATGGTAATTTTGTCCACCGTGCTCGTGGTCCAGTCCTTGGGGCTTTCACCCTTGTTGACGAGGTCGCGGACTCGTTCCTGGTAGAATCGGAGGCTGTTCACCAGATCATCGGCAACCCGGAGCTGCTGCCGGGCATAGACCACGCCGAAGTAGGTGCGGGTAACGGCGTAGACTGTTTCCCACTCTGCCTGACAGAGGCCTGCATAGGCGATGGTGATTCCCAGGCAGGACTGTTTGCGGCGAATGGGGAGGTCGCGCGCGAGGAAGGTCGGCACACAGAGATCCTGGACCCCGCGATATCCTTCCTGTGCCGCGGCCAAGCTGGCCCGCTGGGCAGCCAGGGCCGGCTGCTGTTCCAGAGCGATCCGCACACAGTCGCCCAGCGTCAGGAGTGAAACGGTCGGGTTCGATTGCGTTTGGGCGGCCAAAGAACCAAACCCCAGAAGCAGCAAGATGCAACTCGCCCATCCCCTGGAAATCGTGATTCGCCCCTGCCACCTCCGTGTAGCGTGCTCCATGATTGTTCGGCCTCGTTGCTGGGTGCTAAAGAATTGGGTCCAGATTACTCTCTGTTCCACCCACTTATCAGCTTTAGCATCGGCTCGAAACTTTCTCTTTCTGCAAGCACAAGCGGGCAAGTGCGCAAATTCACGATAGCTCCAGACGGCCCAGTCCCTCCGTGCGGTTTGGCCGGCCGGCGCTCATTCCAATCCCCTGGTTTTTCGGTAAACTATCCGGGGAGCACGGGTCTTAAAATCGCTAGAGTTTTCCCATCCAGGGGCTACAGCTTGATCCTGCCAGATCTCACGCCAGCGGTTGCGCGCGCGCTCGACGCGGCCCAACAATGGGCACGCCGCTTCGGTGCCACGGAGGTTCAACCATGCCACCTCCTCCTCGGCCTCCTGAATGAAGAAGAGGGCAAAGCAGCTTTGCTGTTGGCGCGTTTTGGAGCCGCGGCCTCAGTGATCCAAGCAGCCTTTGCCGGCCAGAATCGCGCCGAGCCTGATCGGTCCGCCCCCGTGCCCGTAGATCCCCAGACGCAAGAGATCATGCAGGATGCCCGGGCCCGGGCGAACGATCTTGCCGGCGACGCCACGATTGCCAGTGACCACGTCCTGCTGGCTCTGCTCCAGCGTGAAGAGGCTCTCCGGGAGAAGCTCGTTTCGGTCGGGCTCGACTATGCCAAGCTGGAATCCGAGATGACATCTGCCTGCCGCGCTCTGCCGATGGATGAACCATTGCATCTGGTGGATCCGACGGAGCGGATGGATGCCGCACGCATCCTTGACGCCGACAGCAATCGCGCGCGGGAAGCGCTGCGGGTGATCGAAGATTATTGCCGCTTCAACCTCGAGGATCGTTTCCTGAGCAAAGAATTGAAACAGCTTCGCCACGACCTGACAGAGACATTAGCGGTTCTCCCTTCCGATCTCCTCCTGCAAGCGCGCGAAACCCTCCGCGATATTGGCACGGACATCTCCACAGCACGTGAGCAAGAGCGGCTTTCACTGCACGCGGTGGTCCATGCCAACCTGAAACGACTGCAAGAAGCTCTGCGAAGCCTGGAGGAGTTCGGCAAGCTGTGCAGCCCTGAGCTGGGCGCAGCCCTGGAACAGCTCCGTTACCGCAGTTATACGCTGGAACGGGCAATCGTGTTGGGCGGGATGGCCCGGCGGCGGTTAGCCGAGGCACGACTCTACATCCTGGTAACCGGCTCGCATTGTAGGGCTGGACTGGACTGGACAATTCAGGAAGCTGCCGCAGGCGGAGCCCAGATGATCCAGCTGCGGGAAAAGGAGCTGGATGATCGTGCCCTCCTGGAGCGTGCCCGGCAGGTCCGCCGCTGGACACAAAAGGCAGGCGTGCTCTTCATCCTGAACGACCGACCCGACCTTGCCCGCCTAGCCGAGGCCGATGGTGTCCACCTGGGTCAGGAAGATCTTTCCGTCAAGGACGCACGCCGAATTGCCGGACCGGACATGCTGATTGGGGTCAGCACACATACGGTGGAGCAAGTTCGGCAGGCCATACTGGATGGGGCCAGCTACGTGGGCGTTGGACCAGCGTTCGCTTCCATGACAAAACACTTTGATGAGCTTGCCGGGCTGGAGTTCATCCGGCTCGCCACGGCAGAAACCTCACTTCCGGCATTCATTCTTGGCGGGGTTAGTCTCGATACGATCGCTACCGCCGTCGCCGCTGGAGCCCGCCGGGTTGCGGTCAGCCAGGCAATTTGCCAGGCACAAGACCCGCGCGCGGTGGCGGCGGCAATGCGGCGTGTCCTTGATGAGACTGTCGGGAAGAGCGGTAACCGGTAGCGATCGATGCACCTCGTATCAGGATCGTGCAAGGCTAGAGTTTCTGCTTCGCAGTATTCTTGCGATCTTGAGGAATACCTGAGGTGCGCTTCGTACTGATTAGTGGGCCAGCATCGGTCGTGCATACCTTTGTCTCATCCCCGACATTTGAGATTCGCAACTGCCCGCGGAATTGGCACAGTGTTCGCTTGACATTTTTTGACAGGTCGCCCGGAAGCGGAGCAACTCTGCCATGGTCCATTCCTTCTTCGACCGCAGCAAGATCAACCATTCAAACGGCTTTTCTTTGATTGAGCTACTGGTGTCGATAGCCATCATCTCGGTTCTGATCGCGCTGCTTCTTCCCGGCGTCCAGAGAGTTCGCGAAGCCGTCAACCGTACTCAGTGCGTGAACAATTTGAAGCAAATCGGCATCGCGATGCACGGCTATCACGATGTGTACCGCACTTTCCCCCAAGCTTACGATGCACGCGCATTATTCCTCGACCCAAGTCTCACGCCGGATTCGACGAATCCCAATCGCGTGGTGTTGACGAAAAGCTGGGCCACGTTGATCCTCCCTTTCATCGAGCAAAACAACTTGGATCAAGCCGGGTATTCCACCTACCACGAACGGCATGTGCCGATCTACGCATGTCCTTCGGACAATCGCGCCATGAATTTCTACACCGGCAACGAGGGATTCGGCAGGCAGGGACTGACCGATTATTTGGCTGTTACAGGAACCATGACCTTCAATGGGAATCCATTTGCGCCCTCGGGTCGGCCCAGGTGCGATGGAGTCATTTACGAAAGCTCCCGAACACGGATCGCAGACATCACGGATGGCACAAGCACGACGGTGCTCGTGGGCGAACGACCACCGTCTCTGGATCTTTTTTGGGGCTGGTGGACGTGGAGTGCGTTCGATGCCTCACTGGGAGTGCGCAATACGTTTCCCGTCTACGGGACTTCAACTGATCAACCCCCCGTTTTCTGCACCCGCTTGCTTCCTGAAAATTACCGGGCCAGTGACAACAACAACTGTGATACACACCACTTCTGGAGTGCGCATCCCGGTGGAGGCAACTGGCTCTTCGCCGATGGCTCGGTCCGATTTCTGTCTTACCAGGCCAACCCCATTTTGCCGGCACTGTCCACGCGGTGTGGCGGCGAAGTTGTAAGCGCCCAGGAGTAGCTGGGAGCGACTGGCGTTCCTGCCAGCGCACCGGCTGTTTTCTGCACGTGTCTTAACGGGGAGTAGGGTCATCCCATCCTGGTTGCGGCGGAGCGGTTGCCCGGTGCAGGGTGCGCACCCACAAGTAGCGGAGCGGCATGACAAGAGCATACATCCAGAAGAGCAAGACCAGCGCCAGCTCCCAGATCAGGACAATCACACAGACGGCGATGATGACCTGGACGACGTGCCGGAAGGGCCGCCGGCCGCGCAGAATCTGCTTGGTCAGATGCGGGTAAGGAACGCGCGAGACCATGAGCAGGGCAACGCACAACGCGCCCAGAGTCGACCAGATCTCGATGGCCTTGCGTGCCAGCTCCGGATCCAGGGCGGACCACCTCAAGAATTGCTCACTACTGCGGAGGATTGCCAGCGAAGCCACGCAGCCAGCCGCACCGGGAGACGGTAGGCCGCGGAAGCGTTTCTGAGTGGTCGGCTCCAGCGTCGACTCGATGTTGAAACGTGCCAAGCGCAAAATTGCGCAGACCATGAACAAGGCGGCGATGACGGCGAGCGCCTGGTGGAGGCGCGGCTCCGGTTGCCAGCCCGGCCCCAGCCGCAAGAGCAG
>DATGIQ010000545.1:0-11019 GCA_035295665.1 Gemmataceae bacterium | reverse complement strand
CAGTGGTTACTCGGCACAACCCGGTACTTCACGGTATTTGGCGTCTCATTCGGCGGCTTCTCGTAGGGCAATGACTTCAAGAATTCCACCAGGTCGTCCAGCTCCTCCTGCTTCAACTGACTGGTCCGGCCATGTTCATCCTGCTTGTTGCAGGTCGTCAGAACTTCGTGGAGGGATTTCGCTCTGCCGTCGTGCAGGTACGGTGGTGTTCGGTAGATGCCCAGGAGCGTCGGCGTGTCGTAGGCCGGTCCCATTTTCTCGGAGGGATCGTTCGTGCCGGTGCCGACATCGTGGAGCTTGAACGGCTTCTGCAAGCTGCTGTCGGTGTAATAGGGGCCATGATGACACTCCGCACAGCCGACCTGCTTGCTGAAAAAGAGCGCCTTGCCGCGCTCCGCGGCTGCGGAAAGCTTTCCCGGAGCCGGGATATGCGGCGACAACGTGAAATCGAACGAGTTGCAGTAGATTGCCAAAGCATCGAGGTCCTTGGAGCGACCGGCCAATTGCTCCTCCAGTTCGATTTTGTTAAATCCCGCTTTCGGCTTGATCGGACCGTCCAGGAGACCGCGTCCCCGCATCAATTGGCTCCGGATCGTGTACTCGAAATCCTGCACCTCATCGCGGTCGGCCGACCAGTGCAGAGGGTGCGTGTGGGCCAAGCCGAACAAGGCGGTCGTCTTCCGCAAGCCCTCGGGGTTTTGCCAGACCCGGCCGTCGGCGTGGCCGTCCGGATGGCACGAGGCACAAGCGATCCAGAGCCGGCTCGTCATCGGTGGCAACGCAGTATTGAAAAGGATCTTGCCCCGGACCCACTCCGGCGTCTTGGGCGGGGCGCACACCGAGACGGTGGCCAGCCGTTGGAAATTCTGTGCATCGTAAAAACTGACCGCAAAATCGAGAGCGTTCAACAGAAAGACGGTTTTCCCATCCGGGCTGACCCGGACCGCACGAGGATTCTTGCCTACGTTCACCACGCGGAGCCGCTCGATCTCCCGGTAATCGTCATCAATGACCTCGGAAATGTTCATGTCATTGGTGCCCGCATAGATCGTGTAGAGCCGGCTGCCATCGGGAGAGATCGCCGACTCCCACGGGTTGGTTACCACGCGGACACCGTTGTAGGTATCGAGCGCGAAGGACGTGCGCCGCTTCGTACCGTTGGGCGGAACAAGATCGCAAATGGACAGGTGTGGAAAAATCGAGCCATTGCCATCGTTGCGTTCAATCTTCGAGCGGATATGGGATAGGTATGCTTTCGGCCGGCGCGGGTGCAGGACAACCTGGCGGCAGAGGTTATCAGCGGTGTGTCCTTTCCAAGAATCGACCCCGGCGAGCTGGCCATCCGGCCGAAGATCTACGGCGTGGAGAATGGCCGTGTAGAACTCCGTGACGTACAGCCGGCTCTCATCGGGGCTCAGGGCCAGGCCGCGGAGGAACGCCCCCACACGGGAAGCACGAAGGACGGCCCGTTGTTGCAGATCGATTTCGCTCACCAGGCCCGGATATTCGTGGGTAACCCATGCCTTCGTGCCGGCTTTGTTGGCAACGATGCCGTACGGTTCATCGGCCACCGTCAGCTTCTGGACGATTTGGCCATCCTCGGCATTGAAGAAGACCACCAGGCGTTCACGGTAAACCGTCACCGCTGCGAGCGGTCCACCACCGATCCAGCACACGCCTTCCGGCTTATCGCCGACCGCGATTTCACGGACCGCGCGGCGGGCTGCGACATCGACCACGGTCACGGTGCCGTTGTCGGAGTTGGTGACCAGAAGCCAGGCGCCGTCGGGGGAGATGTCCATGAGGCTGTTGGAGGAGCCAGCCCAACTCCGAGGCGCGACGCACGCCAAGGCAACGGCAGCAAGCAGATAGGGAGCGGATCGCCCAAGCATACAACTTTCCTCCACGATTCTGTTGGAAACAGTTACTCCCACTCTACCGATCCGTTCCGGGACGAGCAATGCTGGCCGTAGGGGAACAGTTTGGACGTGAGCTTGTAGGAGGCGAAAGCGGCCGGTAAACTCGCAGCAGGTGGTGAATCCATGCTCAAAGCCGCGGTCAAACTTGGAGTTAGTCATCGCAGTGGTTTCCCCCGGCTCCGAGCTGCGCGATTACCAGGAAAAGCGGGAGGAAGACCTGGCCTTTGGTGTGCTCGAACACTGGATCTTTGATCTCGCCAAGGAGGGAATGCTCATGCTGCAACGGGTCGGCGGGCGGTGGCGGGAACGGATGGTACGCCCCGGCGAAATTGATCAAACGCGCATTCTTCCCGGATTGCAATTCCCGTGTGAATCCGTTTTTCAGACGGCCAAGGCAGCCGAGCATTCGTAAAGACAGCATGCAAACACTCGACTTTTCTGTCGACACCGATCGAGCCGTCGATCGCCTACTACATTTCCTGTCCATTGAAGGCGTGACGGGCGAGGAGGCGGCGATCGGCAAGGCAGTGGTCCAGGCTCTGCTTGAAGCCGGGATCCCGCGCAGAGCGATCCGCTTCGATCAAGCCAACAAGCGGATTCCGCTGCCGACGCAGACGGGCAACCTGATCGTCACCTTGCCGGGGACGCGGTCCGGTCCGCGCCGGCTTCTCATGGCACATCTCGACACCGTTCCCCTGTGTGCCGGTGCCCGACCGCAGCGCAAAGGCAACCGTATCGTGGCCGGCGGGCCGACAGCGCTGGGCGGCGATGACCGCACCGGTGTGGCGTGTTTGGTGAATGCCGCGGCCACGCTGCGCGAGCAGCGGCTGCCGCATCCGCCCCTGACCCTGCTCTTCACCGTGCGGGAAGAGAGCGGGTTGTGGGGCGCTCGCCATGTCAACCCGGCCGAGCTGGGTCATCCACGCGAGGCATTCAACTTCGATGGCCGATCGGCGTCCGAGCTCACCATCGGCGCGGTAGGGGCCGAGCGGTGGCAGGTTGAAGTGTTCGGCAAGGCAGCCCACGCAGGGGTTCATCCAGAGCAAGGCATTTCGGCGACGATGGTGGCCTCGCTTGCCTTGGCCCAGGCATACCAGGACGGGTGGTTTGGCAAGATTTCCAAGGATGGACGCGAAGGCACGGCGAATGTCGGCAGTTTTGGCGGAACCGACGGCCGAAGCGCCGGCGTGGCCACCAACGTCGTGACCGATCATGCCATCCTCCGAGGTGAATCCCGTAGCCATGATCGCCGGTTTGTCCGGACCATTTCCAAGGCGTACCGGGATGCGTTTCACGCCGCTGCCAAGCAGGTCTGTGACGACCGGGGCCGCTGTGCCAAGGTCCGTTTCGAGACGCGCCACGATTATCATCCGTTCCGACTCGCACTGACCGAACCGGTCGTGCGGCACGCCCTGACCGCGGCCGAATGGGCCGGATTGAAGCCGACCGTGCGCGTCACCAACGGCGGACTCGACGCCAACTGGCTGGTGCGCCACGGCATCCCGACCGTTACCCTTGGCGCCGGCCAAAACAATATCCATACGGCCGAGGAATTTGTGGACCTGGCCGAGTTTGCCAACGGTTGCCGCATGGCGTTGGCCGTGGCCACGCTCGACGCCGCCAGTTGAGGCCGCGGCGGGGGGATCGAGCGGAGTTGGCCGGTGGTGCAGGAGATCCATTTGTGGACCGAATTCGCATTGGCAACGGCTGCGGTTTCTGGGGCGATAACCTCGATGCCCCCGTGCTGCTGGCAAGCGCCGGCCAACTCCATTATCTGACGCTGGAATACCTGGCCGAGCTGACCATGTCGATCCTGGCGCTCCAGAAACAGCGGGATCCCCAGCTCGGCTTTGCTACGGACTTCCTGGATGTCCTCGGGCGGCTCGTCCCCGTGCTCCAGGCTCAGCCCAGACTGAAGGTCGTGACCAATGCCGGTGGCATGAATCCGGCCGGCTGTGCAGCCAAGGCGCGGGTTCTGCTTGATCGGGCGGGATTAAAGGATCGCCGGATCGCCATGGTCGCCGGCGACGATCTCTTACCGCATCTGGACCAGCTGTTAGCGGCCGGCCATGCCTTGGCCAACCTGGACACCGGCCAGCCGCTCATCACGATCCGGGACCGCGTGGTCAGCGCCAATGCGTATCTGGGCGCCCGTCCGATCGTAGCGGCGCTGGCCAGCGGTGCAGCCATCGTCATCACCGGCCGCGTGGCCGACGCATCGCTCACCGTGGGGCCAGCCGTTTTCGAATTCGGCTGGAACTGGCAGGACTGGAATCGCCTCTCCGCCGCCACCGTGGCCGGCCACCTGATTGAATGCGGGGCCCAGGCGACCGGTGGGCTTTGGTGCAATTGGTCCGAGGCACCCGATCTGGCCAACGTGGGCTATCCGATTGCCGAGATCGAAACGGCCGGCTCGATCGCGATCACCAAACCCCCCGCGAGCGGCGGTGCCGTCAACGTGGAAACTATTTCCGAGCAGCTCCTTTACGAGGTGGGAGATCCCGCTGCGTACCTCACCCCGGATGTGACGGCCGATTTTACGAGCGTGACCCTGCGGCAAGCCGGCCCGGATGTAGTGCGCCTGGACGGTGCGCGCGGCAAGCCGGCCACGGATACGTACAAGGTCTCGATTGCCTACCGCGCAGGCTTCACGAGCAGCGGCACTTTGACCATATTCGGTCCCGACGCGGCCAGGAAAGCGCATGTGTGTGGCGAAATGCTCCTGCAACGATTACGGCGCGCCGGCGTCGAACTGGCCCACAGCAACATCGAGTGCTTGGGGATGGGAGCGTGCGTGCCGGGGGTAGTGACGACGACCATCGCTCCGCCGGAGGTCGTTTTGCGGGTCAGTGCGCGCGATCCGCGGCGGAGTGCCGTGGAGCGGTTCGCGAAAGAATTTGCCCCGTTGGTAACATCCGGCCTGCCAGGCGTGAGCGGGTACACCTCGGGGCGGCCGCCGGTGCGTGAGGTATTCGCCTATTGGCCGGCGCTGTTGGCCAAGAGCGCCGTTCGCGCGGAGACGCAGGTCGTTTAGCTCCCGAATGATGCCTCATCATTTAGCTCGGTTCCATTTCCTGGCCAACGACCGAACGAAGCGGAAGAACCTCCGCGGGACACGCTGGCCCGACACGTCCCCCGCAGACGATCGGATCGCAGCTCGCGGGGGTCGTGACCATGGTTCCTGAGGTTGCTCCCAATTTCAGTGAATTGCCCGCTCCCCGGCAAGGGCATAAAACGTTGCTTGTCGCCGCAATCGTTCGTGGCGCAGGCCGTCGAGATTTACCAATGGATGCACGACCGACCATACCACTGAGCAGCATCGCCCATGGCCGCAGCGGCGACAAAGGGAATCATGCCAATGTCGCCATCCTCGCCTACACCGCAGCCGGTTACGATTGGCTGCGCCAGCACCTGACGACCGATGTGGTCCGGGACTATTTCGCCAACCTGGGACCGTCGCAAGTACACCGCTACGAGGCGCCCAATCTGCTGGCTCTCAATTTTGTCCTCCACGACGTGCTGGCCGGCGGAGCGAGTGAATCGCTCCGGATTGACACGCAGGGCAAGACGCTGGCGTTGGCCTTGCTTCAGATGTCGATTGCTCGGCCGGAGAATGTCACGGCCATGCTGCGCCCCCAAACGGTGAATCATGAGTGATGCTTTGGTCCAATACCATCTCGAAGCGCCCGCGGTCGTGTTGACGATGAATCGGCCGGACAAGCGGAATGCCCTCAGCCGGGAGCTGATTGCGGCACTCATCGATGCCTTTCGCCGCGCCGGCGCGGACCCCGCGGCCCGGTGCGTCATCCTGACAGGAGCGGGAACGGTTTTCTGTGCCGGCATGGACTTGATCGAACTGGCGGAGTCATTCAATCTGCCACAAACGCCGGCCACCGAGACCACCATTTGGAACGAGGCGCTGCGCCTGGGCAACTTGTTCGCCGTGATTTACACATTGCCAAAGCCGACCATCGCGGCCGTCAATGGGGCAGCCGCGGCCGGCGGGGCGGGATTGGTTACGGTTTGCGACCTCGCCTTGGCCGTGCCTCATGCCCGGATTGGCTATCCCGAAGTTCGCCGCGGCCTCGTCGCCGCCATGGTGATGCCCCATCTGTTGCGCCATGTCGGGGAGCGTGCGGCACGCCACTTGTTGCTGACCGGGGAACTGATGGATGCCGCCGAGGCATTTCGCGTGGGTCTGGTCAACGCCATCGTCCATCCGGACCAGCTCCTCCCCCAGGCCCACCGTTGGTGCCGATCGCTGGCCGAGGGCGGCCCGATGGCGCTGGCGAGCACCAAAGCGCTCCTCGAGCGCTTTTCCCGGCAAGCTCTCTCGCTGGAAGAGACGGCCCAAGCCAGCGCGGCCCCACGTTTGACGGAGGAGTGTAAGCAGGGACTGCGCGCGTTCTTTGCTAAGCAGCCGACGCCGTGGGCTCCGCCGTGATTCCACCGATTTCGAAATCATCCCACCATCCGAACAGAACGCCCTGTAGCGTCATCCCGACGGCATAACTTTGGAGAGATTGGAACGTGCCATTGCCGTTCCCCAGCAAGACTGTGACCATACCGGGAGTGCTAGTAGCGGAGTTGGTCACCACCAGATCGGGAAACTCGTCGCCAGTGACGCCAGCCATGGTCCCACAGGCCGGGCTGCGTCCCGCAGCGTAGATCGGGGCAACCATCGGAGCATTTCCCGAATCGGATGATTTCTCCCATTGGAGCTTGGCGATTGCGTCCGTAGCCAGGGTTGCAACGGCTTTCGGCGAATCGGCCCCATGCTCCGTTTGGAAACCGCGCGCGGAAAAGGAAAAGACCAAACGCCGTCCAGCCGGCGCCCTGAGTGCCATAAGCCTGATGCGCCAGCAAAGGGCCGCGGCATCCATCCTTTCTTCGCTGGCGCGTCAGGCTTGTGGGCTGCAACACTGCGCACGGTGATTTAGCGATTCCACTGGACTGTTCCCGCCGCACCGAATTGGACCGCGCCCGCTTGCCATTGGATCTGGGGAATCTCGTCGCCGACAGCGGCGTGCAGCAGGACTTCGGCCAGATTCGTCTGGGCCAGGGCGCGAAGACCGATATAGGAAGTCGTCGGCCGGGGGTTGATTTCGATCACGCAATCGCTGCCGCCGTCCGAATCGGCACCCAACACCACATCGACGCCCAGATAGCCCCGTGGCTTCGGTACGGTTTGCACCGCTTGCTTCGCAAGCTGCACAGCACGCCGGGCCAGCTCGGTCGCCAACGGGAGCTTGCCACCCAGGTAATGAAACCGGCCATCCGCCGACAAGCATTGTTCGGCCGGCAGTAAGGCAACACACGAGCGCCGGCCGGTCAGGAAGGCAACACTGGCCGACAAGCCGGGGATAAAGGGCTGGATCAGCGACTCTCCTTGCCAACCTTCGGCGCGAGCTTGGATCGTGCAGGCTCGGAGTTCGTCCTCGTCCCTCACCAGAAACGTGGCCTGCGAGCCAGCCCCTTCGCGTGGTTTCCACACCATTGGGAAAGAAAGGTTGGGCCATTCATGGCCAGGAACAAACGGCAGGCTCTGCGGCGTCGGCACACCCAACTTTCGTAAATGTTGGCAGAGCGCCAATTTGTCGCTGGTGAGTGCCACAGCAGCCGGGGAAGGTCCGAGCAGCCGGCCTCCCGATTCGAGAACCCACCGGCAACGGGTCCGCAGAATGCCGTTGCACTCCGGAGCGATCACCAGCGTCCAATCGGCTGCGGCGGCCAAGTTTCGAAAGACTTCCTCGTGATCGGGCGCCGCAGTGCTTTGCTGCGTGAACGTCTCGACTTCCGGAATGCGGCCAAAATCTCCCATCAGGGCTGACAGCATCGCCGATCCTTCAGCCCGGAGCGACGCCGCCAGGGGATCGGTGGCCGTGTCGGTGGCACAGGTGTATTCGTAGACGAAGACTCGCATCGGGAGTTGCTGTTGGCGTAAGATTCACAAAAACGAGCCCCGACTGTCAGGAGGATGGTTCCGCCCTCCCTGACGGTCGGGGCTCGTTAGCCCAAGGGGCATTCTAATCGTTACGGCCGTTTCGCCGAATTCGGGTAGGCCTCCGGGAGCGCGGCCGGAAGGTGCGCCGGCTCGGATCGGATGATAACTCCGGGTACGCCTTCTGCAGAGGAGGTTGGCGATGAGCTGGCCTTGCCAGAATCCTCCGGTTTGGAACTCTTCGGATTCAGCGGCTTCGGTTGGGGCAACGGTTCGGTAATCTCCGGCACCGGCGGTTGGCCTTCGAAGACTTTCGGCAAACTGGGTGCTTCCTCGCGCGGCAACTCGGGGATGCCGTAGGCGTCTTTGTCAAAGTCGCATGCCGTCGCAATGGGGTTGGCCCGCTCCCGCAGGAGAATGGCCCGGCTTCGCTCCCGCTCGTGTTCCACGGCCCGAACCTGGGCACAGTGCGGCAACGGCCCCTCGCCAATCACGACATTATCGAACTGCATGATCGTCCCCTTGGAGAACTCGAAGCCAACGATGGCGTTGTTGTACTGGGTGATGGCATCGAATTCGGTCCGCAGGGCATCGGCCCAGACGCGCTGCGATTCAAGCAAGATGTCGAGTGTACCGCGGCCGGCCTGGAATTCCTTGAACCGGGCTTGCAGCTGCACCGCAGCCGCCTCGCGCTGGGCGCGGTTGATCAAGATCAGCTCGTACGCCTGGAAGAGCTGACGGTAATCGACGGCCAAGGCATGCTGGGCCTTGGTCTCTTGCTCGCGCAGAACGGCGTAGCTTCGAGCCAGGTTCAGCCGGGCTTGCCGCAACTGGGCATGGGCATCGCGGTAGCCCAGCACATAGTTCAACCGTAGGCCCACGGTCCAGTCGATGAACCGGTCCGACGCCAAGCTCCGGAATGCGTTATCGACCGTCCCTTCCAACGACTTGCCGATGCCGTTCAGGGCATACGTCGAGGTGAAACGCAGGTCCGGCAGCAGCAGGTTCTTGACATTGATCAGGTTGAGCTGCTGGAACTTCAAATCTTGGCGAGCGATGACCAGCTCCGGCCGCAGGGCGAGAGCTTCGTTGACGGCCGTGGCCCAATCGGGGCGGTAAGGCGTCAGTGTCGGAGAGTCGATGGGCACGAGGCGTAAGCCATCTTCGACCGGCATGCCCAGCAGGTTGCGCAGGATGCGTTCCCGCTCCAGGACGCCGTCGTTGGCCGTGCCGCTCCCCAGTTGCACCAAGCGCTGGCTTCGGAAGAGCTCATATTGCTGGCGGGTCTGGGCAAAGTCCTGAATGCTGACCCGACCGGCCTCGAAGCGGAACTTGTTGATCCGCCATGCTTCAAACGCTTGCCGCAACGCCTGTTCGCGGCTGTACAGGGTCCAGTAGGCGTCGTACAGATTCCAGTACGCGGTTTCCACGTTCCGCAACATCAGATGGACGCGGCGCTCAAATTCCGCACGCTGTTCATCGAACCGGAGCCGCGTGATCAAGATACCCGGCACCCGGCCACCGGTTGGGAACGGCGTCAGGACGCTGCCGGGATGCGTGGACCGCAACTGGTTGATCTCGACGCCGTAACCTTGCAGGATCGGCTGCTCAAACTGGAACTGGAGGCGCGGCGTGTAGTCAGGATTCAAGAGCGTGAAGCCGGTGGGCGGGTGGGCGAGCTGCTGATACTGGGTGCTGAACGTGATGCCGGCCACACCACCGGTGGGTAACGGCTTGAGCAACGACGTTTGGAACTGGGCGCTGTTTCCGGTATTGAACTGGTTCAGGCCGTTGAGCGGTTCATCGGTCGTCGTCCAGCTCATGGCCGTGGTCCACTGGGCATCGAACTTGGAGAGCGAGGCCTCGATATCGTTCGCCGAGATGGCCGGGTCCAAGGCCAGCACCCGGATCGTGTCCGACGAGGCCGGGATGCCGATGTTGATCAGCGAAGTCAGGGTGATGCCGGTCGGATCCTGGTCGCCGACGCGGCCCTGTTCCAGGGCGAGGGCAATCGCCTCCGCCAAGGACAAGTACCGTGGCTTGCGTTCGGGGTCGAGGACGGTGGCCGGCGTTGGCACGGTCAAGGTCGCCGGCTGAATGGATACGGTGGGATCGCATTCGAGCCGTTTGGTGAGACCGATGTTGCAGTAATGTTCGTAGTCGCACTCGGTCAAGAAACATTGCTGTTTGCAACCGAGCGCTCCGGCGAGAATCAGCGCCAGGCCCACCCCGACATGTTTCCAGCGCATCATGTGTTTACCCCGCTGTAACAAGACACTCCCTCGCGCAGCGCAAATCAGCGTAAGACGGGAAATGCTAATGCCTATATCGGCAGTTCACAGTTTGTCATCCAGGAAAATCTTGCCGGTTCTAAGGTGCGTAACGACTTTGTCGAAAAAGTTGGCAATCGAGGCCGACACCGCAACGAAACAAATCATGGCAGTGTGGCGAAGGCCGCGAATTCCCGCGATCCTGATCCTTCCCTTCCACAGATGCTGTCGCCTCCTGCGCCTTCGTTGCCAACCCGATTTTCCGCGCAGCAAAGAATCCTTGCCTAGATTCCCTTTCTTAGCTACGCTGAGATATCTACACACAGCCAAGGCAGAACCCGTGCCGCCCATACCCAATTGAGCACCCTCCTCAACCTGTCGGAAGGACGCATTATGAAACGCCTTTTGTTCGTCGCTTTGATTGGTGTTCTCGTGTTGAGTGAACCCGGTGCCAATCCCACGGCAATAAGCCAGGAGGTCACCGTCGCTCCCAAGGCGAGCGGCTCGGGCAGTCCTTCCACCAGCCAGCCGGCCGACCGAAAGTACGAAGATTTCCACAAAGTCATGCAAGGGGCGAAGGAATACGATGGGCTGTTCAAGCTCTACCAGAAGGATGACCGCCTCTATGCCGAGATCGGGAGCCACCAGTTCGAGCGGCCTTACCTGTTGCCGATGGCCATCGCCCGCGGCCTGGGGTTGGGCGGCCATACGCTGAATTTTGACGAACAGTGGGTGGTGATTTTCCGGCGGGTCGGGGACAAGGTCCAGTTAATTCGCCGCAATATTCGCTTCCAGGCAAAGCGAAGTGTGCCCTTGGCCAAGGCCGTCGAGACCACCTACACCGATTCGGTCCTCTTGGCCACGCGCGTCGTGACGGTCAACCCGGCGC